>CACZXF010000016.1 GCA_902785105.1 uncultured Eubacteriales bacterium | reverse complement strand
ACCAGCTTCCGTTGCGTTTACTCTGTCAGCTCCCTAAACAGAGTAAACGCAACGTTGCATTTACTCTGTCAGTGTTGCGTTTACTTTGGCAATTGACCAGCATACATCCGGATGGCACTGATTCACACTGCACGATAAACAGGGATTTTGTGGGATGTGCTCACCCCCGTATTGCTGCAGCGCGTGGTCACCGGTCTTTAGGGGCCTTTTTGCCGCCCGGTATACTTCTATTGATAGGAGTGGACTGAATAGCTGCATTGGCTATTCTGCATAGCACCATACTGAGAAAATTTTATGGCCGCCATGTTATAAATACCCTTTTATTTTTTACCCGAATGTGCTAAAATAGAATCACCATCAATATTAAGGAGTGGTTGAACATGAATCTGAATAAGATGACCATCGAGGACGTTCAGGTCAGGGGCAAGAAAGTGCTTGTGCGCTGCGACTTCAACGTGCCGCTGGACGCTGAAAAGCATATCACCGATGAGACCCGCATCAACGCCGCCCTGCCCACCATCAAGTATCTGCTGGACAACGGCGCGGCCGTGATCCTCTGCTCCCATCTGGGCCGTCCCAAGGGCAAGTTCAACATGGACTTCTCCCTCGCGCCCGTGGCCGAGCGCCTCTCCGAGAAGCTGGGCTTCGAGGTGAAGCTGGCGAAGGACGTCATCGGCCCCGATGCCAAGAAGCTGGCCGCCGAGGTCGAGCCCGGCAAGGCCATCCTGCTTGAGAACGTGCGCTTCCACGCGGAAGAGGAAAAGAACGATCCCGAGTTCGCCAAGGAGCTGGCCTCCATGGCCGAGCTGTACGTCTCCGACGCCTTCGGCACCGTCCATCGCGCTCACGCCTCCACCGCCGGTGTCGCCGCCTATCTGCCCGCTGTGGCCGGCTTCCTGATCGGCAAGGAGCTGCAGTTCCTGGGCAACGCGGTGGAGAATCCCGTGCGTCCCTTCGTCGCCATCCTGGGCGGCGCCAAGGTCAAGGACAAGATCGGCGTCATCAAGAACCTGCTGGAGAAGGTCGACGTGCTGCTCATCGGCGGCGGCATGAGCTACACCTTCCAGGTGGCCCTGGGCGGCAAGGTCGGCCGCTCCCTGCTGGACGAGGAGCGCATCGACCTGGCCAAGGAGCTCATCGAGCTGGCCAAGGCCAAGAACGTCAAGATGCTGTTGCCCGTGGACAACGTCTGCGGCGACAACTTCTCCAATGATTGCGAGCGCATCACCGCCCATTCCCGCAACATCCCCGATAACTTCGAGGGCATGGACATTGGCCCGGAGACCGTGAAGCTGTTCTCCGCCGAGATCGCCAAGGCTCGCACCATCGTGTGGAACGGCCCCATGGGCTGCTTTGAGATGCCCAACTTCGCCGTGGGCACCCTGGCCATCGCCAAGGCCCTGGCCGAGTCCCACGCCACCACCATCATCGGCGGCGGCGACAGCGCGGCTGCCGTCACCCAGATGGGTCTGGCCGACCGCATGAGCCACATCTCCACCGGCGGCGGCGCGTCCCTCGAATTCCTGGAGGGCAAGGAACTGCCCGGCGTCGTGTGCCTGCTGGACCGCGTGATGCCCACCCGCACCCCCATCATCGCCGGCAACTGGAAGATGAACAAGACCCCCGAAGAGGCCGCTCAGCTGGTCACTGACCTGATCCCGCTGGTGCGCAACGCCAAGTGCGACGTGGTGGTCTGCACCCCCGCCACTGACTTCGCGGCCATCAAGCCCATCATCGCTGGCACCAACATCCACCTGGGCGCTCAGAACGTCCACTTCAAGGAGTCCGGCGCTTACACCGGCGAGCTCTCCGCCGCCATGCTGAAGGCCTCCGGCTGCGAGTACGTCATCATCGGCCACTCCGAGCGTCGCCAGTACTTCGGCGAGACCGACAAGACCGTCAACCTCCGCACCCTCGCCGCCGTCAAGGCCGGTCTGAAGGCCATCGTGTGCGTGGGCGAGATGAAGGACGAGCGCGAAGCGGGCTACACCGACATGATCGTCACCTATCAGACCCAGATGGCGCTGCACGGCCTGTCCACCAGCGATCTGGAGAACGTGGTCATCGCCTATGAGCCCGTGTGGGCCATCGGCACCGGCCTCACCGCCACCGACGAGCAGGCCAATGAGACCATCGGCGTGATCCGCAAGGCCATCGCCGCCAAGTTCGGTCGCTATGCCGCCGAGCACATCCGCATCCAGTACGGCGGAAGCATGAAGGGCTCCAACGTGAAGGGCCTGATGGCGCAGCCCGAAATCGACGGCGGCCTCATCGGCGGCGCGAGCCTCAAGGCTGCGGACTTCGCGCAGGTGGTGAACTTCTGATGAGCACGACCGCGCTTTTGATTCTCGACGGATTTGGGATCGGTAAAAACGATCCCAAATCCAACGCCATCGTCGCGGCGGGCACACCCGTCATCGACGGCCTCAAGGAAAAGTATTGCTGCACCGCCATCGGCGCCTCCGGCCTGGACGTGGGTCTGCCGGACGGCCAGATGGGCAACTCCGAGGTGGGACACACCAACATCGGCGCAGGCCGCGTGGTCTATCAGATGCTGGTGAAGATCACCAAGGACATTCACGACGGCGTGTTCTTCGAGAACAAGCCCATGCTTTCCGCCATGGAGAACGCCAAGCAGGAGGGGCGCGCCCTTCACCTGATCGGCCTTGTCTCTCCCGGCGGCGTGCACTCCCACACCGAGCACATCTACGGCATCCTGGAGATGGCGCGCCGGCATGGCCTGAAGAAGGTCTATGTCCACGCGCTGCTGGATGGCCGCGACGTGCCGCCGGATTCCGGCTGGGAGTATGTCAAGGAACTGGTTGAGAAGATGAACGAGCTGGGCGTGGGCAAAGTGGCCACCGTCATGGGCCGCCTCTACGCCATGGACCGCGACTTCGCCTGGGAGCGCGTGGAAAAGGCCTACAACGCCATGGTCTGCGCCGAGGGCATCAAAGCCGATGATCCCGTCCAGGCCATACTGGATTCCTACAAGGTGGTCGACGAGACCGGCAAGCACCTGACCGACGAGTTCATGCTGCCCACCGTCATCGACCCCGAGGGCACCATCAAGGCCAACGACTCCGTGATCTTCTTCAACTTCCGCCCCGACCGGGCCCGCGAGATCACCCGCGCCTACGTCGATCCCGACTTCAAGGGTTTCGAGCGCAAGAAGGGTTTCTTCCCGCTGACCTACATCTGCATGTGCCAGTACGACGCGACCATGCCCAACGTGCAGGTCGCCTACCCGCCCGAGAGCCTCCACATGACCATGGGCGAGTACCTGAGCAAGCTGGGCAAGAAGCAGCTCCGCATCGCGGAGACCCAGAAATACGCCCACGTCACCTTCTTCTTCAACGGCGGCGAGGAGCGCGTCTTTGAGGGCGAGGACCGCATACTGGTGCCCAGCCCCTCCGCCGAGGAGGTGCCCACCTTCGATCTCAAGCCCGAGATGAGCGCCTACGAGGTCACCGACGCCGTGCTCAAGTGCATCGCTGAGAAGAAGTACGATGTCATCATCCTCAACTTCGCCAACTGCGATATGGTCGGCCATACCGGCGTCATGGAGGCCGCGAAGAAGGCCGTTCGCACCGTCGATGAGTGCGTCGGCAAGATCGTGGACGCGCTGGTGGCCCAGGATGGCAAGGTCGTCATCACCGCCGACCACGGCAATTGCGACATGATGATCGACCCCACCACCGGCGGCCCCTTCACCGCCCACACCACCAACCCCGTGCCCGTGATCGTCATCGATCCCTCGCACCCCAAGCACACCCTCCGCACCGAGGGCGGCAAGCTCTGCGACCTGTGCCCCACCATGCTGGACCTCATGGGCATCGAACAGCCCAAGGAGATGACGGGCCAGAGTCTGATTATTGACTAACTTTATATTTTCAGAGCAGACAGACGAAATTCTGCCTGCTCTGTTTTTTTATTGACACTGATTTGAAGCTGTGGTATAATGGTATAAAGCAAGGCAGTTTGATCGTGAACGGCTGATGCGAGCGCTCCTTCATGGAGAGCGCGGGTGCGATAGAAGCGCCCACGTCAATGTAATTGAGATAGTTCAGGGACATTGATATGACAGGTACAGGCCTGTCGTATCGATGTCCCTTTTTTAATGACCAATATTGAAAGGAGAGACTGGAATGAAGGGAAAGGTCGTTTTGCTCGTTGACGGGGAGAATATCAGCTACAGGCGGGCGGGGGAGATCTGCGCTCTGGGACGGAGACTGGGGAAGGTCGCGCTGGTGAGGGTGTATCACCGACAGAAGGACCCCGCCACGCGGCCATGGACGCTGACTGCTTTGCAATATGGTTTTCAGGACATCTGCCTCTATGGTGAAGCAAGAAAGAACAAGGTGGACGAAAAGCTCATGCGCGATGCCCGGAAATATGCCGGCCAGACTGAGATCGGCACCATCTGCGTCGCCTCCTCGGATTCGGATTTCGCCGAGCTGAGTACACCTCTTCGGGAATCCGGCAAGCGTCTTTGCTTTTTCGGCGAAGCAAAGGCCCCAGAAAGGCTCAGGCGAGCAGGAAGGAAATTTGTACAACTCGGAAGCTGATTATAGGATGACATTATGGTGAAATTGTGGCTTTTCTCTTCTGTTAGAGCGGATTTGTGGATTCTTCATCCGAATTGTGATATACTGAATGTATAATCAGTATGATTACAATTCATGAAAGGATGAACGAGACCCATGAAGAAAAGACTGTTTGCGCTGATTCTCGTGGCGCTGCTGGCGATGATGGCGGCGCTGGCTGAGGAGGAGGAAGGTGTCACCACACTTAGGGGCGACGATGTGCCGCCGCTGCCGGAGCGGCTGGTGGAGCTGATCGGTGACATTCCCGAGACCAAGGAGGCGCTGCTGGCCCGTCCCGACGCGGCGGAGCTGGATGCGTTGATGAAGGGCTGGGACGCCGAGGCGACGATCAAAGCCCTGTGGGAGACGGGCGCCTGCGAGTTTCCGAAGCTGGACCATGAATGGGTGGAAAGCGATGTCAGCGGCAGGGATATGACCATGGAGGCCTCCAGCGATCATATCACGCTGACCTTGAGCGAGAAGCAGCCCTTTGAGTGGTTTGAAATCAAAGCTGCCTCAGACAACGAAGATCATTCCCTCTATCTGGCCGCCGATATGGATAATGAAACCGGCGAGCTGGTGAAAAAACATGGGCATCGGATCAATGGCTATGAGGACGAGGTCTATGGCTTCTTCTATTACACCCTGGATGTCAATGACGACGGCTGGCAGCTCTGGATCGACGCGGGCCAGGGCGATCTCCGCCAGGTCTGGCAGACCTATTACGACACTGAGGGCAACCTGGAGGAAAAGCTATATATCGAGGAAGACCTGTCCAATGTAGAACCGTGAGTCTTCAACCCGACACAGATAAAAATGTGTCAACGGGAACCGTCCCCGTTGACACATTTTTTATACTAAATTGCTTCTAAGACATGTACAAATGCGGAGCGGATTTTTTGTCCTGGCGACGCGGAGCGGAGGGAGGCGATGCCAAAGCATCGTTGACCGGAGCGACGCTAAGCCAGGGCGGAAAAGATGCCCGCAGATGTACATGGATTAGATGCAATTTAGTATTAGTGCTTCTCTTTTTGCTTTCGCTTGTCCTCGTACATCTGTTCGTCAGCGCGGCGGAGGACCTGTTCCACGGTCGTATCTATGCCGGGCTGGTAGACGGCCATGCCCTTGGAGATGTTGACCTGCTCCCAGGGGTTGCGGGCGCCCTCATTGATCTCGGAAATCTGATGCTCGAAGGCGGCCATGTAATCATTGCGGGTGTAGTAGTCGAACTGCTGGAGGATTATGGCGAATTCATCCCCGCCCAGGCGGAAGATGGGGCTGTGGGTGAAGGTCTCGGTCATGGCCTGCACGGCGGTATTAAGGTACATGTCGCCCTGGGTATGGCCGTATTTATCGTTGATCTGCTTGAGATCGTTGCAGTCCAACACGATGATGGCAAAGCCCGAAGCATTCTCGCCCTCCCGCTTCAGCGTGTCGTTCATGCGGGCGAGATAGGTGGTGAACGCGCCTTTGTTCTTCAGACCTGTCATGGCGTCGGTGTAGGCGCGGCTGTTCAAATCGCTGATGTAGAGCTTCAGATGGTCGCGCATCCTGCGAAAGGCGGCGGTAAGTATGCCCACCTCGTCGTTGCCCTCATAGTTCAGCTCTACGTCGTAGTCCCCGTCCATCAGCTTCTGGGAGGCCGCGGTCAGCCGCAGCAGCGGCTTGGTCAGCGCGTTCATCAGAAGCAGCGTGATGAGGGCGAACACCGCCAGTATCACCACCGCCACCAGCACCGTCACCAGCGCCAGCTTGCGGGTGTACGCGGTGATTTCGGACACCGGCGCGGTGACCGCCACCTTGTAGTCGTCGTTGATGGATGAGAAAGAGAGCTGCCAGGGCTCGCCGTTCCGTTTGTAGCGGATCAGCATGTCCCCGGTATCCCTGCGCCGCAGAAGCTGCTGGCTCAGCGCTTCATCCAGCATCACCTCTTTACCCTCGGCCATGTCGGGATGATAGAGCACATTGCCGTCGCGGTCCATCAGAAACGCAAAGCCAGAATTGAAGACTTCAAGGGTCTGGATGTGGGAGATCAGCGTGTCGAAGAGTATATCCATGCCCAGCACGCCCACCACGAAGCCCTGATAGTAGATGGGCGCAACATAGGAGATCGTCAGCGCATCGCCCAGAAAGTGGGCCTTATAAGGACCGATCCACACCGGGCGCGCGGCCTTCAGCGCGGAGTAATACCAGGTGGTGTGCTCGATGTCGTTGCGGTCCAGCTCATCGGAGATCAGGTCGGGCTGCTTGACGAAGCTGTTGCCGTCCAGTTTCGACCAGAAGAAGCCATGCTCGTTGGAGCCGTAATCTCCGTTAATGCAATAGTAGTAGGTGACGATGCCGTTGGTGCTGTTGGCGATGCTGCCGAAGGCGTGCTCAACCTCCTGGCAATGGCGGCCCAGCGCCGCGTCCAGCCTGGCCACTTCCTCCGGTCCGCCCGAACGTCCCAGATACACGATATCCGGGTCGATCAGCGAATCGTGGGCGATCCGTATCGCCATGTTCACCGATTGCTGGATGCTGCTCAGATAGGCGTCGAGCTGCCGCTCCATGTTCTCGCTGATCAGCTCCATCTTCTCCGCCGAGCTGCGATCGCTCTCCGCGCCGATGGTCAGTATGCCGATGCCGCCCAGCGCCAGTATGCTCGTCAACACCGCCGCCACCGTCACGGCGGTGATTTTTATACTAATTGAATGCAATGATCGTTCCCCCTGCCCAAAAGCAGAATTAACAACCTATTGTATAATATTATAACACAATTGGACAAAAAAGGCAATGAATTTGATAATATTATTGTTTATGTAGCATGGAACAGGGATAATGTAAAATGAGGAATGACCGTGTTTGCGGGCGAGCTGAACACTGTCCATTCTCCATTCTACAAACAAATCCCTTGTTAATAGAACACAAAAAACGCGGGAACACTGCTGTTCCCGCGTAAAGGCTATCTGAATCAGTCGATGCGCTTGAATACGATGGCCGTGCGGCAGGGGATGTAGATCTCGAAGCCGAGGCCGCGGTTTTCCACGAACTTGGTATAGTAGACGTACTGCTTGCTGACCCGGTCCATGCCGCCGAAGTCCACGTCGTCGGTGGAGAAGATCACCTTGTACTGCCCCTCGCCCACGGAATGGACGGGGAGGAAGAAGTTGGTGGGGGAGTAGGTGGGATGGAAGTTGAACACATACACCAGCTCGCCCTTGGAGAAGGCGATGATCTTGCCGGGCTGGTCGATCCAGAGGTTCACCAGATCGTGCTTGTTCAGCACGCGGTACTTCCGGGCGAATTTCAACATGGCCTTGTCGAAGTTGGCCAGCCACTCGAATTTCAGCAGGCCGTTCTGCACCAGTGACCACTGGCGGCGGGCATACTTGTAGCTCCAGCCGTTGCCCTCGCGGGGGAAGTCGATCCACTCGGGATGGCCGAATTCGTTGCCCATGAAGTTCAGATAGCCCTCGCCGCCCAGCGACATGGTGACGAAGCGTATCATCTTGTGCAGCGCCACGGCGCGGTCCATGGTGATGGAGTGATAGCTCTTCTCCATGCCGGTGTACATCTCGGCGTCGGTCATGCGGAAGAATATGGTCTTGTCGCCCACCAGCGCCTGGTCGTGGGATTCGCAGTAGGCCACGTTCTTCTCCTGGGGCCGGCGGCTGGACAGCTCATGCCACAGCTTGAACATATCCCAGTTGTCGTCGGAAACGTCCTTGAGATACTTGATCCAGAAGTCCGGGATGCCCATGGCGAGGCGGTAGTCAAAGCCGATGCCGCCGGAGCGGATGGGGATGCACATGCCGGGCATGCCGCTCATCTCCTCGGCGATGGTGACGGCGAAGGGGTTGACGGTGTGGATCAGCTCATTCGCCAGTTGCAGGTAGGTCACCGCGTCCACATCGGTGTTCATGCTGAAATACATGCTGTAATCGGTGAACGCCGAGCCCAGGCCGTGGTCGTGGTAGATCATGGAGGTGACGCCGTCGAAGCGGAAGCCGTCGAAGTGGTACTCGTCCATCCAGAATTTCAGGTTGGACAGCAGGAAGTGCAGCACCTCGTGCTTGCCATAGTCGAACAGGCGGGTGCCCCAGGCGGGATGCCAGCCCTGCTCGCCGTGGTGGAAGTACTGGTAATCGGTGCCGTCCAGCATGTTCAGGCCGTCGGTGGCGTTGTCTGAGGCGTGGGAGTGGACCACGTCCAGCAGCACATACATGTTCAGGCTGTGGGCCTTGTCGATGAGATACTTTAAATCGTCGGGTGTGCCGTACCAGGAGGAGGCCGCGAAGAAGTTGGTCACCTGATAGCCGAAGGAGGCGTAGTAGGCGTGCTCCTGTATGGCCATGAGCTGCACGGTGTTGTAGCCCAGATCGTGGATGTATTCGAGGTTGAAGTCCGCAAATTCCCGGTAGGTGCCTTTGCGCTCCGCCTCCTGGCCCATGCCGATGTGGGACTCATAGATGAACAGGGGAGAGACCTTGCGCTTGCCGTAGCCGCCGTCGGTCCACTGGAAGGGCTTCTCCGGGGCCCAGACGATGCCGTCGAACAGATTCGTGCTGGGGTCTTGCACGGCATAGCGGATGTAGGCGGGCAGATGGTCGCTGGAGCGGCCGTCACGGGTCACCTGGATCTTGACCTTCTGGCCGTGCTTCAGGGCGTCCGCGCCCTCCAGCTCGATCTCCCAGACGCCGTTGTCCTTCCGGGTCAGGGGATGGGACTGGCGGTCCCAGTTGTTGAACTCGCCGATCAGGTGGATGGCGTCTGCGCCCGGGGCCCACTCACGATAGACCCAGCCGGTCTCCGTGCGATGGATGCCGAAATACATATAACCGTTTGCAAAGTTCGACAGATCCCCCGAATCGCCCAGCAGGGCCTTCCGGGTCTCGGCATGGCGGTTCATGCGGAGGTCGATGTCGTTATAATAGGGCTGAAGCCACGGATCGATCTCAAGGAGCTTGTACTGCGTGTTCTGTTTCACTCTTGGCACCTCCGAATTATTTTACATTGGGGTGGTCATTAGCGATATTATAACACAAATGAACCCCATTTCGCAACCATTCAGCCCCGGATTTATAGCTTTTCGCGCAATAAATTTCCCGGAGGCGGGCTGGTGCCTCCGGGAGGGGAACGGGTTATGCAGATAAACTGAAGTTTGTCGAGGAGTCAAACCAATCCTGTAGGGGCGCCGTTTCGGTGCCCGCCCTCCTGCGAGACGGAACGCTCTACCGGGCGGGCGGCGCAACGCCGCCCCTACAGGAGAGCGGGCAACTCCCCGATAAAACCCTTTTTTACTTCCTCTTCAACAACACCCTTGCCTCATAGGGATACAAACTCCCGGCCTTGTGGGCGGGATAGTTGGAGATGAGTTCCTCCCCCAGGTCTTCATGGGTCAGCGGGCAGGGGGCGGTACGGTCGGTCCAGTTGAGCAGCACGGTCAGCACTGCGCCGTCCAGCGTGCGGCGGTAGGCGTAGATGTTCGGGTCATCCTTCATCAGCGGCTCGAAGTCGCCGTAGACAATGATGTCGTGGGTGTGGCGCAGCTCGATCAGCTTCTTATAATAATTGAATACGCTGTCCGGGTCTTTCAGCTCTGTCCCGGCGTTGACCGTCAAGTAGTTGGGGTTGACGGGCATCCAGGGCTTTCCGGTGGTGAATCCAGCGTTGGGCGTGGCGTCCCACTGGATGGGCGTGCGGGCGTTGTCGCGGGAAATCTTGGCGAACCAGCGCAGCATGTCCTGTCCGTCCACCAGCCCGGATTCCACCCACTGCCGCCAGGCGTTGTGGACCTCGATATCGTTGTACTCTTCAAGGGACTTGAAGTAGATGTTGGTCATGCCCAGTTCCTCACCCTGATAGATGAAGGGCGTGCCGCGCATCATGTGGATCAGCGTGCCCAGCATCTTGGCGCTCTTCTCCCGCCACAGCGGGGCATCATTGCCGAAGCGGCTGACCTGGCGGGGCTGGTCGTGGTTGGACAGATAGTTGGTGTTCCACGCCTTGCCCTGCAGATCCAGCTCCCAGCGGTTCATGACCTCCCGGACCTCCGCGAGCGGCGCACCCCGGTCGGACCACTTGCCCAGCTCATTGTGGTCGTTGATGCCGTCAGTGTGCTCGAAGCCGAAGGTCATGTTCAGCTCACTGCCGTCCAGATTGGAATAGCGGATGGCGTCCGCCGTGCCGCCGCCGGCCTCGCCGATGGTGATGAGGTCATATTTATCCAGCACCTGCTTCCGCATTTCCCGGAGATAGCGGTGGGTGGTGTCCGTGTGCTGATAGAAGGGACCGCCGTCGCCGTACAGCGCGCCGGGGGCCACATAGCCGTCCTCAAAGCTCTCCTTGCCGATCATGCCGATGACGTCCATGCGGAAGCCGTCGATGCCCTTGTCGCACCACCACTTCATCATGTCGAAAACGCCCTCGCGGACCTTCGGGTTGGCCCAGTTCAGGTCGGGCTGCTTTTTGCTGAACAGGTGCATGTAGTACTGGCCGGTGGCCTTGTCGTACTCCCAGGCGGAGCCGGAGAAGCAGCCGCCCCAGTTATTCGGGGCCTTGCCGTCCTTGCCGTCGCGCCAGATGTAGTAATCCCTGTAGGGATTGTCCTTGCTCTTGCGACTCTCCACGAACCAGGCGTGCTCGTCCGAGGTGTGGTTCGCCACCAGGTCCATCACCAGCTTCATGCCCCGCTGATGAATGCCCTCCAGCATACGGTCGAAATCCTCCATGGTGCCGAATTCCGGCATGATGGCGCGATAGTCGGAAATGTCATAGCCGTTGTCGTCGTTGGGGGAGGCGTAAACAGGGCTGCACCATATCACATCCACGCCCAATGTCTTGAGATAGTCCAGATGGGCCGTGATGCCGTTCAGATCGCCAATGCCGTCGCCGTTGGAATCGGCAAAGGAGCGGGGGTAGATCTGATAGACCACAGCTTCCTTCCACCAGGCGCGCTTCTCGTTGTACATAAAAAATATCCTCCTCGAAGGTTTTTGTCCGGCTCTTATTTTATCGTATTTTTTGCCGGCTTGCAAGCCCCTTGTTTCCATGAATCATACATAAATAAAACGAGGGGTGGATTGACGAAGGGAAGGAGATGTAGTACAATGCAAGGACCATTCAAATTACAGAGGTGACGCCCCATGCAGAACCAACCCATCCGACCGATTCCCCAGCAGCGGGTCCGTGAGAAGGTGGACGCCTGCATGGCCCGGCGGGACTACCCCGGCGTGGAGCGCTGCCTGCGCTACTGGCTGGAGGAAGCCCGGCAGGGGAACGACTTGCGGGGCCAGTTGATGGTCCTCAACGAGCTGGTGGGCCACTACCGCAAAACCAGTGAGAAGGAAAAGGCTCTGGACAGTGCGGAAAATGCTCTGAAAACGCTGGAACAACTGGATTTCGGCGGCTCCATCTCCGAGGGCACCACCTGCGTCAACATCGCCACGGCGCTGCATTCCTTTGGTGAAAACGACCGGGCACTCGAGCTTTTTGAACGTGCCCGCGCGGCCTATGAGTCCAGCCCGGCCATAGACCCCGGTCTGCTGGGCGGCCTCTACAACAATATGGCGCTGACCTGTGTTACCCTGAAACGCTTCGGGGAAGCGAGGGATCTCTATCAGAAAGCCATGGACTGCATGGCGAAGGCTGAAAATGGCGAGCTGGAGCAGGCTATCACCTGGCTGAACCTGGCCGACCTCATAGCGGCGGAACAGGGCCTGGAGGCGGGGGAGGCGGAGATCTACGCCTGTCTCGATCGCGCGTCAAATCTGCTTGCGAAGTCTGAAGCGCCGCGCGACGGCTACTACGCCTTCGTCTGCGAAAAGTGCGCCCCGACCTTCGATTATTACGGCTATTTCATGGATGCCGCCGTTTTGCGGCAGGAGGCGAAGCGCATCTATGAAGGGGCTTGACATTGCCCGTGCCTACTGGGAGCAGTATGGAAAGCCCATGTTGGAAACCCGGTTTCCCAGCTTGCTTCCCCTCGTGGCCGTGGGCCTGACGGGGGCGGGTTCAGAATGCTTCGGCTTCGACGACGACATCTCCCGCGACCACGACTTCGAGCCTGGCTTCTGTGTCTTCCTGCCCGGCGAGGACATCGTGAGCCGCAGAGAAGCGTTTCTGCTTGAACGGGCCTATGCCAAACTTCCTTCTGTATTTATGGGCCTGCGCCGGGGACTGATCCCCCCGGCAGGCGGGCCGAGGCGGGGCGTACTGCGGACGACGGAATATTATATGGAAAAAGTCGGCGCTTCCGACGGCATACTGACCGTGGGCCAGTGGCTGAGCCTGCCCGAACAGGCGCTGGCCGAGGCGGTGAACGGAGAGCTTTTCCATGACGGCACCGGCGAGGTGACCCGCATAAGGGAAGGGCTTCGGCGCTATCCCGAGGATATTCGACGCAAGAAGCTGGCGGGACACATGCTGCTGATGTCCCAGTCCGGGCTATACAATTACCCCCGCTGCCTTTCTCACGGCGAGACCGGCGCGGCTCAACTTGCCGTGACAGAGTTTGTGGATCACGCTATGGCCGCGGTTTTTCTGCTGAATGAGGTCTACCGTCCCTTCTATAAGTGGCGCTTCCGTGCCATGCGGCAATTGCCCCGGCTTTCCCTGCTGGCGGAGCTGATGGAATACCTGCTCACCACGCCCAACGACGGCGACCTTGCCGCGCAGAAGCGGGAGGTCATGGAGGGCATGATTCAGGACATCATTTCGGAGATCGTCGCACAAGGTCTCAGCACGGTAAAGGCGGCTTTGGTCGAAAGCCATGCCCGGTCGGTCAACGACGGCATAACCGACCCGAGTCTGCGCAACGCCGATCTCCTGTTAGCGGTATGATTAGGAGGACTTGTATATGAAGCTGTACGGCCTGCAAAAGATGACGCTGCTGGACTTTCCGGGCCGGGTGGCCTGCACGGTCTTTTTAGGCGGCTGCGACTTTCGCTGTCCCTTCTGCCATAACTATGAGCTGACCACCGGCGCGACCCCGGCCCTGATGGATGAGGATGAGTTTTTCACCTTCCTCAAAAAGCGCCGCGGCCTGCTGGACGGCGTGGCCATTACCGGCGGGGAACCCTGTCTGTACAGGGACCTGCCCGACTTCATGCGCCGTGTTCGGGAGCTGGGCTTTGGTGTCAAGCTGGATACCAACGGCGCCCATCCCGAAGCGCTTCGCAAAATACTGGCGGAGGGCCTTGCGGATTACGTCGCCATGGACATAAAAAACAGCCCCGCGAAATATGCCGCCACGGCGGGCGTCGAAAGGCTCGATCTGGAACCCATAAAGGAAAGCGTTCATATGTTGATGGCCTCCGGCACGGAATATGAGTTCCGCACCACCTGCGTGGCCGAGTTCCATGAGGCTGCCGATTTTGAAGCCATCGGTGCATGGATCAAAGGCGCGCGACGGTATTTCCTGCAAATCTTCACCGACCGGGACACCGTGCCCTTCGGCAACCTCCACGCCCCGAGCCGGGAAGATATGCTAAACTGGGCCGAAATCATGCGCAAATACGTGCCAGACACAGAGATCCGCGGCATGGACTGAACGAAAAACCTTTCACAAAGGCAACGCAAAATCAATATATAAACTTTTTGTCACATGTGAAATACAATATATTGACGTAGAATCCATTGACAACCACTATATTTTGTGGTACTCTGTATACGTCAACCACAACACAGCACAAGGAGAAAAGCTAAAATGTACCAGGTAGTCAAGCGCGACGGCGCCCTCGTCGATTTTTCCATAAGCAAGATCTCTTCGGCCATCACCAAGGCCTTTGACGCCCTGGGGCGACAGTACCATCCCAGCATCATCGAGCTGATGGCCCTGCGTGTGACGGCGGACTTTGACAGCAAGATCAAGGCCGGGAAGATCACCGTCGAGGAGATCCAGGACAGCGTAGAAAAGGTGCTGTCCGAGTCCGGCTATGCCGACGTGGCGAAGGCCTACATACTCTATCGCAAACAGCGCGAAAAGGTGCGCAACATCAATTCCACCCTCCTGAACTACAAGGACCTGGTGGACAACTACCTGCAAATCAACAACTGGCGCGTCAAGGAAAACTCCACGGTGACCTATTCCGTGGGGGGACTGATCCTGTCCAACTCCGGCGCGATCACCGCCAACTACTGGCTCAGCGAGGTGTATGACGAGGAGGTGGCCGAAGCCCACCGCTCCGCCGCCATCCATCTCCACGACCTCTCCATGCTCACCGGCTACTGCGCCGGCTGGAGCCTCAAGCAGCTGATCCAGGAGGGACTGGGCGGCGTGCCGGGGAAGATCACCTCCTCGCCCGCCAACCACCTGTCCACCCTGTGCAACCAGATGGTCAACTTCCTGGGCATCATGCAGAACGAATGGGCCGGGGCGCAGGCGTTCTCCTCCTTCGACACCTACCTGGCCCCCTTCGTTCGAATTGACCACCTGACCCAGAAGGAAGTCAAGCAGTGCGTGCAGTCCTTCATCTACGGCGTGAACACCCCCAGCCGCTGGGGCACCCAGGCACCCTTCTCCAACGTCACCCTGGACTGGACCGTGCCCAACGACCTGAAGAACCTGCCCGCTATCATCGGCGGCAAGGAGCAGGACTTCACCTATGGCGACTGCCAGAAGGAAATGGACATGGTGAACAAGGCGTTCATCGAGATCATGATCGAGGGCGACGCCAACGGCCGGGGCTTCCAGTACCCGATCCCCACCTATTCCATCACCCGGGATTTCGACTGGTCCGAGACGGAGAACAACAAACTGCTCTTCGAGATGACCGCCAAGTACGGCACACCCTACTTCTCCAATTACATCAACTCCGACATGGAGCCCAGCGACGTGCGCTCGATGTGCTGCCGCCTGCGCCTGGACCTGCGCGAGCTGCGCAAGAAGTCCGGCGGCTTCTTCGGCTCTGGCGAATCCACCGGCTCCGTGGGCGTGGTGACCATCAACATGCCCCGCATCGCCTATCTGGCCGCGGATGAAAAGGACTTCTACCGCCGCCTGGACAACCTGATGGACATCGCCGCGAGGTCCCTAAAGACCAAGCGCACCGTCATCACCCGCCTGCTGGACATGGGCCTGTACCCTTACACCAAGCGGTATCTGGGCAACTTCAACAACCACTTCTCCACCATCGGCCTCATCGGCATGAACGAGGTGGGCCTGAATGCCAGGTGGCTCCGCGCCGACCTGACCGACCCGCGGACCCAGCGGTTCACCCGGGATGTGCTGAACCACATGCGCGAGCGCCTCTCCGACTATCAGGAGCAGTACGGCGACCTGTACAACCTGGAGGCTACCCCGGCGGAGTCCACCACCTACCGCTTTGCCAAGCACGACAAGGAGCAGTTCCCGGACATCATCACCGCCAACATGAACGGCACTCCCTACTACACCAACTCCTCCCACCTGCCCGTGGGCTACACCGACGACGTGTTCTCCGCCCTGGACATCCAGGATGACCTGCAGACCCTGTATACCTCCGGCACGGTGTTCCACGCCTTCCTGGGCGAGAAGCTGCCCGACTGGAGGGCCGCCGCGAACCTGGTCCGCAAGATCGCCGAGAACTACAAACTGCCCTACTACACCATGAGCCCCACCTATTCCGTCTGCCGGGACCACGGCTACATCACCGGCGAGCAGTACACCTGCCCCATCTGCGGCAAGAAGACCGAGGTCTACAGCCGCATCACCGGCTACTATCGCCCGGTGCAGAACTGGAACGACGGCAAGGCCCAGGAGTTCAAGGACCGCAAGGTCTACAATATCGGCCATTCCACCCTGACCCACAACGGCCCCCGCCCCGAGTATACCAACATGGACGCCGCTCTCGAGGCGACCATGGAGCGCGGCTGCTGTGAGCCCGCCCACCCGCTGATGAAGCCCGAGACGACGGAGAAGGACACCATCATCCACATCGTCACCCCCATCGAGGAGCCAGCACATGTGGAGACCGGGGCCATACTCTTCAAGACCCCGACCTGCCCCAACTGCAAAGCCGCCATGGCCCTGCTGGACCGGGCCGGCGTACAGTACACCGCCGTCAACGCCGCCGAAGAGGCCGAGATGGTGGCCCGCTACGGCGTCAAACAGGCCCCGACACTGGTGCTGGTCCATGAGGACGGCTTCGAAAAGTACAGAGGCGTTTCCGACATCAAGGGCTGGCTGATGCAGAGAGTATAAAAACAAACGGGCGATCATCGATCGCCCGTATTTTATGAAGACAGAACAGAGGCATTTATATGTATGATATCATCGTCGTCGGCGGCGGCCCCGCCGGCATGACCGCGGCGCTGTACGCGCTGCGCAACGGAAAGACCGCGCTGGTCATCGAAAAGACCGGCTTCGGCGGTCAGATCACTCACTCCCCGAAGGTTGAGAACTACCCCGGCACCATGCAGATGAGCGGCAACGAGTTTGCCGACCATACTTTGGAGCAGATACTGGCCCAGGGCGCGGAGATCGAGTTTGAAAAGGTGATCTCCGTGGAGGACCGGGGCAGCTTCAAGGTCGTGGTGACCGAGGAGGGCGGCTTATATGAAGCCCACGCCGTGGTGCTGGCCACCGGCGTGAAGCACAGGATGCTGGGCCTTGAGGGCGAAAACGAGCTGGTGGGGGAGGGCATTTCCTTCTGCGCGGTCTGCGACGGCGATTTCTATGCCGGCAAGATCGTCTGCGTCGCCGGCGGCGGCAACTCCGCCTTGCAGGAGGCGCTGCTGCTCTCCAACAAGTGCCGTGAGGTCGTCATCCTCCAGGACCTCCCGAAGTGCACCGGGGAGCAGAAGCTCCAGGATTTGCTGTTCGCCCGTCCCAATGTGCGCCTCATCACAGAGACGAAGCTGGCCCGGTTGCTGACCAACGCTGACGGCCTGACCGGCGTGGAGGTCGAGAGCCGCGTCAACGGCGAGAAGCAGATCGTCGCCTGCGACGGCCTGTTCGTCGCCATCGGCCTGATCCCCGAAAACGAGCCCTTCGCCGCCCTGGCCGAGCTCAACAGCTACGGCTACTTTGATTCCGACGAGCGCTGCCTGACCCGCACCCCCGGCGTCTATGTGGCGGGCGACTGCCGCTCAAAGGGTGTGCGCCAGCTCACCACCGCCGTGGCCGACGGCGCCACCGCTGCCCTGGCCGCCTGCCGGTATATCGACGAAATCAGTCACGATTAGACAGTCAATTGAATAGAATGTAGGGCAGACGCAACGGTTTGGACGCGCTGGGAATTTGGCGGGGTGATGGGGGTTCACCTCATCCGGCGCTTCGCGCCACCTTCCCCTCAAGGGGAAGGCTTTTGGAGCCACTGTTCTTAGATCCTTGCCTTCCCCTTGAGGGGAAGTTGCCCGTGAGGGCGGATGAGGTGGATTTTGAACGACACTCCTACAAATCCCTGTTTATCGCCAAACCAAAACCGTTGCGGGCAGACTTCCGAAAAGGGGGAACGCCCTATGTTTTTACCCGGTTTTCTGACCTGGCTCATGCAGAGCGGCTGGCTGATGCTGCTGTATCTGCGGGCCAGGTCGTCCTTTCCCGGCCCGCTGGACAAGGCGGAGGAACAGCAGGCCATCGAGGCGATGCTCGCGGGAGACAGCGCCGCCGCCAATCTGCTCATCGAGCACAACCTGCGCCTGGTAGCCCACATTGCCCGGAAATACACCCAGTCTGGAGTGGAGCAGGACGACCTGGTGTCCATCGGCACGCTGGGCCTCATCAAGGCCGTGCAGAGCTTCAAGCCCGAGTCGGGCCGCCTGACCGCCTACGCCTCCCGCTGCATCGAAAACGAGATGCTCATGGCATTGAGGGCCAACAAGAAGCGCCGCAGTGACATTCTGATGGGGGAGACCCTGGGCGCGGACAAGGACGGCAACGAGGTGGAGCTGAGCGAGTTGCTGGGCACAGATCCCGACATCGTCCCCGAGGCCGCCGAGACCGCCATAGAATCCCGCCGCGCCTTGTCCATCATGGGCCGCATACTGGACGACCGTGAGCGCAGCGTCGTGCGCCTGCGCTACGGCCTTATAGACGGCGAACCCCACCCCCAGCACGAGGTTGCCCGCCGCCTCGGCATCTCCCGAAGCTACGTTTCCCGCATCGAAAAGAAGGCCCTCCAAAAGCTCCGGGAGGCCCTCGGCCACACCCTGTAATACGTCCTCTGCGGCGACATCATCAGATCACGAAACTATGCGTCAGCGGTGCAATAGTGATCGCCGCATGAACTGCGATTGATATGGGAAGAAGAAAAAGGAGCATACCGAAATGAAGCGAGTGATATTTATACTGACGGCAATCATACTCTTGATGTCGAATGTCACTGCATTTGGAGAAGACATCGGGGAACAGACAGAGGGACATGAGCTGATTGAGGACATGATACTGTACTATGGGTGTTACGGCGAAGCGGCGACTGAAGAGATAGACGATCTCATTGGAGCCTTGAAGGAAGTGGACAGCCGCAAGGGTAAACTCTGGGCGGACATCATGGATTACTGGGGTTATATCGATACAGACATCACGATCAATATGGAAAGGCTTCCCGAAAATCTTCCGTAGGACGACAGCCTTGCTCTCGTCATCCTGGGCGGGGGACTGAATGCCGACGGCAGCATGAAGGATGAGCTGATCAGGCGTCTGAATGTCGGCCTTGACTGTGCGGAGCAATATCCAAACGCCTATGTCGTCTGCACCGGTGGAGCGACTGCCAAAGAGAATAAGGATGTCACCGAAGCGGGATAGATGGGAGCCTGGCTGCTGGAAAACGGTCTGGAAGAGGACAGGCTGATCCTTGAGGATCGGTCCCGTTCTACGATAGAAAATGCGCAATACACACTTGACATACTTTGCGGAGATTATCCCCATGTCCGCTCCGTCGCGATCGTCAGCAGCGACTATCACGTCTTGAGAGGCGCTCTGCTGTTTGAGACGACCATGCTCATGAGATTGGATGAGGAACAGGGAGCGGAAGTACAGGTCATTTCAAATTGCGCCTCTCCCGCGCCGGATAAGGATTACACGGAGGATTATCTCCGCGGATGGCAGATGTACAACATGCTGCAACTGATCGGGGATTGGGATCTGGCGCGGCAGTATGTGCAGGACCCCGACAATTTCCCAAGACCTGCGCTGTATAAACAGGCTGATTATTCTGATGCCGCATAAACGGTTATGATGCTGTGGACGATACAAACTCCCGCCGTAGGTAAGTCATCGCCAAAGCATGAGGCCTCCTGGAGAAACATGGAGGATACCGGACCGCACCGTATCCGGACCATGCGCCCGCGATTTATCCCCTCGGAAACTTGCAATTCCGAGGGGATATTGTTATAATAATGATATACTCTGGAAATCCATAATTCAGTTCAGTAAACAGGGCGTGGTTTGGGTGTGGACAGGCCCATCGCAAGGACGCCTTCCACCCCGACAAATACCAAATCATCAGGGTGACTGAAGGATCATAATCATTCAGGAGGGAACGGTCATGAATTACACCGATGACGGCTATGCGGCGATGCTCCTGACAATGGCGCTTTCGCCGGATCGTGAGGAATATGCCCGCCCTCTGAGCACCCAGGAGTTCCGGGTCATCGAGACGGCGGTGAAGCCCTCGCGCTATCGCCGCCTGGGCAGGCTGCTGGACGCGGACGTCAGCGGCCTGATGATGGAGCTTTCCCTGACCGAGCAGGAGGGCCTTCGCCTCTACACGTTGCTCCACCGCTCCATGCAGCTCACTTACGCGCTGGAGGGCTACGAGCGGGGCGGACTCCACGTCGTGACCTGCTATGACGACGACTATCCCGCGAAGCTGGTCAAGAAGCTGGGGGAGCAGTCCCCGGTCTTCTTCTATGAGTGCGGCGACCAATCGCTGATGTATAAGCCTGCCATCGCCATCGTCGGCATCGGCGGTGTGCGCACCGGGGACGACGTGCGCAAAGCGGTGGAGACACTGGTGCTTCAGGCCACCCAACACGGCTACGCCATCGTCACCGGCGGCGAGCCGGGCGTCTCCCGCGCCGCTGCGGCTGTGGCCGATACCTGCGGCGGCACGATCATAGATGTGCTGGGCGGCGACATGCTGGAATACATCCACACCGACGGCATTGCGGAGCGCATCGCCATGGGCCGCGCCCTGGCCCTGTCGCTGGTGCATCCCAGGACCATGTTCACCGTGCCCCACGCCGCGGCCCGCAATAAGCTCCTCTTTGCCCTGTCCGACGCGGCCTTCATATTCAATACCGATGGCCGACGCGGCGAGCTGAGCATACTGCAAAACCGCTATTGCCGCAACGTCTACGCCTGGGACGCCCTCCCGGCCAACCGTCCGCTAATCGCCCACGGCGCGACACCCTTCGGGCCGAAATCGCAGCTCGATTTCGACGAGATGACCATTCGCTGGAGTGCCGGCAACGCGGAGCAGCTCAGCATGTTCGATTTGCTGTGAGGTATCATTAATTAAACTGAATTGTCTGTGCATTTCGCATAAAAAAATCAAATTGTATGGGTGCAGATGTTGACAATTTACCGCATTGTGTTGTATAATTTAGCATGGTCTTTACGACTAATTTATTTCAGGAGGAACTGATCATGAAGAAGGTTCTCGTATTGGTTCTCGCTCTGGTCATGGCGCTCTCCGCCGTGTCCGCTCTGGCCGACATCACCCTCGTTCAGAACAAGGTTGAGATCGACGCCGCGCTGCAGGAGTACGCGGCGGCCTACACCGCCGAGACCGGCAAGGCCGTGAAGGTCATCACCGCCGGCGGCTCCAGCGACTACAACACCGCCCTGAAGGCAGAGTTCGCCTCCGGCAAGGAGCCCGACATCTTCGTCATCGAAGGCCCCACCGGCTACGACCTCTATAAGGAAAAGATCGCCGACATGACCGGCGCTGAATGGACCCAGTACACCGCCGCTGCCTACATGGATGGCGACAAGGTCGTGGGCTTCCCCGTGTCCGTCGAGGGCTACGGCATGGCCTACAACAAGGACATCCTGGACAAGGCTGGCATCGACCCCGCCACGCTGACCAATGTGGACGCCTACGCGGCCGCCTTTGAGAAGCTGGATTCCATGAAGGCCGAGCTGGGCCTGGACGCCGTGGTCTCCATGGTTGCCGGCACCGCTCCCGGCATGACCTGGGTCACCGGTCTGCATAACTTCAATGTGTACCTGACCGTGGGTCTGGACCGCAATGACACCTCCATCATCGATCAGGTGCTGGAAGGCAAGGTCGACGAGGACCGCTTCCATGCGTACTGTGAGTACGTCGCCCTGATCTTCAAGTATTCCGATCCCGAGATGCTGCTCAACGGCACCCAGGATATGCAGCTCGCCGCCTTCGCCAACGGCAAGACCGCTTTCTATCATCAGGGCAACTGGATGGATCCCAACATCGTGGCTCTGGGCGTGGACTTCCCGATGGCCTATGCGCCCCATGCCTTCCTGCATGAGGACACCGACGGCATCCTGGTGAACGCTCCCTCCTGGTACGTCGTGAACCAGAACGCCGGCAACGCCGACGAGGCCATTGAGTTCCTGAACTACCTGGCCACTTCCGAGCTGGGCCATGACTACATGGTCAACAAGGCCGCCATGGTTCCCGCCTTCACCAACGTGACCCTCCAGCCCTCCACCCCCCTGTCCAAGTCCGTCATGGAGTGGAACGCCGCTGGCAAGACCTACAGCTGGCAGCAGTACAAGCTGCCCGACGGCTTCGGCATGGGCACCCTGGGCGCGATCTATGAGCTGCTGGCCTCCGGCGCCATCGACGAGCCCACCTTCGAGACCATGATGAAGGAAGCCATCGCCACCATCCCCACCCTGTAATCATTACAGCAAAGGGAAATCATCTGCCGGGGAGGGGCTTCCCTCTCCGGCATCATCTATAATTGACAATTGAAAATTGAAAATGAGGGCAGCCATTCATTCCTGTCAAGGTGTTGTGCGAGGCCACCTCATCCGCCCCTTCGGGGCACCTTCCCCTCAAGGGGAAGGCTTTTGGGGCACTTGGTTCCTGACCTTGCCTTCCCCTTGAGGGGAAGGTGCCCGTGAGGGCGGATGAGGTGGCCTTCCGCAAACCTCGGCAATTTGAATTTGCCACATCACATGAACACCAATTTTCCATTTTCAATTGTCAATTGTCACATGAAGAGGGGGAATACGCTTGGTCAAGCAGAAGTTTTTCTCCGGCCGGCGTGAGCGCAAGATCACCGAGGTGCTGTTCCTGGTGCCGACGGTGCTGGCGTTCATCATGGTCATCGTGATACCGTTCATCATCGGTATCTACTATTCCTTCACCAACTGGGACGGCGTGAACCCGCCCAGCGCGGTGGTGGGCCTGAACAACTACAAGAACATCTTCACCGATCCCGCCTTCCTGCACGCCTTCCTGGTGACCGTCGAGTTCACCATACTGAACGTCATCGCCGTCAACGTGGTGGCCTTCCTGATGGCGCTGCTGGTGACCAGCCAGGTCAAGGGCCGCAACCTGTATCGCGCGGGTTTCTTCGTGCCGAACCTGATCGGCGGCATCGTGCTGGGCTCCATCTGGCAGTTCATTTTCGCCAGCATACTGCCCGCCTTTGGCAAGATGATCGGCTGGAGCGCCATTTCCAGCTCCCTCATCACCAACGCCAACACCGTCGTGGGCGCGATGGTCACCGTGAACACCTGGCAGTACGCCGGCTACATCATGATGATCTATGTCGCCTCCATCCAGGGCATTTCCCAGCAGGTCATGGAGGCCGCCTCCGTGGACGGCGCGACCTACTGGGTCCGGGTCCGCAAGATCCTGATCCCCCTGATGGCCAACGCCTTCACCATCTCCCTGTTCCTGACGCTGACCAACTCCTTCAAGATGTACGACGTCAACCTCGCCCTGACCAACGGCGGTCCCGTGGCCATGTTCATGGGCAAGCCCGTCCAGGCCTCCGAGCTGTTGGCGCTGAACATCTACAACACCGCCTTCAAGTACTCCAAGCAGGCCGAGGGCCAGGCCAAGGCCGTCATATTCTTCATCGTGCTGGTGGTCGTGTCCCTGGTGCAGGTCTCCATCAATAAGAGCAAGGAGGTCGAGATGTAATGAGCCAGAATGCCCTTCAGATCGTCGGCGAAAACAAAGCCCGACAGAAGCGTCTCAGAGTCCTTGCGGAGATCGGCTGTATCATACTGTTCATACTGTTCATGCTGCCCTTCTTCATCGTGCTGATGAACTCCGCCCGCACCAACGCCGAAATCATCAATTCCGCCGTGGGCATGCCCACCGACTGGCATAACTTCATCGACAACGTGGTGGCCGTCTGGAATAACCCCACCTTCAACTTCCTGAAGGCGCTGAAGGATTCCGTCATCATCACCATACTGTCCCTGGCGATCATTTCCGTGTGCTCCGCCATGGCCGCGTGGGTGCTGGTGCGCAACAAGACCAAGTGGTCCACCTTCCTGTTCATGATGTACGTGGCCGCCATGGTCATCCCCTTCCAGGTCGTCATGTTCCCGCTGATCACCTGGTTCAAGACCCTGGGCGACTTCCTCCATCTGCCCCTGCTCCGCAGCCACGGCGGACTGATATTCGCCTACCTGGGCTTCGGCGAATCCATGACCATCTTCATCTTCCACGGCTTCGTGAAGAACATCCCGCTGGAGATCGAAGAAGCCGCCGACATCGACGGCTGCTCCCGTGCGGGCACCTTCTTCCGCATCGTGTTCCCGCTGCTCCAGCCCGTGTTCGTCACCGTGCTGGTGCTCAACGGCCTGTGGATCTGGAACGACTACCTGCTGCCCCTGCTGCTGCTGGGCTCCAACGGCGATGTCCGCACCATCCCCCTGGCCGTCCAGGGCTTCATCGGCTCCTTCGTCAAGCAGTGGAACCTCATCATGGTCTCCACATTGCTGGCCATGCTGCCCATCATCATCCTCTATATCTTCGCGCAGAAGTACATCGTGCAGGGCATGGTGGAAGGCGCTGTGAAGTAAGAGACAAGACCATCCCAGAGAGCGTCTCCTGTTAAGGACGGCGCTCTTTTCAATGCGAAAAAGAAGTATTAACGTTGCATAGAAATCATTTTTTGCCTGATTAAACATGCTAATGGCAAAGATTTGCAGGAATGTGGTTTTTGTATTGCAATGAGATATAACCTAAAATACCCCAAAACGCATAGAATCAACACTTGACAATAAAATGATAGAATTGTATAGTAAAGTTTAACGATGTGGGTGTATATGCACATCGCAATTCAGATTGGGAGGAATCCGATTATGAAGTTCAACAAGGCTGTTGTTGCAATGATCCTCGCCATCGTGATGGTCATGGGTCTGGCTTGCTCCGCCCTGGCGGAGGACGCCATCAAGATCGGCGTCATCGGCCCCTTCACCGGCGCGGCCGCCATCTATGGCAACGCCTGCAAGTTCGGCGCGCAGGTCGCCGCCGAGGAGATCAACGCCGCTGGCGCGCTCCAGGTGGAACTGCTCAACGAGGATGACGAGCACGACCCCGAGAAGTCCATCAACGCCTATAACAACGTGCTGGACAACGGCGCTCAGATGATCGCCGGCACCACCACCACCACCCCCTGCATCGCCGTGGGCGCTCAGGCCAACGAGGACCGCGTGTTCATGCTGACCCCCTCTGCCTCCTCCGTCGATGTCATCAACGGCAAGGACAACGTGTTCCAGGTGTGCTTCACCGATCCCGCCCAGGGCACCGCTTCCGCCCAGTACATCAAGGCCCATGAGCTGGGCACCAAGATCGCCATCATCTACAACAATGCCGACGCCTACTCCACCGGCATCTTCCAGACCTTCTCCGACGAGGCCGCCACGCAGGGCCTGGAGATCGTCTCCACCACCACCTTCACCGATGAGACCACCGACTTCTCCGTCCAGGTTTCCGACGCGAAGGACGCGGGCGCCGATCTGGTGTTCCTGCCCATCTACTATACCCCCGCTTCCATGATTCTCCAGACCGCCAAGACCATGGACTACGCGCCCGTGTTCTTCGGCGTGGACGGCATGGACGGCATCCTGACCATGGAGGGCTTCGACGCCTCCCTGGCCGAGGGCGTCTTCATGCTGACCCCCTTCTCCGCCGACGCTCAGGACGAGCGCACCCAGGCCTTCGTGAAGCGCTATCAGGAGATCACCGGCGAGATCCCGAACCAGTTCGCCGCTGACTGCTATGACGCCGTGTACGCCCTGTGGACTGCTTCCACCAACGCCGGCATCACCGCCGACACCTCCGCCGAGGACGCCTGCGAGATGCTCATCGAGCAGTTCAAGACCCTCCAGGTCGAAGGCCTGACCGGCAGCATGAGCTGGGACGAGTCCGGCGCCGTCACCAAGACCCCCACCGCCGTCATCATCAAGGATGGCGCCTATGTGGGCTTCAACGGCTAAGCCGCTCTGACCGCATAACCCGGCTCCGATACTCCGGAGCCGGGCTCTGCCGTTTACGGCAATGTCGTCAGTTTTAGGTTTACAGACGCTGACGTACGAGCGACCTTGTAGGGGCGGCGTTTCGCCGCCCGTCTAGAAGATTGCGTGACAGCTATTCATCTTAATTTCATCTAAAGCTGACGACATTGCCGAATCCGGTTTCACAACTGCCACCGTCAGAGGCGGCAAATCCACAACGATAGGGGAGTTGGAAGCATGGTTTCATTCCTGCGATTCTTCATCAACGGGATCAGCTTGGGCAGCGTGTACGCTATCATCGCGCTGGGCTACACGATGGTGTACGGCATCGCCAAGATGCTGAACTTTGCCCACGGCGACGTCATCATGGTGGGCGCGTACATCGCCTTCTGCGCCATGTCCTATTTGAACCTGCCGCCCTTGCTGGCGGTGCTGTGCGCCATGGTGGTCTGCACCTGCCTGGGCGTGGTGATCGAGGGTCTGGCCTATCGCCCGCTGCGTCAGGCAGCCAAGCTGGCTGTGCTGATTACCGCAATAGGCGTCAGCTACCTGCTGCAAAACACGGCGCTGCTGATCTGGAGCTCCAACCCCAAGGTGTTCCCCTCTGTTTTCAATGTGGGACAGATTCGGCTGTTTGACGGCAACCTCGTCATCTCCTCCGAGACGATACTGACCATCGTGGCCAACATCGTCATCATGATCGCGCTGACGCTGTTCACCAGCCGCACCAAGATGGGCAAGGCCATGCGCGCCGTCTCCGAGGACCGGGGCGCGGCGGAGCTGATGGGCATCAACGTCAACCGCACCATCTCCCTGACCTTCGCCATCGGTTCGGCGCTGGCGGCCATCGCGGGCGTGCTGCTCTGCTCGTCCTATCCGACCCTCCAGCCCACCACCGGCTCCATGCCCGGCATCAAGGCGTTCACCGCGGCGGTGTTCGGCGGCATCGGCTCCATCCCCGGCGCGATGATCGGCGGGCTGCTGCTGGGCATCATCGAGATACTGGGCAAGGCCTACATCTCCACCGAGCTGGGCGACGCGCTGGTGTTCGCCGTGCTGATCGTGGTGCTGCTGTTCAAGCCCGCGGGCCTGCTGGGCAAGCCCATCCGCGAGAAAGTGTGAGGTGCCGCGTATGAAGCTGAAAAAGAGTACCATCAACAACATCATATCCTTCGGCATCGTCATCATCGCCTTCATCATCTGCCAGACCATGATCTCCACTGGCGTGATGAAGCGCTCGCTGAAGGGCCAGATGATCCCCATCTGCGTCTATATCGTCATGGCCGTGTCGCTGAACCTGGTGGTTGGCATCTCCGGCGAGCTGTCGCTGGGCCACGCGGGGTTCATGTCCATCGGCGTGTTCTCCGGCATCATCGGCTCCGCCTGGCTTGAGGCCATCGGCGTGACCAATGAAGTGGTCCGCCTGTTCATGTCCATGATCATCGGCGGCGTGTTCGCGGGCATATTCGGCGTACTCATCGGCATACCGGTGCTGCGCCTGCGGGGCGACTACCTCGCCATCGTGACGCTGGCTTTCGGCGAGATCATCCGAAACGTGCTGAATTGCCTGTACTTCTCCCTGGAGGGCACGAAGCTCCACGTCTCCTTCAACAATCCCTCCATCCCCGGCACGATACTGGTCAACGGCCCCAACGGCGCGAAGGATGTTTCCAAAATCGCCACCTTCCCGGCGGGCTTCGTGCTGATACTGTTCACGCTGGTGGTGGTGATGAACCTCATCAACAGCCGTTCCGGCCGCGCCATCATGGCCGCCCGGGACAACCGCATCGCCGCCGAAGCCATGGGTATCAACGTCACCAAGTACAAGATGATGGCCTTCGTCACCGCCGCCGTGCTGGCGGGCATGGCCGGGGCGCTGTACGGGCTGAGCATGGCCACCGTCACCGCCGCGAAGTTCAAGTTTGACACCTCTATACTGGTGCTGGTGTTCGTGGTGCTGGGCGGCATCGGCAATATCTGGGGCTCCATCATCGCGGCGGCGCTGCTGACCGTGCTGCCGGAGCTGCTCCGCGCCTTCGCGGATTACCGCATGCTGATCTATGCCATCGTGTTGATACTGGTCATGCTGGTGACCAACAATCCCACCATGCGCGCCCTGCTCTCCAAGCTGATTCCGAGGCGGGGCGGCGCGCAGTCGAAGGGAGGCGCGGCGCTGTGAGCGAGACCGTCAAGAGGAGACAGAACACCAAGATGGTGCCCGCCCCGAGCCAGGGCATCATCCCCGAGCGCGACCTGTACGTCTCGCCGGTATTGGAGGCCCGCCACCTGGGCATCGAGTTCGGCGGACTGAAGGCCGTGGACGACTTCAACCTGGTCATCGGCAAGACTGAGATCGCCGGCCTCATCGGCCCCAACGGCGCGGGCAAGACCACGGTCTTCAATCTGCTGACCAAGGTTTATCAGCCCACCATGGGCTCCATCATGCTCAACGGTCACGACCTCCACGGCATGAACACCGTCCAGGCCAACAAGCTGGGCATCGCCCGCACGTTCCAGAACATCCGCCTGTTCGACAACATGACCGTGGAGGATAACGTGCGCATCGGCCTGCACAATCAAATCTCCTATGGCATGTTCACCGGCATTTTCCGCCTGCCCGGCTACTGGAAGGGCGAGAAGGCCCAGCACGAAAAGGCGCTGGAGCTGCTCTCCATATTCGATATGCAGGATCTGGCGAAGGTACAGGCCGGTTCGCTGCCCTACGGCGCGCAGCGGCGCTTAGAGATCGTCCGCGCCCTGGCGACCAACCCGTCCCTGCTGCTGCTGGACGAACCCGCCGCCGGCATGAATCCCCATGAGACCGAGGAGCTGATGAACAACATCGCCAAGATACGCGATCAGTTCCAAATCGCCATCATGCTCATTGAGCACGACATGAACCTGGTCATGGGCGTCTGCGAGGGCATTTGCGTGCTGAATTACGGTCGCATCATCGCCAAGGGCACGCCCGATGAGATTCAGTCCAATCCCACGGTCATCGAAGCCTATCTGGGCAAGAAGAAGGAGGGCTAAGCCATGAATACAAACAGCAAAGCGCCCCTTCTGAAGGTGGACGACATCCACGTCTACTACGGCTCCATCCACGCCATCAAGGGCATCTCCTTCGAGGTCAACGAGGGGGAGATCGTCACACTGATCGGCGCCAACGGCGCGGGCAAGTCCACCACGCTGAACACCGTTTCCGGCCTGCTGAAGCCCCGGCTGGGCATGATCTCCTTCAACGGGGAGAGCATCGTCGGCATGGGCGCGTCCCGCATCGTCGCCAAGGGCATGGCCCTCTGCCCCGAGGGACGTCGCGTGTTCCAACAGATGACCGTCCGTGAGAACCTGGAGATGGGCGGCTTCACCCGCCCCGCCGACGAGATTCCCGCGTCACTGGAGGACGTCTTCAAGCGCTTCCCCCGCCTGAAGGAGCGCGAAAAGCAGGTGGCTGGTACCCTCTCCGGCGGCGAACAGCAGATGCTCGCCATGGGCCGCGCCCTGATGAGCAAGCCCAAGCTGCTGATGCTGGACGAGCCCTCCATGGGCCTCGCCCCCATACTCGTGGAGCAGATATTCGACATCATCAAGGAGCTCCACGGCGCGGGCGTTACCATACTATTGGTTGAACAGAACGCCCAGATGGCCCTGTCCATTGCCGACCGGGCCTACGTGCTGGGCACCGGCAAGATCACCATCTCCGGCAACGCCGCTGACGTCCTGGCCGACGACCGCGTCCGCGCGGCCTATCTTGGAGGCTAAAAAAATGAGGTTCCGCTGTTTAATCACAGCAGAACCTTTTTTATACAGGAGGTATGATGAATGATTGCAAAGACGCCGCCCATGGGGTGGAATAGCTGGGACTGCTACGGAGCTGCCGTGACGGAGACCATCGTCCGTCAAAATGCGGAATACATGGCGAAGCACTTGAAGCCCTATGGCTGGGAATATGTGGTGGTGGACATCGAATGGTATCAACCCACGGCGTCCACCCATGATTATCAGGCTTTCTCCGATTTGGTCATGGATGATTTCGGCCGCCTGCAGCCCGCCGTGAATCGCTTCCCCAGCGCGGCAGGCGGCGCGGGCTTCAAGCCGCTGGCGGACTACATTCACGGCCTCGGCCTGAAATTCGGAATACACATCATGCGCGGCCTGCCCCGCATGGCGGCCCATCGACATCTGCCGATATTTGGAACGGACTACCGCTGTGACGAGGCGGCCAACCCCAATTCCATCTGCGCCTGGAACCCGGACATGTACGGCCTGTTTGCCGACCGACCGGCGGCAAAAGCCTATTATGACAGCATATTCCGCCTGTACGCGGAATGGGGCGTGGACTTCGTCAAGTGTGACGACATCGCCCGCGAATATCCCCATTGCAAACGTGAGATAGAGATCATCTCCGAAGCCTGCCGGGGCTGCGGGCGGGACATCGTGCTGAGCCTTTCGCCGGGGCCGTCGCCCATCGAGCAGGCGGAGCATCTGAAGGCCAACGCCAATATGTGGCGCATCACCGACGATTTCTGGGATAACTGGCCGCTCTTAAAGGGCATGTTTGAGCGTGCAGAGAAGTGGTGTATCCACGCGGGACCCGGCCACTGGCCTGACGCTGACATGCTGCCCGTGGGTGCCATCCGCCTGTGCTACGACGACCACCCGCTCGGGAAGTGGACCAATCTCACCGAGGCCGAACAGCGCACCATGCTGACCCTATGGTGCATGCTCCGCTCCCCGCTGATGATCGGCGGCGAGCTGACGCTGAACGACGATTTCACTTTCAAGCTCCTGACCAACGGCGAAGTGCTGGAAATCGAAAGGGAATCCTGGTGCGCTCATCCCCTGTACACCACAGAAGAGGAATGCGTCTGGATTGCGCCGCGCAAAGACGGAAGGGGCTGTTATGTGGCCGCTTTTAACCTCTCCGACGAACCGCGAACCATGAACATAAACACACCTGAAACGCATGTTTTTTCCCATGCGAAAGAACTCTGGCGGGGCATAAAGACGGATACTCTTGAAGTCTCCCTCCCGTCCCACGATGCGGCTGTATGGCTTCTGGAATTCACCTGAGCTTAAACATGGACCGGGGAATATGGCAGTAGCCAGTCGGATTTTTATCCAGATATTTCTGGTGATATTCCTCGGCGGGAAAGAAATTCTGAAGGGGCATGAGCTCAACGGCCAGCCTTGCCCCGGCCTTCTCTTCCTCCGCCTTGTATACGGCCTCAATTTCGGGAAGGTCGTCGGTGTCAGTGTAATAGATGCCCGTGCGATATTGGACGCCGCAGTCATTGCCCTGCCGGTTGACGGAGAGCGGGTCGATGACCATAAAGAAATTGTTCAGAAGTTGGGTCAGCGTAATAACTGCCGGGTCGTAATCGACGCGCAGCGTCTCCGCGTGTCCGCTGTTGGTGCAGACCTCCTGATAGGACGGCGCGCGGTCCGGGCCGTTGGCATAGCCCACTTCCGTACTGACGATGCCGTCAAACTGGTCGAAGAACTTCTGCATCCCCCAGAAGCAGCCGCCAGCAAGGTATATCGTCTTGACGCTCATAAACAAACCTCCCATTAATTCATAATTCTGGAATAGACCTTTCTCTCATCATACAGCATGAACAGCGCCCCGCCCAGCAGGCAGACTACAGCGGCGGCCACGGCGGTGACGCGATAGCCCAGGCCGGTCTCCTGCCCGATGGTGGCGAAGGCGGTGACCAGCAGCATGGCGATGGACTGGCCCAGCTTGAAGGCGAAGGTGCGGGCGGCGTAGAACATGCCGCTGCGATTCTCTTTGGTCTCCAGTGCGTCATATTCCGCGATGTCCGCCACCACGGCCTGGGGCAGTATGCCGAATATGGCCATGGCCGGCGCGGCGACGGCGCAGAGGATGTAACCCTGAATCGCCGGGGGAATGGGCAGGTTCTGTCCGAAGCAGGCGGTGTAGGCAAAGCTCAGCGTGAACACCACGAAGGCGCAGAGTATCAGCTTCTTCTTGCCGAACTTCGGCGTCAGCCGGTTAACGGGTACATAGAACAGCACGGACAGCGCCGTCATCAGCACGAAGTACACCGTGGACATGCCCTCGTCCAGCTTCAACAGGCTGGTGACGAAGAAGGGCAGCGCCGTCTGGAACATGGTCAGCCCCAGGAAATAGGCGATGTCCGAGGCCACGAACACGCGGAAATCCCGGTTGCGGAAGGTGGCGGTCAGCGACTTCACGGCGTTGGACTGGCTGGGCACGGCCACCACATAGTCACGCTCCTTAATCGTGAACACCGGCACGAACATACACACCATGCCCAGCAGCGACATGGCCGTGAAGGTCACGCGGATAGCTGTTACACGGGGCATGGACTTTTCCAGCATTCCCCAGACCACCGGGGCCACATAGGCCACCGCCATGCCGGCGATGTAGGTGAAGGAGATGGAGGTCGATATCGCCATGCGGGTCCGCTGGTCCGCGCCCAGCTCAGGGATCAGCGCGTTGTAGGGCGTGCAGTACATGGTCATGCACAGGTAAAACAGCATCAGCATCAGGAACAGAAACAGCGCGTTCACCCAGCTCTCGCCGTTCACCGGTGACCAGAAGGTCAGTATGCAGGAGAGGGCGAAGGGGATGGCCGCCGCCCGCATGAAGGGGATGCGCCGCCCGTCCTTCGATTTGCAGCGGTCGGACATCGAGGCGATCATCGGGTCCGTCACCGCGTCGAATATGCGCCCAAAGGCCGTGATGCCGCCCAGCACCGTCAGTATGCCCAGCACCACGCGGCCCTGGGGCACGAATATGGGCTGTCCCGCCGCCTGGGTCGCCAGGTCCGGCTGATAGTAATTCACCAGCCAACTGGAGATCAGCGCCGCGAGCACCGACCAGCCGAACTGGCCGACGGCGAAGCACCAGACCTTGCCGGTGGAGAGCCTCTTTGTTCCGTTCATGTTCTTTTCCCCCTGTAAGCAACATATTTTAGTGGTTAGTGAAGCTCATTAACCACCTATTTTACGATTAACACGCGCCAAATACAATAGATAACGGCTATAGTTTACCATAAATTGACAAAACACGCAAACCAAAAAATAGTTGTGTGATGCTTTTGTGATGGTTGGTGTGCTATAATGATGACATCGACAAACGATCAAAGGGGGGTTAAAAATGATGAAAAGGTTGTTTTGTATACTGATGGCTGTGGCGCTCATGCTTTGCGGCCTTGCGATGGCGGAGGAAAAGCCCATGGCGGAAGGCGCGGACAGCGACTGGTACATGGCCGTTTTGACCGACCCGGAGCTTTCGGCGCAGTATCCCTATCACGCCTTTGTGGATGTCAACGGCGACGGCGTGCCGGTGCTGATCATCTCCACCACGGAGGATTCCTTCATCACCGCCGAGGATGGCGCGAAGGTTTACGTCTATGCCGATGGCGCACCCAGGGCGGTGATGGAGGTCGGCCACAGCGGCGGCGAGATGTTCTACTGCAACGCTGAAGAGCACACGCTGACCTACTTCTATCGGTTCTCCGGCGAAGGCCACATCGAGGTCTACCATGTGCGGGACGGCGCATTGGAGCTGGTCACCAAGGCGGACCAGTACGGCCCCTTCCACGGCCCCGAGGGTGACAACACCGAGGAGATTGCCTTCCAGGACGGCGAGCCCATCGACATGGCCGCCTGCGAGGCCCTGTGCAAAAAGTATGCCAACGAGGAAATGGTCATATCCTACGAAAAGCTGCAATAACAAAAGGAGGCGTTTATCATGATGGACGAGAATATCCACGACATCGAAGAACTGGACCTGGTAGAGCTGAGCGACGACGAACTGGAAGAGGTCGCTGGAGGTAAGAAGAGCATTTACGTCAAGGCCAAGGTCGCCAACATCCGCTCCGGCCCCGGCAAGGAGTACGCAGAGATTTGGGCCATGGGACGGGATGACGAGCTGGTCTACCTGGGCGAGAAAAAGAAGGACAAGCATGGCAAGCTCTGGATCAAGGTCAAGGCCGTTCACAAGACCGGCTGGATTCGTGCCGACTTGGTGAAGAAACACTTCGGCTGATGAAAGGAAGGACTTGGGGAGCACAGTTGTTCCCCAGGTCCTTTTTTGTTCAGTCTCCCCGACAAATTGGAATTTGTCGGGGAGATAAATTGAAAATAAATAATTGAAAATTATAATGGTACTTCCGATATCCTTGTAGGGGCGCCGTTTCGGCGCCCGCCTCCATCGAAACGCATCGTACTACCCGGCGGGCGGCGAAACTGTATAGAGTAATAACATAGTATACAAATTGTGCAAGCACATGGTATACAGTCAAGGAGTATAATCAAGGCAAAAAGCGAAGGA
>CACZXF010000015.1 GCA_902785105.1 uncultured Eubacteriales bacterium | reverse complement strand
TGGCGTCGCCACCAACGGCTTGCGGTTCGCTACGCTTGGCGGTAAATACCCGCGACCGGACTCTCACCGGTTAGATGTGTGCCATGCCCGGCACACAATATAATGCCCGCGGGCTGTTGAAGCCTGCGGGCATTCCTTATAATCTGACAAACTTTTCGGTCAGCTCCCGTCCGGGCATTCGCAGGGAAACGGTGTCATGGAGCAATGCCCAGATATCTGTGACGCGACACTCCAGTTGAAAAATCGGATCGTCGCGAAGGTCTGCCGTTGAAGTCATCATCGGCAGGAATGCCCGGCGGTTCAGTTCCTTTAGCAGTGGTTCCGCGCCGCGTCGTAAGCCAATCAGACGGGCATATGTCGGCAGGGGATGCTTTGCGAGCATTTCTTTATCAAAGCCCAACAGCGCGTGCGCAAGCAAACGGCTGAGGCGGGCATAGGTGTAGCGCTTGCACTTCATGGCCTCCAGCAAAGACGACCGCGTTCCCGTTTCGCGGCACAAACGAAAGAGGCGATGCTCAAGTCCTTCCGTCACATCAGGCAGGTTTTTCAATTCAGAAGCAGAAACAGACCGTAGTCTATAAAGCAGTAGATCATCCATTTCATGCAGCTTTTCCGGAACCGCAAACATGCGCGAAGCTTCGGGGGTACATCGTGAAATGACGTCTGTATCATCGTGCATCAGGGCTGCGCGAATGGCGGAAGCGGAGGCAAACTCACCCAAATCCGAATCATGATAGCCGCCTTTGCGCTTTACAACCACAGTCTCCATATTCATTCCAAGGTTTTTTATAGTGCGAATGTACTCTGTTGCCAGGATCAGATTGGGCTGATTGACCAGCTCCGGGGAAAGACCCAGGTATGCCGCGATGGCGCTGCCCCTGGCGCGGGCATGGGATTCTCCGCGTTCAAGTCCCTTTTTTGTCTCTTCTATAACCGACTTTGGTTCTTTTTCTGAGATTTCTGCAAATGTTTCGAGAATTCCCCGATCGTCGGTTTCGCTGCCGAAGGAGAAGCAGTCAACGCCCAGGCCGCCAAGTATCGCCACGCCGCCACGGGCAAAGGCGTCCGCCGTGCGGACGGCAAAGAGGGCTGGCAACTCAAATACCGCGTCTACCCCACCGGCTAACGCCATGCGGGCCTTGTTCCACTTGGAAAAGGGCGATGGCTCTCCGCGCTGGGAGAAATGGCCATCCACGCAGGCGATTACATAATCGCAGCCCGTCAAGCGACGGGTTTCCCGGATGTGCCAGGCGTGGCCATTGTGAAAGGGATTGTATTCCGCAATGATGCCGGCGATTTTCATGCTGTACCCCCGTTTGACAAGGATTTAATGCCGTGTTCGGCAGGTCATAGGGCCTGTCATGTCGAAATTTCAAAAGGTCACTTTCATTGCAACAGAGAGGTTTTCGACATGGCAAAGCTTTATTTCCGCTATGGCGCGATGGGATCTTCCAAGACGGCCAACGCCATTATGGTGCAATATAACTATCAGGAGCGCGGCCAGAACGCGCTGATGCTGAAGCCCCAGTTGGACAACCGGGACGGCGGTAAAATTGTGGGCTCCCGCTCCGGGCTGAGCGCGCCTTGCCGCTTCGTGGAGGAGCTGGACAAGATCGATTTAAAGCTCTACGACTGCGTCATCGTGGACGAGGCCCAATTTCTGACCAAGGCGCAGGTGCAGCAGCTGGTGGACATCGTGGACCAGTTGAACATCCCCGTCATTTGCTACGGCCTGCGGGCGGACTTCCGGGGCGAACTGTTTGAGGGCAGCCAGTGGCTGATGGCCTGGGCGGACACCATCGAGGAGATCAAGACCGTCTGCTGGTGCGGGCGCAAAGCCACGATGATCGCCCGCATTGTCAATGGCGAAGTGGTCAAGTCCGGTCCCCAGATCGTGCTGGGCGGCAACGAGAGCTATGTTTCCCTGTGCCGCCGACACTGGTCCAGGGGTGAGCTGGCCTCCGAAGAGATTCGCCGCATCTCCACCGGCAAAGACGCCTTCCTCCCCCTCCTGTTGGAGGCCGATCCCAGCGAAATGATGATCCGCCGGTATCTGGATGATGGCGAATTATATACGCTGAACGTTCACGGCAGGAGTGCCTGTGTTGCGGTCATACGACGGACCGGGGGCAGCGAATGGGAGCTTATGAACCTCGCCACCGCTCCAGATATGCGCGGAAAGGGCTATGGAACCCGAATCATGAACCACATCATCAAGCTGCTGGCACCCCGGTGCAACCGCCTGCGCGTCGGCACGAGTCCGGCCAACGTGGGCTTTTATGAGCGCTTCGGCTTTCGACAGGACGGCTTACGTCAGCATTTCTTCGCGGAAAACTATCCGAATCCCATCTATGAGAATGGTCAACCTCTTGACGACATGATCATGATGTCCAAATTACTGTGATGTATCTCCCCAGAACTGAGCGAGCTCCGCTTTGAGCGCGCTCAGTTTTTTGATGTCACGAACCTCCCAATGGGGCGGCAGCAGCTCCTGATATTTGGGCTGGCGATAGCGGACATCCATCAGCACCACCACGCCCCGATCGGTCTCCGTGCGGATCACGCGGCCTGCCGCCTGGAGAACGCGGCGCAGACCGGGGTAGGTGTAAGCCGCGTCCATGCCGCCGTCGTCGGCGTCGTCAAGCAATTCACGCAGGGTCTCCCGCTCGAAGCTGAGCTGGGGCATGCCTGTAGAGACGATGGCCGCACCTACCAGCCGGTCGTCGGGCAAATCGACGCCCTCCGCGAACACGCCGCCCAGCACGATAAAGGCCACCATACTCCGGGTCGGCGCGGGCTGGAAGCGGTCGATGAAGGCCATCCGCTGGGCCTCGGTCATGTGGGGCTGCTGACAGACGGCGTCCTCATAGGGAAACAACATGCGGTAATGCTGAAACACCTGGGTCATGTAGGCGTAGGACGGAAAACAGGCGATGTAATTGCCGGGGCGGCCTTCTGCCATGGTGTGGATCACCTGGGCGACGGTGTGCCGTGTGCGCTCCCGATCCTTCATGGACACCGAAACGGCCAGCCGATATACCGCCAGATTTTCCACCGGGAATGGGGATTCGAGCTGCAAGGTCTCGTCGTTTTCTCCATCCACGCCCAACTGTGCCGCATAGAAGTACATCGGCGCGAGAGTGGCGGAAAACAGCGCCGCGCCGCCCACCCGATCAAATGCCCGCCGCAAATACTTTGAAGGATCATAGCACCAGAGCTGGACGGTGAGAAAGCCATCCCGGGGGAACGTCATCACGCGATAGCTGTCCTCATCGAAACGTCTGGAGACGTTGACAAACCATTGTGCCTCAAAGACGAAGTCCCGGACCTCCGGCTCCGCGCTCTGAAGCTCCGTTGCGGAGTCGGCGAACTGTTTTACAGCCTCGATGAGTGCCTCCGGGAGATCGGCGCTGGCCTCCAGCTCGGCGTCGTCCGTGCATTTCAGGAGGGGCTGGAGACGGCTCATCAGTTGGGCCATGGGGCTGTCCTTGCCTTCGAAGCGTACCACCTGCTTGCGCAGGGTATCCAGACGCCAGCCGGAGATGCTTGCCGAGAGCATGTCGCGTGCACGATCGGAGAGGTTGTGGGCCTCGTCCACCAGCAGCCCGGCCCTGGATTTTGTGTCGAAATAGCGCTTGATGCGGACGCGGGGATCGAAGGCATAGTTGTAATCGCAGATGATGACATCCGCCGTTTCAGAGAGATCCAGAGCCAGTTCGAAGGGGCACAGGTCATTTTCCACCGCCAGGTCATGAATGGTCTCGGCGTCCAGCCGCTGTATCGACATGGCCGCTTTCAGCACATCGCGGCGGCGATCGTAGTAGCCCTGAGCGTGGGGACAGCCCATGCAGTCAGGTTTTGCTCCCAACAGGCAGCATTTCTCCTTGGCGGTGATGGTCACCGAACGTATAGCTAACCCAGTCTGTCGCATGCGGTCCAGCGCATCCTCGGCGGCGCGACGGCCCGTGGTGCGGGCGGTGAGATAGAATATGGCGGTGATGTAGCCCTTTCCCAGCGCCTTCAGTGCGCCGAACAGTGAAGCCGCCGTCTTGCCGATGCCGGTGGGCGCTTCGATCAGCGCTCCCCCGCCCCGCTTCATGGCGCGGAATACAGACTTTGCCATCTCCTTTTGACCATCCCGGTAGTCATTGTAAGGAAAGGGAAAGGTTGACAGTGTAAGCTGCGAACGATCCTTCCAATCGTCCACGGTGTCGATCCAATCGAGGTAGGGCCGGGCATAGCCCAGCAGCAGGCGCTCCAGTGTCTCCCGGTCGTACTCTTCGGTAAACTCGTTCTTCTTTCCGTCCAGGCGTGCGTAGGTCAGGCGAACCTCCGCCGCGTCGATGCCGTTGTTCATGCAGAACAGCGCCGCGTAGATTTCGCCCTGGGCCCAGTGGGCGGGATAGTCGTATTTCAGTATCAGTGCGGGGTTTTTCTTGGTGGTCTTGATCTCCTGCACGCATACCAGCTCCAGCCCGATGTAAACGGCGTCCGCCCGGCCATGTATCCTCAGGATCTGCCCATCCAGCTCGACGTCCCGGCTGACCGCCGCCTCGGGCTGCCAGTTGCAGGGCAGTAGCTCCTGAAGCGCCTGGTGGCCCCGTACGCCCTCCCGCATACGGGCATAGCTGCCGCCGGGCATCAGATCCCCGTGCTCCGTGGCAAACTCCGCCAGGGTCCGAACGCTGACCGAGTGGATTTTGGGCATGTGTATCGTACCTTTCTGAGGAAAATTGTTTTAGAAAGGATAATCAAAAGCCTTCTCCTACAGAGAAGGTGGCGCGGCGAGGAGGACCTCATCCGTCAGCCCTTCGGGCTGCCACCTTCCCCAGAGGGGAAGGCTTTTGGGTTACCGCCTTGTGCGGAAGGATTACTGGGCGGTGGTGATATCCGTCTCGAAATACTTTTCGGAGATGGTCTTGAGAGTGCCGTCGGTACGGAGTTCGTTGATGGCGTCGTTAAGCGCGGCCAGGAAGGCGGCGTTTTCCTCGCCCTTGCGGACGGGGATGGCGACATTGCTGGCCTCCTCGGACAGGGCGACGATTTTCAGCTCGGCCTCCGGATGCTCTTTGAGGTAGTCATAGAAGGAGAGCTCCGCGTTCAGCGTGGCGTCCACGCGGCCCGCCAGCACGAGGTCGAGGGTCTGGGCCAGCGTGCTCACAGTGTCGGTGGAAGCGCCGTATTCCTCGGCGATGAGCGCGTAGGTGCTGCCGGCGGAGTTGGCGGTCTTTTTGCCCTTGAGGTCCTCGAAGCTGTGGATGTCCTCGTTGTCCGCCCGGACGATCAGCGCGGTGCGGAGGAAGGCGTAGGGCGTCGAGAAGTCATACTTGGCGGCGCGATCCTCGGTGATCTCCACGCCGTTGGCGGCGATATCATACATCTTGCTGTCGATGCCCAGAAAGATGCTCTCCCAGGGGCATTCCACAAACTCGGCATTCACGCCCAGCTTGTCGGCGATAGCCCGGGCGATCTCCACATCGAAGCCCACCAGCGCGTCGGATTCGTCGTGGTAGGTCCAAGGAGACCAGGCGCCCTCGGTGGCGATCACCAGATTGCCGCGCTCCTGTATGTCGGCAAGCAGGTCGGTCTCAGCAACGGCGGTGACGGTCAGCAACAGCATTGCGGCCATCAACAGGGCAGTCAGCTTGCGAATCATGGGAAATCACTCCTTAATCTATATTGCGCTGCGGTCAATCGTCCGCAGGAAGCGCCGGGTTCTCTCCTGCCGGGGCGCCTCAAAGAACGCCCGGCTGTCATTTTCCTCTACAATATTGCCGTCCTCCATGAAGATCACCCGTGAGGACACGTCCCGCGCGAAGCGCATCTCATGGGTCACCACCAGCATGGTCATGCCGGAGGACGCGAGGTCTTTCATGACTGCCAGCACCTCGCCGATGAGCTCCGGGTCAAGGGCGGAGGTGGGCTCGTCGAAGTAGATGATCTGCGGGTTGGTCGCCACTGCCCGCGCGATGGCCACGCGCTGCTGCTGTCCGCCGGAAAGCTGGCTGGGATAGTGGGACGCGCGATCCTTTAATCCCACCCTTTCCAGCGCCTGCGTGGCGATGCTGTTGGCCTCGTCCTTCGGCATGTGGCGGGCGATGATCAGGCCCTCGGTCACATTTTGCAGGGCGGTCTTGTTGGCGAACAGGTTGAAGCTCTGGAATACAAAGCCCGTGTTCATCCGTATGGCGGCGATGTCCTTCTTGGACATGCGGCTCAGATCATAGGTCCTGCCGCCAAAGGTCAGCTCGCCGCTGTCAGCGGGAGTCAGGAAGTTGACGCAGCGCAGCAGCGTAGTCTTGCCGGAACCGCTGGGGCCGATGACGGCAGTGACGTCGCCCTTGTTGACGTGGAGGGAGATGTCCTTCAGAACAGGGGTATTCTCGTAGGTCTTTTTCAGATGCCGTATATCAAGCATGGAGCGCGCCTCCCACCGTCAGCTTCTTTTCGCCCCAGCGCTGCAAGGCCGTCATGGCTGTGGAGAACAGCAGGTAGATCAGCGCCACCTCCAGATAGAGCGCCAGCGGCTCGTAGGTGCGGGCCACGATTCGCTGGGTGGCCATGAACATCTCCATCACGGTGATGTTGGCCGCCAGCGAGGTGTCCTTCACCATCGAGATCAACGAATTGGACAGCGGCGGGAAGGCCGTGCGCAATGCCTGGGGCAGCACGATGCGCCACATGATCTGGGTGTAGCTCATGCCCACGCAGTAGCCCGCCTCGATCTGCCCCACCGACACGGATTCCAGCGCACCGCGCATGGTTTCCGCGCAATAAGCGCCTTCATTGATGGAGAATACCAGCACCGCCGCGGGGAAGGCGTCGAGATAGACGCCCAGGTTTGGCAAACCGTAGAACACCACGAAGAGCTGCACCAGCAGAGGCGTACCGCGGATCACCCATATGTAAAACCGCGCCAGCGGGGTTAACACCTTCACATGGGCGAACTGTATCAGCGCCACCACCGTGGCGATCACCATCGCCAGCGCGAAGGCGATCACCGTCAGCGGGATGGTCATTCTCAGTCCCGGCAACAGTATCTTCGGAAAGGAATCTACCAAGATGCCCCAAACTCTGTCCGTCATATTAGCCTCTTTATAAACCTATGATACAGATAGTTTAACACTTGTCAAGTTAAGTTGCAAATACTTTCGCATTAGGATTGCACATAACTGCTATAACTGCTCAATGCGACAAATTGAAGTTTGTAGGGGAGTCAAACCAACCTTGTAGGGGCACCGTTTCGGCGCCCGCCTCCTGCGAAACGGTACATTCTACCGGGCGGGCGGCGCAACGCCGCCCCTACAGGAGAACGGGCAACTCCCCTACAAATCCCTGTTTATCACACATCAAACGAGGTTTCGGATCGGCTGCATCAGCAGGCCGATGAGATAGACCATCGCACGCTTCCAGATGGGGAACTGAGGCAATGTCAGTCCATCGGGCACCCGTGCGTTCTGGGCGTCGATGACGCGGCGGCAGTCGGCGTGGAGCAGTTCCATGTAGCCCCGAAGCTCGGCATTGATCTCAGGGGAGCGTATCACCAGCATCAGCTCGGTGTCCACATAAGTGCTGCGCAGGTCGAGGTTGAAGGAGCCGATCACCGACAGGCAGTCGTCGATGGCAACGGCCTTGCCGTGGTAGGACTTGCCCCCGGCGTATTCGAGGATGCTCGCGCCGGTGGACAACACGTCGCCCCGGTGGTAGAGATAATCCCCGCTGCCCACCAGATTCGCGCCATTCTCCACGGCGTTGATCATCAGCGTCAGCGGCACCTTCTCCGCAACCTGCTTCAGGCTGTCGCGCATGTAGCCGTTCAATACCGCATAGGGCGAATGAATCACCACGTTGTCTGTGGCACGATTCATCATCGCCGTGAGCTGGCCGAACACCACCGGTTCCTTGGCATAGATGCCCGTGGGATTGCTGATGAGCCACACACCCTGAGTGGGCACGGTGACCTTTTCGTAGTCGTAAGGAGCGAACAGCTCCGGCTTTGCCGCCTTCAGGTTCTCGTAGCGCTCCTCCAGCGAAACATACACCTTCTGCCGACGCTCGGCACTGATGTCCCGCAGGGAATGGAAAACCGTGGTGTCCTCCCCCGCCCACATGCCTTCGAAGTAGGCACGGAGCTGGCCGAGACTGCCGTCCCCGCCGCCGTCGGAATCGTAGATCAGGACCTCGCGGTCGAGGCTGCGGTTGGTGGTGGTGTACTCGCCCAGGAACTTGTCGAACATGTTGCGGCCGCCGAGGATGAAAGCGGTGTCGTCCACGATGACATACTTGTCGTGCATGCGCCCCATGTGCTTCCACGGCGTGAGGGGCCGGACCAGATTGTAGAAGCGCACCTCGATATTCGGGTAGGCTGCCACCGCGCGGAACAGGTCGCCGCCCATGTGGTCAAAGCGGCCCGCGATGCCGTCCACCAGGAAGCGCACCCGCACGCCCTCCGCCGCTTTGCGGATGGCCGTCGCCAGGAGGTCGCGTGTGCTCTCGCCGTCGTGGTTTTCGTAGGTGACGATGATGATCTCTTGCTTCGCTTGCTCCATCAGGCGGATGCGCTCGTCCAGAGCGTCGGCGCTGGATTCAATGATCATCGCCCGGTCGCCGGTGGCCTGGTCCTCAAACATCTCCGCTGCCCGAGCCTCCGCCGCCATGGCTGATTCCGCGGACAGCGCGGGCAGGCGGATGAACGGCCAGTAGGCCGCGCCCAGGTTGAAGAGTATACATACTATCAATACCCATTTTATGCCCCGGAGAATCCTCCGAAACAGTGATTTTTTCTTTTTTTTATTCTTTTTACTCACTTTGTTCTTCCTCGGCGTGCACTTAAAGTTGCGCTGTCAGGCCGTTTAACTCCTTTTCGGTCAGCTCCCGCCACTCGCCGGGCTTCATCGCGCCGAGCTTCAGGTTCATGATGCGTATGCGGCGCAGGTGGGTGACGTTTGCCCCCAATGCCTCGCACATGCGGCGGATCTGGCGGTTCAGGCCCTGGACGATGATGATGTTGAAGGAGCGCTCCCCGGTGCGGCGCACTTTGCAGGGCAGGGTCACAGTGTCCAAAACCGGCACGCCGGCCATCATCTTCTGGACAAATTCCGGGGTCACCGGGCGGTCGATGGTCACCTCGTATTCCTTCTCATGGCCCCCGGCGGCGCGGAGGATGCGGTTGACGATCTCGCCGTCCGAGGTCAGCAATAGCAGGCCCTCGCTGTCCTTGTCCAGCCGTCCCACGGGGAACACGCGAATTGGATAATTGATATAATCCACCACGTTCATGGGTTCCCGAGGGTCGGCGGTGCACACGATGCCCCTCGGCTTGTTGAGCAGGAGATAGACCTTTTCGCCTTCACCAGTGAGGCTTTTCCCGTCCACGGTCACCCGCATACCGGGAAGTATTTTATCCCCCAACACACCTTCGCGGCCGTCCACCAGCACTCGCCTCTCTTCGATCAGCCGGTCCGCCTCGCGGCGAGAGCAATAGCCGCTGTCCGCGATAAATTTGTTCAGGCGCTTGCCGTTTTTATTCTCCATGTTTTACTCCATTTTCTCACTTAAACAGTACCTGATTATTTTATCACAAATCGATACGATGGACAAGTTTACACAGTTATGTTATGATAAATTATCAAATCGATGCTGTTCGCGCCATGAATAAACAGGGACTTGGTGAGGAGACGACCTCTTCCGATTTATCGTGGCAATTGATCAGCGACATCAAATCAACGGGGAAGCAGGGATGAGCATGGCAAAGGTGACGCTCCGAAAGACGAGGGAGACCCGCGTGCGCGGCGGGCATCCGTGGATCTACGCATCGGAGATCGACAAGGTGGAAGGCGAATTTGAAAACGGCGACATCGTGGAGGTGGCGGACTTCCGGGGGAAGTACATTGGGCGGGGTTTCTATAATCCTGTGAGCCAGCTGGCACTGCGCATACTGACACGCAACGACGAGCCCTGCGACCGGGCCTTCTTTGAAAAGCGGGTGCGGGACGCTTGGGAATACCGCAAATTGATGTGCGACCCGGAGAGCTGCCGGCTGATCTATTCGGAGTCAGACTTTCTGCCGGGGCTGGTGGTGGACAAGTTCGGGGACGTGCTGGTGCTGCAATCGCTGTCGCTGGGCATCGAACGCGTCAAGGACATGCTGTGCGACATTCTGATGGAGGTGGTCAAGCCCGTCGGCATCTGGGAGCGCAGCGACGTGCCGGTGAGGCGGCTGGAGGGCCTTGAGCAGACCACGGGCCTGCTGCGGGGCGAGGTGCCGGACAAGGTGGACATGGTGGAAAACGGCATACACTTCCAGGTGGACGTGAAGCACGGCCAGAAGACGGGCTTCTTCCTCGATCAAAAGTGGAACCGCGCCGCCATGAAGCCCTTCTGCAAGGGGGCAAAGGTGCTGGACTGCTTCTGCCACAACGGCAGCTTCTCCCTCCACGCGGCAAAATTCGGCGCGGCGTCGGTGCTGGGCGTGGACATCTCCGAGGAGGCGCTGGAGGTGGCGCGGGAAAACGCCCGGATCAACGGCCTGGACAACGTCACCTTCGAAGCGCACAACTGCTTCGACCTGCTGCGGGAGCTGGACGACAAACATGAGCAGTTCGACGTGGTGATACTCGACCCTCCGGCCTTTACCAAGAACAAGGCGGCGGTGCAGTCGGCCATTCGCGGTTACAAAGAGATCAACTTGCGGGGCCTCAAGCTGACCCGTCCCGGCGGCTTCCTGGTGACCTGCTCATGCAGCCAGCACATACTGCCGGAGATGTTCCAGGACATCATCAATCAGGCGGCGCGGGACGTCAAAAAGCGCATACGGCTGGTGGAATACAGGACCCAGGGCTACGACCACCCCATTCTTCCTCAGTCGGTGGAAACGAAATATCTGAAGTGCATGATATTGCAGGTGATGGAATGAGCCTTGAATTGAGGATACCCGGCCTGCGGGACATGGCCGCCCGGCAGGCGTGGCTGGGCGACCCCGCTACCATGGCCCACAACCGCGGCCGGGACCTGGGCGGCGCAGAGGGCTACGACCCCGTCACCGGCTGCATCGACTTCCCGATAGAAAACTGGCGCTGGTGGCGGCAGGTCTGGCTGTACAACGAGCCGGATTTCTATTCCGCGTTTATTTTCAGCGATGGCATCCCCGTGGGAGAGGTCTGCTGGTTCCGCGAGGGCGAGGACTACAGCGCGGGCATACTCATCGTCGCCGAACACCGGGGAAAAGGCCATAGCGCCGCCGCCATACGACTGCTGACGGACCACGCCTTTGGCCGGGAGGAAATCCCTGCCCTGAAATGCGCGTTCCCTTCAGGCAACCTTCCCGCCATACGTGGGTTTCTCCGCGCGGGATTTCACATTCAGCGCGAAGGCGAAGGTGTTACTGAAATGCTCATTACCCGCGAGGAATGGGAGCGCGGCAGGGGCTGATTGCCATTGAAAACGGAGCTGTTCGGTATGAACGGCTCCGTTTTTAATATAACCTATAGCCTTACCCACACGCGCATCTCGCCGACGCCACGGTTGGCCCAGGCATAATAGGGAACCCAGTGCAGGCGAATCGGCTCGACCTCCGGCTCGCGCTCCGCGTACAGCAAAGTCTCCCAACCCTCGAGGCGCTCCCGCAGGCCGTCGGTTTCCAGCGCCACGATGCCGCCCAGCAGGTCGGGCTCCCATTTGGCCACCGCGTTCAAATGCGACGCTAAGCGCACTGCATTTAGCGCCGGACCATTGTCAGCTTCTTCAAGACAGTAGACCAAAGGTCCGTATTGCAAAGCCGCCTTGCCCGAATCCTCACGCACTCTGGGATTGGCACGAATCACACGGGGCCGCAGTGCCAGTTCCAGGCGGATTTCATCCCCATCGCGCCATTCGCGGTTGAGATGCGCATAGCCATCCTCCACCCGAATGTCTGCCGAGGCACCGTTGACACTGATCTTCCACTCCCCTTTCCCGCACCAGCCGGGTATGCGCAGGGCAATATCACGGGAAACAGGATAGCTGACATTGACCGTCATTCTGACGCTGCCCTCCCAGGGGTAACGGGTTTCAATATTCAGTGACAGACCACCGGCCTCGATTTTGCCACCAAGGTAGAGATGGACGTAGAGCGCGTCCTGATCAGTATCGCAGATGTAGTTCTCCAGTGATGCCAACAGGCGGATAATGTTGGGCGGGCAGCAGGCGCAGCCGAACCATTTCTGGCGCTCGGGTTTCACATGACGCTTGTTGTAGTCCAGCGCGCAGGCCTCCGGGATCACCTCCAGCGGGTTCACATAGAAAAAGCGCTTGCCGTCCAACTGCATACCGCTGATGACGCCATTGTAGAGCGCCCGCTCCATGGTGTCGGCGTACTCGCCCTTTTTCTCCAATCTGAGCATGCGGCGGGCGAAAAACACCATGCCTATGGCGGCACAGGTCTCGCCATAGATGGTGTCGTTGGGCAGATCATAGTCGAAGGTGAAGGATTCGCCGTACTCAGAGGAGCCGATGGCCCCGGTGATGTACATGCGTCGCCGGGTAATGTTCCGCCACAGGCGGCGACAGGCTTCGGCCAGCTCCCCGTCGCCCGTCGCCCGCGCCACATCCGCCATGCCGGAATACAGATAGACGGCGCGGACCGCGTGGCCTACGGCCTCGGTCTGCTGACGCACGGGCATGTGCGCCTGATAATACTTGTATCGGAACGGGCTGTCCTCCCAGAAGAAGCGCTTGCCGTTGCGTCTGCCCTCCGCCTCGAAGTACAGCGGGGATTGGCCGCGCTGGTCGATGAAATAGCGGGCCAGCTCCAGGTGGCGCGGATCATGGGTTATATCATACAGCCGCATCAGCGCCATTTCGATGATGGGGTGCCCTGGATAGCCGGGCAACCTGCCCTCATCCGTTCCGAAGGTGTCAAGGATATGGTCTACCAGCTTCAGCGCCACATCCAGCAGGCGGCGCTTGCCGGTGACCTGGTAATAGGCCACGGCCGCCTCGATCAGGTGCCCGGCGCAGTACAATTCGTGGTTATCCCGAAGGTCGGTCCAGCGCTTGTCCAGGCCGTTGATGATGTAATAGGTATCGAGGTAGCCGTCCGGCTGCTGGGCGGCGGCGACGGTCTCGATGGCCTCGTCGATGATATCCTCCAGCGTCGGGTCGGGATGCCAGCGCAGCGTATAGGCTGCGCCTTCGATCCATTTCGCCACGTCGCTGTCCTGGAATACATAGCCGCCGTGTCCCCCGCTTTCCTTTCCCGCGGCAATGCGGAAATTTCGGATACAGTGACTTGGCTCGGCGTCCGGTATCTGGTCGTTCAAAGCCTTCCACTGGTAGGGTATGCCCTCCTTCACAACAGTGTCGCGTATGCTGTTCCAGAAGCCGTCGTTTATAATGGCATTATCAATCATAATACTCATCCTCTTCCGGTTCGTCGAAGCTGGACATGATGTCGTCCATAATGACGGGGTTGAACTGTATGTTCTTCAGGCTGTCCCGGCTGATGACGGAGTCGGTGCCGAGACATGCCTTGCAGCGATAGCCGCAGTTGGGACAGACGCAGCCCAGCGCCAGTCCCTCTGAATGAACCATGTAAGTATCACATTCATGGCAGGAGCATCGCACGGGAATCAGCCTCCAATCGTCAGTTCTTTTCCATTGAGCTTTGCGGCGGCGAGGTGTTCTCCCTCGTAGTTCAGTGTCAGTTCGAATCCCTCTGTGCCGTCCCGAAGGAGCTTTAAGAAAATTTTGTCCCCTTCCCAGAGGGTCAGCGCCAGCAGACGGTCCCGGTCGATCCATTCCAGATCGCCCTCGTCGCAGGTGATGAGTTCACCGGCATAACGGGTGGCGGTGAAAAGGTGCATCTCCTCGTCCTCCCAACGGTCGGAACGGAAGTGGACGATGCCGCGATAACGACAGTCCAGAAGGAGCAGCCCTGTCTCCTCCTTGGCTTCGCGGAGCACGCAGTCCATGGGCGTCTCCCCCGGCTCGATGTGGCCGCCGATGCCCAGCCACTTGTCATGGTTGGCGTCGTTTTTCTTTTTGGTGCGGTGGAGCATCAGGTATTCATTATTTCGTTCGATGTAGCAAAGTGTCGTTTCCTTCATTTTGTCTCTGCCTTTCCACGGGTCAGGCTTCGCGCCAGCGTTTTGTCCGCGTCGGAGATGCGGCGGCTCTCGCACAGCTTCTGTATGGCCTTGTTGTGGGTCCATTCGTCCCACAGGTTTTTCCGCAGAATGCCCAGACAGCCCTCACGATCCGACAGCCAAAGCGTCGCCAGACCCCAAGCTGCGCCCATGCGGGCGTAGTATCCGTCATGCTTAAAACGCCGGTAGATTTCCATGGTTCGCGCGATGTGCTTTTCATCGTGAAATCGACTCATCAGCAGTATCAGGCCGAAGCGCTTGCGGAATTCGATATCGCTCTCCGCACAGGCGCAGGCATATTCAAACAGCGGCTCCGCGTCAGTCTTTCCGGGTTTGATGCTGGATACTGTGCCGTCGCATATTGCCCAGTTGTCAATGCAAGGCAGGAAAGCGTCTATCATGGCGATTTTCTCATTTGCCTCGCATTTCGCGCCGCCCAGCACCATGCCGTGAAGCAATCGAAGCTCATAGAGCTCATGGCCGCGGCTGGCCTCCAGGAAATTCCGCCAGTTTGATTCCTTTGCAATCTCTCTTGCAATCTGTCGAAGCGCGGGCACGCGAACGCCCAGCATATGGCAGCTCACTCCTGGGATCAGACCGTTGTTAAAATCCGCGTATTTTGATTCTCGCATCGCCTCAAGGCGCTCGATTATCGGTTGTATTGGATACACGCCTCCACCTCCCCGATACAGTTTAATGGATACAGGCCGGAATGTCAAGAACAATGTTAATTTTGTTAAATCCCAATTTGATGTATTGACTTTCTTTGACTTTTGACTATAATAATAAATGTCGGCAGGGGGAACGGATAGAAACCCCGACCGCCGTTCAAAATAGATACATGAGACATTCAAGGAGGTATGATTTATGTTCAGCATTATCCCGTATCGTACCAATCACAATATGACCCGCCGCGAAAACCGCGGATACTTTGAGGACTTTGCCAACGACTTCTTTCGCCCCTTCTTCTCGGACAACTTCGGCATGATGACCGACCAGCGCCCGATGAAGGTGGATGTGAAGGACGAGGGCGACCACTACCTGCTGGAGGCGGACATGCCCGGCATGAAGAAAGACGATCTGAAGGTGGAGGTCAACGACGGCGTTCTGACCATCTCCGCCGAGTACAATGAGAGCAACGAGCAGAAGGACGAGGCAGACAAGTACGTCTATCGCGAGCGCCGCTATGGCAGTATGAGCCGGTCCTTCAACGTCGAGGGCATTCGGGAAAACGACATCAGCGCCGAATTCAAGGATGGCGTGCTAAAGCTGACCCTGCCCAAGTGCGAGCCCGCGCCGAAGCCCGAAGCCCACACCATTGAGATCAACGGATAAACCACACACAGCACGAGGCCGTCTCCAAAGCGGAGGCGGCCTCTTCTCTGTCTATTTTTCTATCCAGCGCCGAAGCGGCGTGTTGCCAAAGACCAGCCACTCGGCCAGCGCGCAGACCGGCAGCGCCATGACGATGTCCACCACGGAGTGCTGCTTGACGAAAGCCGTGGACAGCGATATCATCACCGCGGATAACACCATGATGCCCTTCACAAGGAGCGAAGCGTCCTTCTTATGGCAGAATACCGACGCGATGGCTATCGAATAGGCCACATGCAGCGACGGGCAGACGCCGGTGGGCGTATCAACGGAGTAGATAAAGCTCATCAGACGCGTCAGCAGATTGTCCCGCTCAAAGGTCACAGGGCGGAGGTGCTGGACGCTGGGGTAGACGATGTAGGCGATCATGGCGACGAGCTGGGTGATCATGATGTAGATTTGAAGCCGCTTGAAGGAAAGAACGTCATGTCGCAGACACCAGACCAGCGAACCTGCCACCAGCAGGAACCAGTAGCAGTAGAATATCAAAAACTCCTCCCGGAAGGGAATCACATCGTCCAGCGCGCAATGGATCACATGGCAGTGCTCAAAGGGTATGAAGTGCTCCGTCAGATAGTATAGCACGAAATAGGCGATCCAGCCGCCCAGCAGCCAGAGATGAGCAAAACGCGGCTCATTGATCCGGGACAATCTAAAATCGGAGTAATCGACGACAGGCTTTCGCATCGCTTCCAAACCTCTGTATGTATATTTTTTTTATAATATCATATCTCCCTCCTGCAAACCAGCCTTTTTGAGATTATAATGAATTAAATTTGAAGAATCCGCTTGAATATGCCGCATTTATCCGGTATAATGCAAATATCAATGGTAAGGAGAATGGTATCATGAAAAGAGTTATTTTGATTCTGATGGCATTGGCGCTGCTGGTGACTTCACTGCCAGCCATGGCCTCGGAGGAATTCCCTATGATCGGCTCCCCCCTTCCGGATTTCACCCTTACCGACACCGATGGCAACACGCTGACGCTTTCCGAGATACTGAAGGAAAAGCAGCTCGTGGTGATCAGCATCTTCGCCTCCTTTTGCACCTACTGCGACAAGGAATTTCCGGCGATGCAGCAAATCTGTGACAAGTACAGCGATCAGATGGAGCTGATGGCCCTCTCCGCTTACGCAAAGGATACCATGGACATCATGGCCCAGTACAAGGCTGACAGAGATCTGACCTTCCACTTCGGTTTGACAGAGGGCACGGGCATCACGGATATTGTTCCGATTCCCGGGTATCCCACCAACGTTTTCATTGACCGCTTCGGCAATATGGGCTTTATCGAGTCCGGCATGTTCCCCAGCGCCGGCGCCTTTGAGCGCACTGTGCTGACCTTCTTGGGCGACGATTATACGGAGACCGTGACACTGGACAGCATCCCCGTCGCGCCGATGAACGTCCCCTATCCCGATGAGGCCGAGCTCAGCGCTGCGCTGACCGGAGAGAACATCGAGCTTTCCTGCGAGGTGGACAAGACCGAGGGCGTCTATCCCTTCGTGCCGGAAACTCGCGGCGACCACACCGCCCTGTTCGCCAGCAACATGGGGATCGAGACTTCCAAAGCACATATGGTCGCCAACTTCACCTCCAAGGAAGGCGACGCGCTTTACTTTGAGGTCGGCACCGACATGCCCGCCCTCGTCCGCCCCCTGATATTCACGCTGGACGGCGTGGATGTGAAGTATTTCACGCAGAACCGCGACTGGACGCCCTGGGCCGTCGCCCTGGAGCCCGGCGAGCACAAGGCGGAATTCACCTATGATATCTATATTCCGGACGGAGTAACCACCTATGTGGGCATTGACAATATGAGCCTCGTATCCGGCGATGAAGCTGCCGAGCTGCTGGATGCCCTCAATGTCTATCCCGTTTCTGAAGAGACCTATTTGGCGCCTGCCAACGAGGACGCGCGTCAGGCCACCATACTCATCGAAGGTGAAGCGACAGACGGATATTTCTACGTGTCGAACGAGGATCAGGTGAAGGTGGCCATCTATGTGGCCGAAAGCGTCGACCCGGATGCAGCGATGATTGTAAACAGCGTTACCCGCGATGGCGTTCTTCTGGCCGAGCTTCCCGTAGTAGATGACGCCTTCATCTATGAGTATCCCAATACAGACAACAGCTATGCTCAATTGGAGATCAATGTATTCACAGAGGACCTGGCGGTAGGTGACATTTTCTTCTGCAAGGGCGAGGAAAGCGCCGATGACATGATCAAGGCGTACGAGGCGTCTGGAAGCTATAGCGGCCTGTCCTGGTCCTATGTCGATGAGCTGCCGGACAATGCCTCCACGACAGTCGAATCGAACGAAACCCAGCCCGCCGAAGCTGCTGCGGTTGAGACCGAGGCGACCTACACTGTCACCGTGGTGGACCAGAACGGCGACCCCGTCCCCGAGGTCAGTCTGACCTTCTGCGAGGATACTGCCTGCCACCTGGCTGAGGGCGACGAAAACGGCGTGGTGACCTTCACCGGCAAGCCCGCCAAGTACCACGTACAGGTCGTTGACGCGCCTGAGGAGTACGACTTCCCCGAGGATTCGGATTTCTACACCGAGGACTATACCAGCGAACTCACCATTGCCATCACCAAGGAATGACCGTTAGCGCAAAACGGAGCCGTTCATCAGCGAATGGCTCCGTTTTTTTTACTCTTATATGGGTTAGTCGAAAATGCCTGTATATATTGGGCAACAGCGACCGTCTCTATTTCCCATTTGAAACTTACTATGACAAATTCCAAGCAGGGTGAATATTTAGTTCAGATAATGAGACCATTGATAACCTTCACCAACCCGTCGATGTCGAAGGGCTTGGCCACGTGGGCGTTCATACCGGCAGCCATGCTGAGGCGGCGGTCCTCGTCCCTGGCGTTGGCGGACAGGGCCACGATGGGGATGCGTGGGCAATCCTCCCTGGGCAGAGCGCGTATGGCGCGAGTGGCCTCATAGCCGTTCATCACGGGCATTTGTATATCCATCAGTATCAGGTCGTAATAGCCCGCCCCGTGTCCTCGCACGGCATCCACAGCGTCACAGCCGTCGGACACGGCCTCCACCAGAAAGCCTTCCTCCTCCAGCAAGGTCTGGGCCAGTTCTCGGTTGAGCTCAATATCCTCTACAATCAACAGACGCCGTTCTTCCTTTTTGTAAACGGGCTCGGAGACAGGCGCTTCATATTTCACCCCGCCGGAAGCCAATTTCATGGGCAGCGCCACGGTGAAGGCGGTACCCACGCCCTTCTTACTTTTTGCGGTGATGGTGCCGCCCATCAGGTCCAGCAGGCTTTTGACGATGGAGAGGCCCAGTCCCATGCCCGTCATCCCGGTGGCGGTGGAATTGCCCTCCCGCTCGAAGGCGTCGAACATGCGGCCCATGAATTCATCGGACATGCCGATGCCGGTGTCCTGAATGACAAATTCATACCTCGCATAGCCGCCGGTTTCCGAGGTTCTCATCTGACGCGCCGACAGCGCAACCCTGCCCCTCGCAGGCGTGAACTTGACCGCGTTGTCCATAAGGTTGCTGATGATTCTGCGAAAGCGATTGCAGTCCGTCAGCACCTCCATCGCCGGGAGATTGATGTTGGTTTCAATGATGATGTTTTTCTGCTCAGCCAATCCGCGGAACAGCTCCGCGGTCGTGGTCAGCTCGACCTTCAGATCGACGGGCGACTCGCTCAGGACGATCTTGCCGTCGTTGAGCTGGTTCATCTCCAGCATGTCGTCGATGAGGGACAGGAGCTGCTTTCCGGAGGCGGTGGTCTTATCCAGATATTCCGCCAGCCGCTCATGGTCGTCCATATGCCGCCGGGCCAGCTCTGAGAAACCGATCACCGCGTTCATGGGCGTGCGGATGTCGTGGGAGATGTTGAACAGGAAGCTATCCTTCAGCTCGCTGGCCTGCTTTTCACGGGCCAGCGCCATCTCTGCCTGCATCTTTTCCGCCTGTATGCGCCGCTTGTCGGTGACATCCATGATGAACACGTAGTAGACGTCGCCGTAGCCCGGCATCTGAGCGAAGTGGCCGTAGTCGTCCACCCAGCGCACCTCGCCGTCCTTGCGGACGATGCGGTACTCCACATAGTCCATCTGATCGCTCCCGCCGGCGGTGATCTGGTGATCGATGGATGACTGTATATCGTCATAATCTTCGGGATGCACCATGCCCCGGAAGGTGTTGTCGGTCAACGCGGTGAATTCCGCCATATCCACGCAGCCGAAAATGCGCAGCGTGGCCTGGTTGACGTACACCAACTCCTGGCTCCCGTCCGCCCGGTAGATGAAGAATCCGCCGGGAATCTGGTCCCCGAGCCACATCAGCTCGCGCAACGATGCATCTGTAAACGCCATCTCCGTGGGGCGGGCATTTTCATTCATTGAAGTCTTACCTTTCGTTTCATAAATCGAAAATGGAGAGTGGTCCGGCATTGCTTTTCCACTCTCCATGTATAGGGCACATCACGCCTTGGCGGCATGAATCAGCTTATCCAGGGTTTCATAGAGGCGCTCGGGCTCCACGGGCTTGGAGAGGTGGGCGGTCATGCCGGCCTGGAGTGAGCGCTGCACATCCTCGTCGAAGGCATTGGCAGTCATGGCGATGATGGGGATCTGCTTGGCGTCGGGCCGGTCCAGCTCGCGTATGGCGCGGGTGGCGGCGAGGCCATCCATCACGGGCATGCGCACGTCCATCAGCACGGCGTCGAAATAGCCCTCGGGCTTGCTGTTGAACAGCTCCACGGCCAGCTTGCCGTTTTCGGCGTGTTCGGCGGATACGCCCTCCATGTCCAGCAGGTCCATGAGGATCTCCGCGTTGATCTCCATATCCTCAGCCACCAGCACGTGGAAGCCCTCGATGTTCCAGCCGGTGTCCGAGCTCTCCAGCGTCTCGTCCTCCTGCTGGTTCTCCCGGCGCTGTATTATGTTCTGAACGCTGCGCATCAGGCTGGCGGTGAATAGCGGCTTGGACATGATGCCGTCCACGCCGGCAGCCTGAGCCTCGTTTTGGATGTCGTCCCAGCTATAGCCGGTCAACAGCAGCACCATGGTCTCGCCATGGTCAAACTGCCGCACGCGTCGGGTCAGCTCGATGCCGTTCATGTCAGGCATCTTGAGGTCCGTCAGCATCAGGTCGTATGGCGTGCCCGCCTCGCGCTGTGCCTTCAGCCATTCCAGCGCCTCGACGGAGCTGCAGCAGTGGTCGGCCTTGATGCCGATGGCGTTGGCGACCATCTCGGCGTGCTCGCAGGCCACCGAGTCGTCATCCACCACCAGCGCTCGCAGGTCGGGCGGCAGGACGTCGCTGTGCTCGCCGTGAACGCTGCGGCTGGAGGCCCGGACGGTCACGGTGACGGTGAAGGTAGTGCCGACACCCTTCTCGCTGTCCACATGGATATCGCCGTTCATCATCTCGACGATGTTCTTGGTGATGGCCATGCCCAAGCCGGTGCTGCCGTACTTGTTGGTGGTGGAGCTGTCCTCCTGGGAGAATGCCTCGAAGATCTTCGGCAGGTATTCCTTGCTCATGCCGATGCCTGTGTCCTTCATGATGAACCGTAGCGTGCAGTGGCCCTCGAACTGGGCGATCTGTTCCACAGTGAAGGTGACGGAGCCGGGCGTGTTGGTGAACTTGACCGCGTTGCCCAGTATGTTGATGATCACCTGTTTCAGCTTCATATCGTCGCCAACGTAGTAATCATTGACATGGCCGATGATGCGGCACTCGTAGTTCAGCCCCTTGTCGGTACACTGGCCGTTGATGATGACGTTGATCTGATCCAGAAAATCCCGGAATGCGAATTCCCCATCCTTGAGCACCATCCTGCCGGACTCGATGCGGCTCATGTCCAGTATGTCGTTGATAAGGCCCAGCAGGTGCTTGGCGCTTGCGCCGATCTTCTCAAGCTGTTCCCGTGTATGGGGGCTCAGGTCGGGGTCCTTTAAGGCGATGTTGTCCAAGCCGATGATGGCGTTCATGGGGGTGCGGATCTCATGGCTCATGTTGGAGAGGAAGCTGGTCTTGGCCCGGCTGCTCTCCTCGGCCAGTATCTTTTCCACCTCGATCTGCTTCTCCCGCTTCTGCATCAGGCCGTAGATGCGGAAGAGTATCGCCAATGCCACCACGATCAGTATGGTCTGCACCATGCTGTTTCGGTTCAGCACGTCTCCGACCTTGCCCAGGGCGCTGCTCAGATAGGAATCAGCGGACTGGGTGGCCCCGGAGGTGATGTCAATGCCCTCCTCTTCCATCCTGTCAATAAAGTATTCCTGTATTGGCGTCACGGCTCTTGCCGCGGCGTTCTCGGTAGCCTGACGCATCCAGACCGTGGAGGTAAACATGATCAACGCAAGCAGCACGATCCACGTCACCGTGGAGCGGCCCAGCCGCCGCTTGTCGTCCCGCCGGAACAGGTACATGTAATAGACAAAGCCCAGTATGCCCCAGGAGGCCAATATCAGATAGGACTCCGCAGACAGCGTGCTGACCGCCATCAGGTTGGGCACCAGGAAGAACAGCACGAACAGCAGCGAGACCACCTGGCCCGCGATACCGGAGACCATCATGACACGGTTATCGCGGTGCTTTGCGTCCTTTAAGGCACAGGCGGACACGTAGGCGTAGGCGATGGTCGCGCCGACGGTGGTCACGTCCACGATCCAGCTGATGGCCGTGCGCCCAAAGAAGGGCAGCGGAACGGACACGAGCAGCAGGAAGATTATGGCGTTCCTCGGCTCCCGCCGTCCATCCAGTCTGCCGAACCATTTGGGCAGCATTTCGTCCTTGGCCAGCGCGTACAGCAGGCGGCTGGAAGCGATGTAATTGCCCACAAGGCCCGTGATGATGGCCCCCATCGTGGTCAGAGCCAGCAGGACGGTTCCGGTAGTACCCAGCAGAGTCTCCGTGGCAAAGAAGGTGGGCAGATTCTGTATGCCCTCGTAGCTGTCCAAATTGCCGATGTATTCCGGCCAGGACGAGACGCCCTTGGGCAGCACGGTCACGGCCAGCACTGCCAGCAGACCATAGGCCAGCGCGCCGGTAATCACGGCTGCGGCCATCACGGCAAAGGATTTTTTCAGGGAGAAATTGAACTCGCCCGCGGAATGACAGATGGATTCAAAGCCCACATAAGCCCAGGGGGCCAGGGCGATGATGGTAAACGTTCCCGACAGGGGTGAACGGCTCGGCGCGAAGGGCGGGGAAAACATCTGGAGCCGGGTGGGATGCTTCACCAGCGCGGCAAACACGCCCACCACGACGCCCAGGAACAGCACAATTGCACAGACGGTCTGCACCCGGAAGGCGGGACGCCCCCGTATACACAGCAGGGCCGCAATGCCCATAGCGGCCAGCGCCAGCAGCACCTCACCCATATAGACATCGTAGCCTGCGATCTGATAGTGGAAGCCGAACTGGAACATGCCGCCCAGCAGTCGCCGGGCGATCAGCGGCAGGGCCGTGGCGTTGGCCCAACTGATGGCGACGTAGGTCAGTATCAGGAACCAGGCGTTCAGATAGCCGTGGTCATAGCCGAAGCTGGACTTGACGTAGGCGTAGGTGCCGCCGGCATCGGGATTGTGATTCATGAGATAGTGGTAATTCAACCCGATGATGAGCATGATCAGCCCGCCGATGCCTATGCCCAGCAGCGTCCCCAGCGGACCCGCGATGGGCAGGAAGGTAGTTCCGGGCATGACAAAGGCGCCCCAGCCCACGCTGCAGCCAAAGGCCAGTGCCCACGCGCCCAGCGGCGACAGCACCTTCCTCAATCCGTGGTCGTCGCGCCTCGATGTTTCAGACGTATTTACCATTCCCTTCAGAATTATGGCAACAGGGAGCTGGCGACAATTGTGCTTCCCACGTTTGTCCTGCTCCCTGAAACAAATGCCTTATTGCGCCTCATAGGCCGCGATGCCATCCACGGCGCGGCGGTACATGGCATCGATCTTCGCGAGCTGTTCCTTCACCTCGGCGTCGGAGAGCTTGCGAGCCGCGCCGGGGCGGAACTCCTCGGTGATGATGTTGGCGGCGTCGGCCAAGTCGTCCAGGCCCAGGTTGCCGCAGACGCCCTTCATGGCGTGAGCGTGCTCAAACAACTTCTCGGGGTCCATCGTCTCGCCGGCGGCAGCCAACTGGTCCCCCACCCCGCTGTTCTTCAGCTTGCGGACGTAGCGGTCGATGAGCTTCTCCATCTTCATCACCTGAACGGCGTGGTCATAGTTGCCGCCGATGTTGGCATACAGTTCGCGAATGGTCATGCCTGATTCCCCCTGTCAATATTCTTTTCCTTGATGATCAATTTTTCAAAATCCTCGGGCGGCAGGGGCCTTGAGAAATAGTAGCCCTGCACCAGGTCGCAGCCCGCGTTTTTGAGCATGGCGAGCTGTTCCTCGGTCTCAACACCCTCGGCCACCACGGACACCTTCAGATAGCGGGCGATGTCCAAGATCAGCTCCACCAAGCGGAAATCCGTGGCGTTGTGCTCAATGTTTCGTATGAAAGCCATGTCCATCTTCAATACGTCGATGGGCATGGAGGACAGCATGTTAAGCGACGAATAGCCGGAGCCGAAATCGTCCATCTCGATCTCAAAGCCCTTCTTGCGCAGCCTCTCAATGACCTCGATGAGCTGCCCGGCATTCTCAGTATAGGCGGATTCCGTGACCTCCAGCTTGAGACAGTTGTGGCTCAGTTGATTCTCCTCGATGATTCTGTCAAAGATCTCCTCCAGCGCCGGGTCGAACACGTCCACCCGGGACAGGTTGACGGACACCGGGATGGTCATGCCCAGCTTGTCCCGCCATGCGGCGATCTGTCTGGCGGCCTCCACCCAGACATAATTGTCCACCACGCTGATCTCGCCGTTGTTTTCAAACAGCGGTATGAAGGACGCCGGTGAGATCATGCCCAGCTCGGGATGCCACCAGCGCACCAGCGCTTCGGCGCTGCTCAGGCGTGGCGGGTCCACCTGGACGTTGTACTTGGGCTGATAGAGCACCTTGAGTTCGTGATTCTCCACCGCGCGGCGCAGATCGTTGAGCAGGCGCTGGTTGAGGATCTCGCGCATGCGCATATCCTCGTTATAGATCATCAGGTGGGATTTATAGTTCCCGCGGACCATGCTGCACGCGGCGCGAGCCCGGTCGAACAGCAGCACTGGCTCCACGCCCTCCTTCCAGGGTTTGACGCCCATGCGCAGCCGGATGCTGGCTCCCTTCGACATGGCGTTGATCTTGTCCTGGAACCGCTCCAGCAGCGCCGGGTAATCGTCGTAATGCTTGCAGTAGATGTCAAAGCGGTCCGCCTCGAAGCGGCTGGCGATGCCCTCCGTCTCACCCAGAAAGGCGCGAATCTCATTGCCCAGTAGCCTAAGCACATTGTCGCCAAAGTCCCGGCCATTCATGTCGTTTACCATGTGAAACTGGTCGATGTCCATCACAATGGCGTCCATTTTCCACTCGGGGTGATAGTTATAGATGCGGTTGGCATACTCAAAAAAGAAATTTCGATTGTAGAGCATGGTCAGCCGGTCGTATTCCGCGGCGGAGATGAGCTGCCGGCCCTCGCTGAGCTCGATGATGCGGCCCACGCGGGCCAGGATGACCTCGTGCATGTCGAAGGGCTTGGTGATGAAGTCCGCCGCGCCCATCTGAAGCGCACGCAGCTCGGCGTTCTTTTCCGCCGTCAGCACGATGATGGGGATGCTGTTGAGCCGCTCGTCCTTGCGCACGCGCTCCAGCACCTGGAAGCCGTCCATTTCCGGCATGAGGAGATCCAGCAGCACAACGGACAGCTCGTCCCGGTTCGCCTCGATCTGGCTGAGCGCCTCAATGCCATTGGAGGCATAGATAATTTCATAATAGTCCTCCAGAATCATGCCCAGCACATCGCGGTTGATCTCCTGATCGTCCACCACCAGGACCAACTGCGGTTTATTTAATTGCTTGGACTTTATCATACTGGATTCCTCCCGGCTTGTATTGGATGATGCCTGTTTATTTAATTCCCTGACCAGAGCTTTTGTGTCAAGTACCATCTATAAGTCCGTTCCTTTCGGCAGAAACCGGTACGACCGGTACAGGCAACCGGTTTTATCTACCGTTAGTATATAACGACCGCTCCGCACGCCATGACGTCCGAAGCTAACTGTTTTATTCATTTCCACACGCGCTTATCCGGGCGGTGAAAACATATAAATCAACACTTATATCATACTCCATATTCGCCAAAAAAGCAAGCAAATTATGTCAATGATTTCCCAGAAACAGCGCTGGGAAAGCGCTCAGAACAATCTGGTAAATTGGAAGTTGTCGGGGAGTCAAACCAACCCTGTAGGAGCGCCGTTTCGGCGCCCGCCCCTAACGAAACGCATCATCCTACACGGCGGGCGGCGCAACGCCGCCCCTACAGGAGAGTGTCCATCTCCCCACTAATCTCTGTTTATCTGTGTGTTACTCACAACGAATCAACCCGCCACTATTCCTCATCCATGGCATAGCTGATGTCATCCAGCTCGGCGTGGACGTACTCGGCCCAACTGTACTGGTTCATATAATCGCCCATGTAATTATATTTGGATTCCTTTTTCTTGGCCAGCCAGTCGTAGAGATCGCATTCTATCTTGTCGGCGGCGATGCCCAAGCTGCCGCGCTGCTTGACGATGATCCCGGGAAGGTTCAGGCGGGTCATGGTATTCTGGAGGTCCTGGCGGAGGTTACTGAGATAGGACGCCTTCTTCTCCGGGTCGCCCTCATCCTCCCAGAGCGCGGCAATGATTTCGCCGTTGGTGGTCTGCGCGCCGCGGTTGTTGATCAGCAGAGCCACGATCTCCTTGGTGCGGGTGTATTTGAAGTCCACGGGCTTGCCGTCCACGAACAGCTCGAAGTTGCCGAAGGTCTGGGCAAAGACGCGCTTTCGGCTTTTCTCCGTCTCCGGGTGACGCAGGTCCGCCAGCTCGTCCTGGATGCCTGACCGTGTGGCGGGCTTGATGAGATAGCCGCTGGCGTGCAGTGCCATGGCCTGATAGCCGTATTCCGGCTCGTGGGTCAGGTAGATCAGATTGATCCGGGGATTTAAGTCCTTTAAGTATTTTCCCAGTTCCAGACCGTTCAGCTCGGGCATGTCCGTCTCCAAAAAGGCCACGTCGATTTCCCGGCTGCGGGCCTCGGCCAGGGCGTTCAGGCCGCTTTCATAGCACAGCAGCTCCGCGTCGGGCCGAAGGCTGGCGACAATCTCGCCTACGCGCTTCAGGGCGTCCACGCTGTTGTCCACCGCGAGTATCGTCATTTTGCCACTCCTCCAAAATCGATCCTGCGCACGCGCTGCTTCCGACGCTGGGCGCGGTCCATGTGCAGGGGGTCGGCCTCTCCTACCAGCAGCATGTCTCCCCCCTTCCTTGCCGCGTCGTGCAGCGGGCCCGCGTTCAGATCCGCGATGACCAGGGCGGCAAAGCGATCGTAATTGTCCTCGTCGATCACCGGGAAGTGATGCTGCATACGGTACCAGTGTTTGGAATCAAAGCCCATGGTGCCGATGTGGAGCCGGTCCGCGGTGGCCTCCACCTCGTCCGGTCCTGCGACGTGGCCTGCCTCCGCGCCGATGTCGTCGCAGAATAGCATGGCGTAAACGCGCAGTATCTGCGTGCGCAACGTCTCCCTCCGTCCATTGCGCTCGACGACCGTGTCCATGACCTTGTAATAATATTCCTGCGCCGCCTCGTCCCGCTCAAAGCGGATGATCGCGTCGTAAAAGGCCCGATTGATCAGCGGGTGCGCCATAGTTACTCTCCCCTTCGTCACATATTTCTGTAATTATTTTACATCTTAACGCACGATCCTGCAATGGATTTTTTCAATTTTTAATGATGATTACCACTCAGCGTCTGCGATAAATTGGAATTTGTCGAGCTGACAAACTCGGCGCCCGCCCCCAACGAAACGCATCGTACTACCCGGCGGGCGGCGCAACGCCGCCCCTACAGGAGAGCGGACAACTCCCCGATAAATCCCTGTTTATTGGGCCAATTGAGCTGTAATTTTTATGCTGATGAAGATGCTATGCCTTGAATTACAATAGACTTGACACTGACCATGAAAAATGTTATAACATAAATAGGGGGGTATACCATGAAGAAGTTATTTGGTAGAATCGAAAATCTTGTTATCCTGATCGCGCTGGTGGTATTCGGCGCGCTGCTGATTGCGATACCGCAGTACATCGTGCATGTGGTGCCCTATGTGATGGGCGTGGGCCTGATATTGTACGGGTGTTTTAACCTCATAATGATATTCAGGAGCGGGGACAGGGAGGCAAAGCCGGGTCGTCAGCTTCTTTTCCTGGTGGTGGGCCTGGTATCGCTCCTGCAAAGGCGCGGCGCGTTGGCCACCATCGGCGTGCTGTGGGCCATACTGACGCTGCTGGACTGCGCCGAGGAGATCAACGAGATCTATGAGACAAGGGAATTTCACCTGTTCGCCATCCTCTGGATGCTCGTGGAAATCGTGCTCTCGGTGATGCTGATGCACGACCCCATGGAGCACTTCGTGTTCCACATGCGCATATTGGGCGCGGAATTCATCGTCCATTCCTTCTTGCGCTGGCAGGCAATGAAAAAGGCGTGACAGGGTTCAACATAAAACACCGCAGGGCGGCATTTTCGCAGTCCCTGCGGTGTTTTGTTGATCAATAGTTTGCCTCGCTGATCTCGAAATACGCCTGGGGATGGGCGCAGACGGGACAGACCTCGGGCGCCTTGGTGCCCACGACGATGTGGCCGCAGTTGCGGCACTCCCACACCTTGACCTCACTCTTCTCAAAGACCTGCTGCATCTCCACGTTACTCAGCAGCGCGCGGTAGCGCTCTTCGTGATGCTTTTCGATGGCCGCGACGCCGCGGAACTTGGCCGCCAGATCGGCGAAGCCCTCCGCCTCGGCGGTCTTGGCGAAGCCCTCGTACATGTCGGTCCACTCGTAGTTCTCGCCGTCCGCCGCCGCGGCCAGATTCTGGGCCGTGGTGCCGATGCCGTCCAGCTCCTTGAACCACATCTTGGCGTGCTCCTTCTCGTTGTCCGCGGTCTTAAGGAACAGCGCCGCAATCTGCTCAAAGCCCTCTTTCTTGGCCTTGGAAGCGTAGTAAGTGTACTTGTTCCGCGCCTGTGATTCTCCCGCGAAGGCCGCCTGCAAATTCTTCTCGGTCTGGGTGCCCGCATACTTGTTTGCCATGTTCATTTCCTCCATTTCTGTAATTGGATTCACTGTATTTATACCACAACCGTTGAGGCACTACTCTCTATTTCCATAATTTTACACGAAGGCGTTGCGCTCCGGGTCGTACCGGAAGCCGACGCGGGCCAGGGTGTCGATGATGGCCTGCTTGTCCTCGTCCATATCTTCGCACAGTGCGTCGAGGGAGGGATAGAAGTCGCGCAGCTTCATGTTGATGACGCTGAAAAGTATCATGGGGTCCTTCGGCAATCCGGCCATGGTCACAACCTCCTTTGACATTCGTTCAAAAACATTCTTATGACGATGGAGCCATCCACGATGTCCGTTCGGGCGTGGTCAAAGCACATCCGCTCCGGGTGCCACTGCACGCCCCAGACGGGCAGCTTTTCGTGTTCAATACCTTCAACAACGCCATCCCCGGAGCGCTGAATGATGCGCATACCCTTGCCCGGCGCGTCCACGCCCTGGTGATGGGAGCTGTTGACGGCGAAGCGTTCACCATAGAGCCTTTCAAGAAACGAGTCCTTTTCCGCCGTCGTCAGATGCACCTTGTCCTCCGGGGAGCCCTCGTCCCGGCTGTGATCGCCGGCGGTGGGAAGGTCCTGAATCAGCGAACCGCCGAAATAGACGGCGATCATCTGGTGGCCCCGGCAGATGCCCAGCACCGGCTTACCCGCTGACAGGAAAACATCCATGGCGCGAAGCTGCATCTCGTCCAGCGCGCGGTTGACGTGCTGGCAAGCGACATTTTTCTGACCGTACAGCGTTGGGTCGGCGTCCCAGCCGCCGGGCAGCAACAGACCGGCATAGCCTTCAGCGCTCTTTCCGTCGGTCACGACGCCCTCCGCGCCCAGACGGGACAGCGCGTTCAGATAGTTGGCGATATTTGCCCCCGGCAGCACGGGGATCGCGATTTTCAGCCTGCTCATAGCGGAATCTCCACCACCTCCGCCATGCGGGACAGGCACTGCTCGATCTGCTGGGAGATCTCCCCGGCCAGCCGCGCGGTGATGGCGGCGTTCTTTTCGCTCTCGAGGTTTTTGTAGAAGCTGGCCTTGACTTCCTCCGTCAGCCGCCGGATGCGCTGCTCGAAGTGAGCCCGGGGGATGAGCCTCCGCATGGGCTTTAAGATGTCCGCATTCATGAACATCTCCTGGAGCTTGTCCTTGCCCAGCAGAAGCAGCAGCAGAGAGCCGATGGCCCCCGCCACGATGCCGGAGATGCCGCTGGACAGTATCGCCAGACCACTGCCGCCGCAGACCAAGCCCACGATGATGGAGATGATACCGTTGATGAGCCAGGTCAGCTCCTCCACGGCGAAGACTTCCCGGGCGTCGATGTGGATGTCGATGTCAGAGAGGGCAAAGTAGGAATTGAGGCTCAGCGCCTTATAGGGCACGTTGTGGCGCACGCAAATGGGCATGGTCTTTTCCTCCACGTCGTAAGCCACGGGCTTGAGCCAGTCGGATATAGGCTGTACCATCAGCGCCTGGGCTTCGTCGGAATGGAGCCACGCCTCGATTTCCTTCTGCACCGCGCCGTCGATGTCGGAGAGGCGCTTGATGTCGCCGTCTCGCCAGCGCTCGAATACCGGTACCGCCACCTGACGGAGAATCGGTTCCACCAGCGCGTCCACCATGCGGCGGTAGAGGTCGTCGATCCTGTTTTCAACGATGCGCTCCACGGTGGAGGAATCGATCAGGTCGTCCACCTCCCGGCGGAAGGCCCGCATTTCCGAATCAATGCGACCGCTGTGGGCCAGGCCCCGCGCCACGGAGAACTCCGGTTCCGCGCCGGTGATGACCACGGCCTCCGGGAACACGGTCTGACACCACTGGCGAACGGCCTTGAGCTTGGACACGCCGCCAGTCAAAAACAGCAGCTCCGGCGGATGCTCCTCACCAATCTTCTTCCGAACGGCCTTGAGGCTGTCGATGAATGCCTGGGAGAAGGACTTCCCGCCCAGCAGCTTTGTCCCCTTGTTCAGTATCCGGTCGGCGATGTGATCGTTGAGCCGCAGGGTCAGCCGCGCCATGGGACCGGCCAGTATGCGCACGGTGTGGGTGCACTCCCGGCCCTTCCAGTAGTCCACATCCGAAAAATACTGCTCCTTCAACCGCCGTGCCGCGAATTCGCTGTAGCTGCGCCAGGGCGGGCTGGCCTCGAAGGCGCGCTCGATGCGATCGGGGTCCTCGGACAGGCGGATGGATTCATTTAATAGTAGCTCGTCCATGATGCCGCCGCCCAGCCGCACCTCGCCCGCCGTTTGCAGTTCGACCTCCTTGCGGCCCAGTATGAATGCGAAATCCGTGGTGGAGGAGCCGATGTCCACCACCAGCACGGGCTTGGACATGATGTCATAGCCCACCTGGAAGTGCTTCGACTGGCACGCGCTGATGAGCGCGGCCCTGGATTCCGAGACGATCTTCGCCGGTGGATAGCCCACGTCCTCGAATATGGCGCGATAGCGCTCCCGCGCCACGGTGTCCCAGCCTGCGGGGCAGCCGATGTAGAAGCAGCTGTCGTCGTTCTTCACCAGCTGCCCGGTGCTGTACAGCTCGCCCAGCACGCCGCCGGCGAAGGCGCGGATGTCCTTGTCCACCTGCGGGTCCGTCAGAAAATTGCTCTTGAAGCGCAGGGCGCGCTTCACGGCGTGGGTATCATAGCAGGCCCCCTCACCGATTAAAAGCTCGCCGCTGTCGAGCCTGGCGTAAGCCGTGATGAAGCTGCCCGCGTCCCGCACAGGAAGTATCTCTGGCAGGCCAGTGTTTCCATCCTTTAGAAGGGCAATGGCGCTCTCGGCGTCGCCCAAATCAAAACCATAGAATTTTTCCATGCTGAACCTCTTTGTGTTTTACTTCGCCGCGAGGCCCTTTTTGACGATCCTGTCGCCATTCATCAGGGCAGGACGGAGGGTGCCGGGCGTCGGCGCGGGCAAAAACTCAAAGCACGCCTCCCGGCCCGATTCGTAATTGACGACCTCTATCCCGGCGCCGTGGAGATAAAACGCGATGCCCTCTATCATTTCGCGGTCGTCAGCATCGTTTCTGGCGTAGGCGGTTTCCAACAGGTTCGAGAACAGCTCGGCCAGCCGCGCGTCCAGCTTTGTGCCGGTGGTGTCGGCGGCGGGGATTTCCCTGTGGCGCAGCTCCTGGCTGCGGACGCCCTCCAGGGCGTTATCCGCCATCAGGATCGCGCCGCGAAGGTGATGCCAGACTTTTTCGGGGTCGATCAGGAATTCCTCACGGGCCGCCGGGGCCTCCATCTTTGAAGGCTTTTCGGGTCTGCCATGGCGCAGGCCGGCGTAGAACAGCGCCGCCATGCCCAGCGCCGCCGGAATCGCGGCCTCGAAGAGCGTCAGCAGGCCGGTGAGCTTTCGGTTGACCATCACCAGCCCCAGCAATACGGAAAGGATCAGCACGACGCCCACCGCTAAAAAGCCCAGCGTCGCAGGCTTCCAGACGCCCTTCTTTGACGCTTCGCCCGTGGTCCGCTCCCAGCGCCGCGCCTCGCCCACTGAATCCACCAGCGGCAGCGCGCTCCGGAGCGACTTCAAAATCAGTTGTGCCGCGTCCCCCTCAGCCGGGTCGGAGGACTGCTCCGCGTATCGAAGGGCGATGCGGTCTATCGACTTTTCAAGGGTGCTCTGGGCGGCCTGGGGCGAACGATCCGCCCGCAGCATGCCCATGATCATCTCCCTGTCCTCCTCCAGCAGCGTCAACAGCGTTGAATTCTCCATGCCTGTACCCTCCGTGGGTTATCGCGTAATAATAATATCATAAGTATACCATGACGGACAAAAATAATCAAGGCCGCGGTGAGGGCGGCAAAAGTCGGCATGAATCCATTCAATCCCGTCGCATATTTAACGATGACATGCTATAATATGTCGAAAAGCCGCCTTTCAAGGAGTATAGCTTCCATGAACAATGTCATCATAGATGCCCGGAATGTGACCTACCGCTACGAGGGCGGGCTTTCCGACGCGGTGAGCCACCTTTCGCTGAAGGTCTACGAAGGGGAATTTGTGGCCGTCCTCGGGCGCAACGGCTGCGGGAAGTCCACGCTGGCGAAGCTGATGAACGCCCTGCTGCTGCCCACCTCCGGGGAGATCATGGTCAACGGAGTCAAAGCCTCGAACGAGGATGAGTGCTACGAGGTTCGCAAGTCCTGCGGCATGGTGTTTCAGAACCCGGACAACCAGATCGTCACCACCATCGTGGAGGAGGACTGCGCCTTCGGTCTTGAAAACCTTGGGGTGGAGCCCGCGCTGATCCGCAAGCGGGTGGATGAGGCGCTCAACGCAGTGGGGATGGCGAAGCACGCCCACTCCTCCCCCGCCATGCTCTCCGGCGGACAGAAGCAGCGGGTGGCCGTGGCCGGGGTGCTGGCCATGCGGCCCCGGATCATCGTGTTCGACGAATCCACTGCCATGCTGGACCCCATCGGGCGGCGGGATGTGTTCGCCCTTGCGAAAAAGCTGAATCAGGAAGAGGGCATCACCATCGTCTGGATCACCCATTTTATGGAGGAGGCCGTGCAGGCGGATCGCGTGGTCGTGATGGACCACGGAAGGATCGCCCTGGAGGACACGCCCCATCAGGTGTTCGCGCAGATGGACAAGGTGCTTTCACTGGGGCTGGACGTGCCCGAAATGATGAAGCTCTCCGCCCGCCTCCGCGCCAGCGGCCTGAAGCTGCCCCACGGCATCATGACCGTTGAGGAAATGGCGGAAAACCTTGTCAAGCTGCGCAATGCGTAATTCCCAACAGAAACGGCGGTGCAAATATGCCGATTGAAATAAAGCATCTGACCCACACCTACATGCCCGGTTCTCCATTCGAGGCCCGGGCGCTGAATGACATCTGCCTGACCATCAATGACGGCGAGTTCATCGGCATCATCGGCCACACCGGCAGCGGCAAGTCCACGCTGATCTCCTACTTCAACGGCCTGGAGCGGGGCGCGTCGGGAGCGGTGCTGGTGAACGGAGTCGATCTGAGCGACAAGAACGCCGACCTGATCGCTGTGCGGCGCACGGTGGGGCTGGTGTTCCAGTATCCGGAGTATCAGCTCTTTGAGGAGACTGTGGAGAAGGACATCGCCTTCGGACCCACCAATCTGGGGTTGACCCCGGAGGAGGTGGAGCGGCGCGTGGTCCACGCCATGCACCTGGTGGGGCTGGACCCCTCCCGGGCGAAGAAGTCTCCCTTCGACCTCTCGGGCGGGCAGAAGCGCCGCGTCGCCATCGCGGGGGTGCTGGCGATGGAGCCGTCCATACTGGTGCTGGACGAGCCCGCCGCGGGACTTGACCCTGCCGGGCGTCATGAGATGCTGGAGCTGATTTCCGATATTCACGAATCCGGGGTCACGATCGTCATGGTATCTCATTCCATGGATGACGTGGGGCGCTACTGCGACCGGCTGTTTGTGCTGTCCCATGGGGAAATCGCCTATCAGGGCACGCCCGCCGAGGTATTTGTTCACGGCGAGGAGCTCAATAAGATCGGTCTCGACGTGCCGGAATGCGCCAAGCTGGCGGCGCGGCTGCGGAAGGCGGGGTTTGATATTCCACAGGACGCCTACCGCATGGAGGACGTGGCCGGGTATATTGTGAAAAACATCGGGAAAGGACGGAGCGACAGATGATTAAAAACGTCACCCTCGGCCAGTACTTTCCCGGGGATTCCTTCGTTCACAAGCTGGACCCCCGCACCAAGCTGCTGGCGACCATCGCGCTGATCGCGGTGGTGTTCGTGTCAAACGGGTTCGCGGGGTTCGTGATGATCGCGGCCTTCGTGCTGCTGACCGCGCTGTCCACGGGCGTCCACCTGAAATTTCTGTTCAAGGGCTTAAAGCCCATCATGTTCATCATCATCTTCACGTTCATACTGAACGTGTTTTTCCAGCAGACCGGCGAGGTGCTTGTGCAGTTCTGGGTCATCAAGATCACCACGGGCGGCCTGCGCATGGCGACCTTCATGGCGGCGCGGCTGATACTGCTGGTGGTGGCGAGCCAGCTTTTGACGCTGACCACCTCCCCCATTTCGTTGACGGACGGGCTGGAATCGCTGATGCGGCCCGCGTCGAAGCTGGGCTTCCCGGCCCACGAGATCGCCATGATGATGTCCATCGCCCTGCGGTTCATCCCCACGCTGATGGACGAGGCCGACAAGATCATGAAGGCCCAGAAGGCGAGGGGTGCGAATTTTGAGACCGGGAACCTCATCCAGCGGGCCAAGGCGATGATACCGCTGCTGGTGCCGCTGTTCGTGGGCGCGTTCCGAAGGGCCGACGAGCTGGCCCTGGCCATGGACGCCCGTTGCTATCGCGGCGGCGCGGGACGCACACGCATGAATCAGTTGAAGTACGGGACCCGCGACCTCATTGCCGCCGTCGCCATCGTCGCGCTGTTCGTCCTCGTCATACTCGCCAACAGGTTCTGCCCGTTCTGATGTCTATGCGACGGATACATTTGATCGTTGAATACGACGGCACGAATTACGCCGGCTGGCAGAGGCAGGCCAACGCGCTGGCGGTCCAGCAGGTGATTGAAGAGGCGCTGTCGAAGCTGACGCGGGAAAGAATTGTAATTCACGGGGCCAGCCGCACGGATGCCGGGGTCCACGCGCTGGGGCAGTCCTGCCACTTCGACACGGAGAGCCGCATCCCCGGTGAAAAGTTCAGTTACGCGGTGAACACTATGCTGCCTCCAGACATACGGATTCGGTTTTCGGAGGAGGTCTCCCCGGATTTTCACGCCCGGTTCTCCACGAAGGGCAAACGGTATCGCTATCTGTTTTATGATGACCATCATGCCGGGGCGCTGAACCGGTTCACACATGCCCACTGTATCTATCCACTGAATGACCGGCTGATGCAGAAAGAGGCGGACGCGCTGATTGGGACGCACGATTTCGCCGCCTTCGCCGCATCGGGTTCGGTGGTGAAGGATACCGTCAGGAAAATCTGGAAGGCGGAGGTCACCCGGCAGGGGCACGACGTCCAGTTGATCGTGGAGGGCAACGGCTTTCTCTACAACATGGTGCGCATCATCGCCGGGACGCTGAGGGACGTGGGTTCGGGAAAGCTGGAGCCGGGTGCCTTGAAAAAAGCTATCGAAACCGGCGACCGGCTGGACTTGGGCGTCACGGCCCCGGCTCACGGATTGACGCTGATGGAGGTATTCTACGAGCTGCCGAAGGAGGCCAACATGTCATGACCACGACCAACGCCATGCGCCTTTTGATGAAGGCGGGCATTCCCTTTGAGACCTCGGAATACGAGGTGGACGAGAACGACCTCTCCGGGGTCCACGCCGCCGCCGCGCTGGGCATCGAGCCGGATTGCATGTTCAAAACGCTGGTGACCCGGGGCGACAAGAAGGGCCTGTCGGTGTTCTGCATTCCCGTGGCGGAGGAGCTGGACTTGAAGAAGTGCGCCGCCGTGACCGGGGATAAGAAGATTGAGATGATCCATGTGAAGGAGCTGCTGGGCCTGACGGGCTACATCCGGGGCGGCTGCTCCCCCATCGGCATGAAGAAGAAATATCCCACCTGGATCGACGAGACGGCCCAGCTCTTCGATAAAATCTACGTCAGCGCCGGGATGCGGGGACAGCAGATCATCCTCGCGCCAGACGTCCTGCGGGATTTCATCGAGGCGGAATACGCCGACCTGACCAAGAGGTAAGTCTATGCGCCCATTCATATTCGATTTCAACGGCACGCTATATCAGGACTGCCCGATGCACCTGGCGGCCTGGGGGCGGTTCTATAAGAAGTACGGCGTGCCCTTTACGGAGGAGCTCTTCTATAAATACATGTGCGGCCCGCCCAACGACGCCATCATCCGCCGTATGCTGGGGGATGACCTGCCGGAGGATGTGGTCAATCGGATGTCCGAAGAAAAAGAGAGCTTCTACCGGCAGATCGTTTGGGATGATCCTTCCCTTCAAAAGCTGACCCCCGGCGCGGAGGAGATGCTGGATATGCTGAAGGCGCGAGGCGTGCCCTTCGCCATCGCCACTGGCTCCATACGCTCCAATGTGGATTTCTACATGAACACGCTCCATATCGACCGGTGGTTCGACTATGACCATGTTTTCCATGCCCACGAGGGCATTCCCGGCAAGCCTGACCCCGCCATCTACCGGCTGGCGACGGAAAAGCTGGGCTATGCGCCCGAGGAAACCGTGGTGGTGGAGGACGGTCTGGCCGGGGTGCAGTCCGCCATCGGCGCTGGGGTCCGGTCCATCATCGCCATCGACACCACACTCGGCGCGGATGCTTTTAAGGACATCCCGGAGGTCACCGCCATCGTACACGACTTCTACGGCTTTGAACGCTTCATCGAACAATAATCAGGAGGTATGCGCAATGATCCGTCACATCGTCATGTTCAAGATCAAGGATGAATTCAAGGATGAGATCCCACAGCTCGTGAAGAACTTCTACGGCATGAAGGGCCGCATTGAGGGTATGCTGGATCTGGAGGCCGGCGCGGACGTCTACCACAGCGAGCGCTCCTACGACCTGGCCCTCATCACCACCTTCGACAGCATGGAATCCTTCCAGGCCTATCAGACCCACCCCGTCCACATGCCCGTCAAAAAGCGCATGCACGAGGTCCGCAGCGCCTCCGTCGCCTGCGATTTTGAGTTCTGAGGAATAGCATTACAGCACCGCCGTTCATTGACCCGGCGGTGCTGTTTTTTTATCTGATTTGTATAAATCCGTCTCTTACAACCCTGATTTCCGTCTCATGGAAAGCGCGGAGAGCATTGATCATATAGTCGATGTCCTTGTTCCCGGCGGATTCATTGGCAGAGTGCATGGCGAGCTGAGCCAGGCCGATGTCCACGGAGATCATGGAGGCGTGGGTGTTGGCGATGTTGCCCAGCGTTGAGCCGCCGGCGATGTCCGAGCGGTTGGCAAAGTGCTGCACGGGGACACCTGCCCGCTTGCAGATGGCTTCAAAGACGGCCAGGGAAACGCCGTCGCTGGTGTACTTCTGATTGGCGTTGAACTTGACCACGACGCCGCCGTTCATGGCGACCCGGTTTTCCGCGTCATATTGTTCGGGATGGTTGGGATGGATGGCGTGAGCGTTGTCGGCGGAGACCATGAAGCTTCGGGCCAACATTGTTTCTAATCCCTCCCCCATTGCTCCGGCGATTCGGCATAATATTTCAAACAACAGCGTAGAATCCGCGCCTTGTCGGGTGCCACTGCCGACCTCCTCGTTGTCGAAAACGCACAGCACATCCACATGCTCCGATGGCTTTGCCTCAATCAGCGCCTGGGCGGAGGTATAGGCGCACATCAGGTCGTCCAAACGCGGAGAAGCAATATACTCGTTATTCGCGCCCCACAGCCGCGGCGCGTCCCGGTTGACCAGGAAGAGGTCGCCACCGAGAATTTGCTCGGGGGAAACGCCCGCCGCCGAGGCGATCAGCGCGTTGAGATCCGTTCCCGCAGGGCCGATGATGGGCAGCATGTCCACCTGGGGATTGAGCTTTACACCGTCATTGACCTGGCGATTGAAGTGGATGGGCATATTGGGGATCAGGGCCAGGTCGCGGTCGATGGAGACCAGCCGCGCCTCCATGCCCTCCGGGGTTTCAATAATCACCCGCCCGGCGATGGAAAGAGGGCGGTCAAACCATGTCGTCATGATCATCCCGCCGTATTTTTCCACGTTCAGCACCGCATAGCCTTGACAGTCCCGCTTTGAAGCGGGCTTTAATTTGAACGCCGGGGAGTCGGAATGGCTGGCGGTGATCTGAAAATGGTCCAGTTTTCCTTCGGGGATGCGAAAAGCTATGAGAGAGGACAGGTTTCGCGTCACATAATAGCTGTGTCCCCTTTCAAGCCGCCAAGCCTGACACTCGTCCAGCGCCTCGAAGCCCGCCGTGGAAAGCATCCTTTTGAGCGCGTCCACAGCGTGGAAAGCCGTCGGGGACGCCTTGATAAAATCCTTCAATCCCTTTATATTGTCCATATTTGCCTCCGATTGTATTTCTTATTCTATCATACGCCCGTCGCTCGTCGCCTGCAAGCCGGTTTGTGATAAATCGGTTGACAAGGGCGGCCAGGATTGCTTATAATAATAACTGTTAAGAAATGGGTTGACGACCCTGAAACGGAGGCAATCTCACATGAAGAAATCACAGGAATTCGAGCTGCGGAAGTGGTGCGGCGATCCCTCGGCGCTGTGCGGCATCAGGGATTTCATATTCAACGACGGGCCCAACCGGGGCATGCGCGCTCTGACGCTGAAGAACGGCAGGGGCATGGAGCTGACGGCGCTGGCCGACCGCGGGCTGGACATCCCCTATCTCTCCTACAAGGGCACAAACATCGGCCTGCTGAACAAGGTGGGCGTGCGCTCCCCCTATCTGTACGTGGAGGACGGGGCCAGCGGCTTCCTCAAACAGTTTTACGCGGGAATGCTGACCACCTGCGGCCTGACCTACGCCGGCGCGGCGGGCGTGGACGAGGGCAAGGCGCTGGGCCTGCACGGTCCCTTTGACAACCTGCCAGCCTCCGGGGTCTCCGCCTGGGCGGAATACGAGGGCGACGACAAGGTGCTGTGCGTGGCCGGCGAGGTCCGCGAGGCGGAGGTCTTTGGCCCCAACATGGTGATGAAGCGCCGCCTCCGGCTGGACACCGAGCGCAACGAGCTGCACATCCGGGATACCGTGGAAAACCAGGGCTTCGCCACTTCGCCGCTGATGCTGGTGTATCACATCAACTTCGGCTATCCCATGCTGGACGAGGGCACGCGCGCCTACTTCTCCACCACCGAGATCGAACCCCGCACGGACTTCGCCGCCGAGGGCATGGACAACTACGACGTCATGGAGGCCCCCGGCATCGGCCGCGACGAGCAGTGCTATTTCCATACCGGGCATACCGATGGAGAAGCATTCGCCATGCTGCACAATGAAAAGCTGGGGCTGGCCGCCATGGTGCGCTATGACAAGGCCGTGTTCCCGCTGCTGTGCGAGTGGAAGTGTATGCGGGCGGGCGAATACGCGCTGGGTCTGGAGCCCACCACCAGCAGCGTGGTCAATCGCGCCGAGAGCCGCGAAAAAGGCCTGCTGACCTATCTGGAGCCTGGCGAGACGCGGGAGTTCAACGTCACCATCGAGCTGTGCGAGGACAAGGCGCGCATCGCGGAATTCATCGCCCGGGCGCATAAGCGTTGATGATGGGCGGGCCGATGATACTGGCGTTCAATCTGAACGCCGCCACGCTGACCGGTATCAATGCCATCTGTAATGCCCTCGGCCTGCGATGCAAGGCCATTTCCAGAGAGGGCTTCACGCTGCCGCTGGGCGCCATGCTCGGCATCCCCGTCAGCGCGGCACCCATGGCCAGTGAGAATTTCGACGAGCCGATGTTGGTGATGTGCAATCTGAACGAGGAGCAGTTCAACAGCTTCCTTGAAGCCCTGCGCCGCGCTCCCCTGCCCCGGATCGATCTCAAGGCGGTGCTGACGCCCACCAATGTCGGCTGGAGCGCCTGCCAGCTCTATGCCGAGCTCTGCCGGGAACGGGAAGCCTTTCGACGCAGCAAATAAAACGCGCCCCGACGATCGTGTTCCATGATCGTCGGGGCGTTCCTATAGGGTCAGCCCTGCACCCAATCGATGAAGGCTTGAGCCTCCTCGAAGGTGCGCAGCTTGGCGGTGTACATGTACCGACCCATCTGGGGCCAGTTCATGGGGGGCATTTCCTCCTGCATCACCATGTTTCCGCCGTAGCGGGCCATGATGTCCTCATGGGTGCGGGAATAGGTGTGTCCGTCCTTGCGGCTGGCGTAGACGCAGTAGAAGTGCTCGGTGGGCTCCGGCAGGCGGCGCTGGTCGAAGGCCACCATGTCCGCATAGATCTTATACACGTCGGTGGAATGGGCGAAGTCCATCATATCCGGGGTGTAGCCGCCGGCGGGGCGCATGTTGACCTCCAGGGCCACGAAGTCGCCGACATTACCCAGTCCCCTTCGCGCCTCGGTCAGGCGGAAGAACTCCAGGTGGACGAAGCGCCGGTCCACGCCGAATGCCTTGACGGTTTTGCGGCCCAGCGCGCGAAGGCCCTCGGGCACGTCGGGACAGGTGTAATACATCAGGTCCAAATCCTTGTTCACGATGTCCATGACCGGCGGCCAGACCGTCATGCTCTCGAACAGCGGCTCGCAGTGGGAATCCAGTATCGCGTCGTAGGAGCAGATGTCGCCCCGGATGAATTCCTCCATCACATAGGGCGCGGCGGGCAGGTGGTCGTAGAAGGACTCAAAGTCGGCGTCGTTTTCCAGCTTCCAGGTATCGGTCGCGCCCACGCCGATGTCGGGCTTCACGATGACGGGATAGCCCACCTCGCCGATGAAGGCCCGTCCGGCCTCCCGGTTGGAGACGACGTGCTGGCGGGCGGTGGGAATGCCAGCCTGGAGATAGAGGCCCTTCATCAGGGACTTCTCCTTGATGAAACCGATGCGGTCGCTTTGAATGCCCGTGGTGACGTTGAAATCCGTGCGCAGGCGGGCATCCTGCTCCAGCCAGTATTCGTTCATGGACTCGATCCAGTCCACCTTGCCGTACTTGAAGGCGAAGAAGGCCACCGCGCGGTAGACCTTGTCGTAGTCCTCCAGATTGTCCACGCGGTAATATTCCGTCAGCGCCGCCTTCAGCGGACCCTCGAGGCTGTCATAGGGCGCGTCGCCAATGCCCAGCACGTTCACGCCGTCGCCGCGCAGGCGGTCGCAGAACTGCCAGTAGGTGTGGGGAAAGTGCGGGGAAATGAAGATGAAATTCATAATATCATATCCTTTTCATTGGTCTCCGAGCAGGAAGGGCAGGAAATAGCGCATCTGCTTGAACCACCAGGGCCAGTCGTGGTTCACGTCGTAACCCCAGAAATCGCACCAGGCGTGGATGCCCTTCTCCTTGAACTGCCGCTCAAGGTTCCTGAGCGTGCGCACGCCGTCCTCCTCCCAGGCTCCCTGTCCGCAGCAGAGGATCATGGTGCGGGCGTTGTACAGCTCGATATAGGGATGATCGACGGGCATGTTCGGCAGGAAGCGCTCCGGGGAGTTGTCGTAGAGCGTGGGGTCCATCCAGCCGTCGAAGAAGTAGTCCGCGTCGTATACGCCGGACAGGGCGATCAGGCCGCGGAACAGGTCCGGGCGGCGCAGGAAGGTGATGACGGCGTGGTCCGCGCCCATGCTGAAGCCCGTCACGGCGGGGACCTCCGGGTTGCGCTTGTGCATCAGCGGCAGGACCTCATCCACGATGTAGTGAAAATACTGCTCCTGCCGGGCAGAGCGTCGGCTGTTGTCGGCTCCCCTCGCCGACCAACTCTCGGCGTCCACGGTGTCCACCACAAACAACTGTATCCGACCGCCCTCGATAAAATCCGACAGGTTGTCGATCATGCCGAAGTCCTCGTAGTTGTGGCACATGGAATCCTGGGTCGGAAAGCACAGTATCGGCATTCCGGCCTCGCCATAGATCATCATGTGCATCTCTTTTTCAAGCGACTGGCTGTAATGGGTCAATTCTTCTCTGAACATAGAATCGTCCTCTCATCGTGAATATGGCTATTTTATCACCATTTGACTGTGGTGTCCAGTATCTGCGTAAAAATGTTTGAATAGCGTCCCTGCGGAAACATACCGTGTATACCCCGTCAATCATACCAGCGAATTAAGTTTCTATAAACCCATTGACATAATATGTATATAGAGATATACTAATTTTCAAATGGAGGCGGGTATTATGACGTATCAGTTTGATTTCGCGCACGCGGAGGCGTGTTGCCGCGGGATGAGGTGAACCATGCCCGCGCGCCGATGATGTTTTTCAAGCATAGTATGCAGCGGCCGCGTGCCGCTGTTTTTCTTTTGTCAATGTAGGGGGCATGGCTTATGGACACGGAATTCATGAGGAAATTCCTGCCGATGTACGTGAAGGCGGCGGGATTGACGCTCCGATTGGGGGCGGCGGGCATACTTTTGTCGCTGGTGGTAGGCGCGGTGTGCTGTTGGGTGCGGTTTGCGAAGGTGCCTGTAGTTCGGCGCGTCGCCGGAGCCTATATCGAGCTGGCGCGGAACACGCCGCTGCTGGTCCAGCTCTTCTTTCTGTATTTCGGCCTGCCGAAGGTGGGCATCAAGCTGTCGGCGGAGACCTGCGCCGTAACGGGGCTGACCTTTCTGGGCGGCGCCTACATGGCCGAGGCCCTGCGCAGCGGCATGGAGGCGGTGGACCCGGTGCAAAACGAGGCGGGGCTGTGCCTGGGACTGACCCCGGCCCAAAATCTGCGCTTTGTGATACTCCCCCAGGCGCTGGCGACCGCCATCCCCGCCATCGGGGCCAACGCGGTTTTCCTGATCAAGGAGACCAGCGTGTTCAGCGCGGTGGCGCTGGTGGATTTGATGTACGTGGCGAAGGATCTGATCGGCATGTATTACAAAACCGACGAGGCGCTGCTGATGCTGACGGTGGCTTATCTGGCGCTGCTGCTGCCGCTGTCCATCGCGTTTTCGCTGCTGGAAAGGAGGCTTCGCCATGCAGGATTTGGCCGTGCTGTTTAAGGGCAACAACTTTCAGCGCCTGATGGGCGGCCTTGGGGTGACGCTTGAGCTGTCCCTGATCTCCGTAGCTCTTTCCGTGGTGCTGGGGCTGGCGGTGGGCGTGCTGATGACGCTGAAAAATCCCGTCATTCACGCACTCATGCGGCTGTGGCTGGAAACGGTGCGCATCGTGCCCCAGCTCGTGCTGCTGTTTCTGGTGTACTTCGGGCTTGCCAAAACCTTCAATCTCCAGCTCTCCGGGGAAGCCGCGGCGGTGATCGTGTTCACATTCTGGGGGGCCGGGGAGATGGGCGATCTGGTGCGGGGGGCCATCACCTCCATCCCCGCCCATCAGCGGGAGAGCGCTGCCGCCCTGGGACTCACCAAAGCGCAAAGCTGGCGCTACGTGCTGCTGCCCCAGGCCGCCCGGCGGTTGATCCCCCAGGCCATCAACCTGGCCACCCGCATGATCAAGACCACCTCGCTGGTGATGCTCATCGGCGTGGTGGAGGTGTTGAAGGTGGGCAGTCAGATCATCGACGCCGCCCGCTACGACGCGCCTCAGGCCGCGGTGTGGATCTACGCCGTGGTGTTCTTCCTGTATTTCTTCGCCTGCTGGCCCATATCGCTGGCCGCGGGCTGGCTGGAAAAGAAGTGGAGCTGACTTAACATGGAAAAGACCGTTCTTGAAATCCGCAATCTGACCAAGCGCTTTGACGGCGCGGGCGTGCTGAACGACATCTCCTTCTCGGTGCGGGAGGGCGAGGTGATCGTCATCGTGGGGGCCAGCGGCTGCGGCAAGAGCACGCTGCTGCGCTGCATCAACCGTCTGGAGCAGCCGGACGGCGGAGAGATATTGCTGGACGGCAAGCCCGTCGGCGGCGGGGATATGGTGGCGGTGCGCCGGCAGATCGGCATGGTGTTCCAGAGCTACGATCTGTTCCCCCACATGGACGTGCTGGGCAATCTGTCCCTGGGCCCGGTTCAGGCGTTGAAGCGGCCGAAGGCGGAGGTCGAAGCCGAGGCCAAAGCAGCGCTGGCACGGGTGGGTCTGGCCGACAAGCTCCACGCGCTGCCCCGGCAGCTCTCCGGCGGACAAAAGCAGCGTGTGGCGCTGGTTCGGGCGCTGCTGATGCACCCCCGCATGTTATTACTGGATGAGATCACCGCCGCCCTGGACCCGGAGATGGTGCGCGAGGTGCTGAACGTGGTGCTGGATTTGGCGCGGGACGGCATGACGATGCTGATCGTCACCCATGAGATGCGCTTCGCCGAGGCCGTGGCCGATCGGGTGATCTTTCTGGATGGCGGTCACATCGCTGAAGAGGGCGCCCCGGATCAGTTCTTCCACCACCCGCAGACCGAGCGCGCCCGGCAGTTCTTGAATACCTTCGAATTCGATAGTATTAAAAAATCGTAAACAGGTTGACAAGCAGCCTTGAATTGCATATAATCTTAGTATGTTGATAGGTAATTGAAAGGAGGCATCCCATATGAAGCTCTTTGGTATGTGTTGCTTTTGCCGGGGGTGTCGTCCATCGACCTGTCGGCTGCCTTAGCGTGCGCCAGGGCAGAAAGCAGCGGGATGGATGAAGCGTATCCGTCCCGCTGTTTTTATTCGGAAGGGAGGAAAACAGGATGATGCGATGTACGATGCTTCGGCGCTGACTCTTGAACCCATCGAACCATGAATATAAAGGAGCGTTTATCATGAAAAAGCTGTTTGCGTTGGTACTGGTTCTGGCCCTTACACTGATCCCCGCGGCGCTGGCGGACGCCCAGGCGCGGACTCTGGATGAGATCAAGGAGAGCGGCAAGCTGACCATCGGCGTGTTCTCCGACAAGAAGCCCTTCGGCTATGTGGACGAGAACGGCGAATATCAGGGCTACGACGTGGTCTTTGCCCGCCGCCTGGCGGAGGACCTGGGTGTGGAGCTGGAGCTGGTGAGCGTGGACGCGCCGAACCGCGTGGAATACCTGACCAGCGCCAAGGTGGACATCATACTGGCCAACTTCACCGTCACCCCCGAGCGGGCCGAGGTGGTGGACTTCGCGCTGCCCTACATGAAGGTGGCGCTGGGCGTGGTCAGCCCGGACAGCGCGCTGATCTCTTCTCTGGAGGAGCTTCGGGGCAAGACGCTGATCGTCTCCAAGGGCACCACCGCCGAGACCTGGTTCACCGCCAATGAGCCGGACGTGAACCTTCTGAAGTTCGACACCTACACGGAGACCTTCAACGCCCTGCTGGACGGCCGCGGCGACGCCCTGTCCACCGACAACACCGAGGTGCTGGCTTGGGCCCTCGAAAATCCCGGCTTCACCGTGGGCATCGAGACCCTGGGCAGTCTGGACACCATCGCCCCCGCCGTGCAGAAGGGCAATGAGAGCGTGCTGAACTACATCAACGAAGAAATAAAGGCCCTGGCCGCCGAGAATTTCTTCCATGCGGATTACGAAGCTACGCTCAAGGACGTCTACGGCGACGCGGTGAATCCCGACAACCTTGTGGTCGAGGGCGGCGTCATCGACTGATTTCTTCCCATACAAAGGCGGAGCTGTTCAAACGAACGGCTCCGCCTTTTGTTTTTACAGCTTGTATACTGTGTAAATAAATGGTATAATCATAGACAATGACCATTTCTTTCAAATACAGGAGGCATAAAGATGAGCGAACACATCCTTGAAAATGACGCTTTGCGCGTTATGGTCGCCGATGCAGGTGCGGAGCTTGCGAGTGTGTATGATAAGAAGAGGCAGGCCGAGCGGATCTGGACCGCTGACCCTGCCGTCTGGAATCGGCACGCGCCGATATTGTTTCCCTTTGTCGGGAAGCTGATGGATGGGAAATACCGCTTCGGTGACAAAGCGTATGAGATGAAAACGCAGCACGGGTTTGCCCGGGACATGGAATTTATCTGCGTGGAAAATACCGCTGACTCGATCAGTCACCGCCTGATGTCGAACGACTGGACGCGGGAGCATTATCCCTTTGATTTCATCCTGACCGTCACTCATCGGCTTGAAGGAAAGTGTCTGCGCATCTCATGGACCGTTGAGAATACCGGCAGCGGCGAAATGCTTTACTCCATCGGCGGACATCCCGGTTTCCTGCTCCCGGAGGGCATCAGAAAGGAAGACTGTTTCATACTCTTCCCGGAGAAGGACGAGCTTCACTACATCAACGCCAGCAAAGCGGGCTTTGCCCTGTCTGAGCAGAAAGCACTTCCGCTTAAAAACGGACGCAATGCCTATCAGGAGGACATTCCCGACACATGGATTTTTGAGGATGGACAGGTTCAATCGGTGGGCATCGCGACGCCCGACGGCAAGCCCTACGTCATGCTGAACTGCGCGCAATTCCCGATGCTGGCCGTGTGGGCGAATCCCAAGGGGCCGTTCATCTGCCTTGAGCCCTGGTTTGGACGGACCGATGACGAGGGCTTCCAGGGCAGCATCGACCAGAAGAAGGGCATCCAGCGGTTGAATGGCGGCGAGAAGAAAGAAATTTCCTATATGATTGAATTTATGTAATCCATAGAAAAGGACAATGAAGAACGCTCTTGTTTGAGGGCGTTTTTCATTGTCTTATTTTATCTCATTTTCCGTCCGGGAAGCTCGTAAAGAAATCCGATTCTACCTTCGGCAGTCCGTCCTTCTCCTTCTCGGCGGCGATGGCCTTGATGAGGAAGGCAGCGTTTCGGGCGAGGTTGCGCATGGTCTGGAGACCCTCGGCGTCCTTTCGCACGTCCTCCGGGGTAAAGCCGTGGATCTGGTTCCAGTAGGTGGAACTGGCCACCGGCATACCGGAGATCATGAAATACTTGTTCAGCACGTCGAAAGAGGCCGTATTGCCTCCGCGGCGACAGTTCACGACGGCCGCGCCGACCTTCATGTGCTTGGAAAATGAGGTGCTGTAGAACAGGCGGTCCAGGAAGGACAGCAGCGTGCCGTTGGGCGAGCCGTAGTAGACGGGAGAGCCGACGATCAGGCCGTCGGCGGCCTCGAATTTCGGCGCAAAGGCGTTCACCGCGTCGTCAAAGACGCACTTTCCGGCGGTCTGACAGCGGTTGCAGCCGATGCAGCCCCGTATGTCCTGAGCGCCGATATGTATGACCTCCGCATAGATGCCTTCTTCTGCGAAAATTGGCAACATTTCAGCAAAGGCGGTAGCGATGCAGCCGTTTTTATGGGGACTGCCATTGAGCAAAAGAATCCTGGACATTTTCGAGCTCCTTTCTGTGATTACGCTTTCCACTCCTCCGCCAGCCGGTCGGCGTTTTCGCTCTGCATCAGCACGCCCTTCCAGGGCTCTGCGTTGGTAAAGCAGATGAAGCCGATCTCGGTGCCCACGGGGACCTTCCGTTCGAGACACGCCTGTATGCGCCTGCCGAGCACCGACATGACGGGGGACAAAAGTCCTCTTTTGTCTATGGCCTCCAGCGCCGCGTCAGTGGTGACACAGTTCAAAATTTCACGGAGCAGTTCCACGTCGCCGCCGCACTCCAGGGCACAGGCGATCAGCGTCTCCATGCGTCCGTCACCGTAGGCGGAGTGGGTGTTGTGCAGGCCGATGCCCAGCTTGACCAGCTTGCCGATGTGGCCCACCAGCAGTATGCGCTCAAAGCCGTAACTCACCGCCGCCTCGATGCCGTCGCCGATGAAGTTGCTGACGGAGACCTGCCGGGTCATGTTCAGCCCCAGCGTCTCCTTCGCGAAGGTCTCGCCATAGTTGCCGGGGCACAGCAACACGCCCTTCGCGCCGCCGGCGGAGAGCACGCTCAGCTCCAGTTTAATGGTGTCCACCAGCGCGGCGTTGCTCATGGGCTCCACGATGCCCGTGGTGCCGATGACCGATATGCCGCCCACGATGCCGATGCGGGGATTGAAGGTCTTGTTCGCCAGCGCTTTGCCGTCGGGGATGGAGATGGTGATCTTTATGCCGCCCGGATAGCCGCATTCCGCACAGACCGCACGGACGCCTTCGTCGATCATCCTGCGGGGCGTCGAATTGATGGCCGCCGCGCCGACGGGCTGGTCGAGACCTTCCTTCGTGACGCGGCCCACGCCCTCGCCGCCATCGATCTCTACGCCATCGGCAATCTTTTCCGCTGTCGCGTAGATCAGTATGCCGTTGGTGATGTCCGGGTCGTCGCCGCTGTCCTTCTGGACGGCGCACTTGGCCCAGCCCTCCCCCGCCTCCGGGTTCAGAATCTCCAGCGCCAGCCTTATGCCCTTCGGGGTGTCCAGCGCCACGGTCTCCGGGGCTTCTCCTGTCAATAAAAACCTGGTCGCGCCCATGGCCGCCCCCGCCGCGCAGGAGCCGGTGGTGTAGCCGCAGCGCATGGTCTTGCCGCCCTTGGTGATGTAATGTCGAAGCATGGCGGTTATCTCCCCAGCATGTAGAGCAGCGCGTTGCAGATGGCGGCGGCGACGTTGCTGCCGCCCTTGCGGCCGCGGGCGACGATGTAGGGCACGTCGGCGGTCATGATGAGTTCCTTGGATTGCACCACATTGACGAAGCCCACCGGCACGCCGATGACCAGACGGGGATCGAGCCTACCCTCGGAGATCATCTCATAGATGTGGATCAGCGCCGTGGGAGCGTTGCCGATGGCAAAGATCAGCGGGCGGTCCAGCTTGGCCGCCTTCTCCATGGCCTGCACGGCACGGGTGCTGCCCGCGGCCTTCGCCGCCTCTGCGACATCGGGATCGCCGATGAAGCAGAAGGCCTCGCCGCCGTGCTTCGCCAGCGCCTTCTTGTTGATGCCGGACATGGCCATGGTGGTGTCCGTGACGATGGCTGCGCCGTCCTGAATGGCTTTGAGCGCCTTATCCAGCACGCCCTCGGAGAAGCACAGGTTTTCCGCGTAGTCGAAATCCGCGGTGGTATGGATCACGCGTTTGATGATGGGGGCCAGTTTTTCGTCAATGGGCCTGTTCAGCTCCTGCCCGATGATTTCAAAGCTCCGCGCCTCGATCTCCATAGGCGCGACCCGTTCCAGTTCAATCTTCATGCTCGTCCTCCCGCCGCTGCATGGCGGCGATGTAGATGGGGTTCAGTCCCGTCATCAGGTGATAGCGTCCCGCGCGACGGCTCCGGGCAAGGTTCATCTGCACGATCTCGCAGTCCTCGAAGCCGAAGCGCTTCGCCGCGTCCGCAATCTCCCCCGCTGATTCCAGCGCGATGGCGTTGATGACGATGCGCACATTTGGATTCTCGTCCAGCAGCGCCTGTATGATTTCATTCATATTCCCGCTGGAGCCGCCGATGAAGGCGTGAGTCGGCGTGGGCAGATCCCGCATGGCTTCGGGCGCCATGCCCCGCACAACCGTCAGGTTTTTCAGCCCGAATTTCTGAATATTCCTTTCAATGAGCGAGGCGGCGTCCTCCCGGCACTCAATGGCGTAAACTTGTCCTTCGGGGCAGTTCAATGCGGCTTCTACGGAAACAGATCCCGTGCCTGCGCCGATGTCGTAGACCACAGCGTTACGGGTCAGTCGCAATTTCGCGATGGAGACCGCCCGGACCTCGGATTTTGTCATGGGCACGGCCTTGCCGCTGTCACCGCCCAGTTCGCGGAGAAAAGCTTCATCCGGCAGACCCACCGGCAGCGGCATAGGCTGTGTCGGATATTCCAGAAGGATGGCACTCAGCGGAGCGCAGGCATAATCCTTCAGTTCATGCGCCGTGCCGCAGGTCAGCTTTTCATCAGGATAGGATAGGCGTTCGCCCACGGACACCCGTGCTTCCCCCATGCCGGCGGCAATGAGATCCGTGCATATATGCTTGACCGCGTCCGCGCCATCCATCAGTGCAAAGACCTTACCGTATTCCCTGAGGGCGGGCACGGCGGAGCCTCCCCGGCCATGGAGGGAGATGGCCTTCACGTCGTCCCAGCTCGTCTGACACCGTGCGCACAGCACTTGCAGGGAACTGAGGCCGGGAATCACGCGGACTTTGTCACTTGCCAGCATTGGCAGCAGCTTCTTGGTGCCGCTGTAGAATCCAGAATCCCCGGACATCACCACGGCGAAGCGGCGGTATTCCGGGTGTTCGTTCATGCAGGCGACGATCTTCGCCGGGGCGATCTCCGCAAAGCCGGGTTTGCCGTAGCGGCCCACGGCCTCCAGCATGCGCTTCGCGCCGATGACGCACTCGCAATCCCGCAGAGCGGCGTCCGCCTCGAAGGTCAGCGTCTCCGGCGAGCCCATGCCGATGCCAACCACGGCAACCTCTCGCACGGGCTTTATGCCGTATTGCTCTGCCAGGCGACGTGCCACCCCGGCATAATCCAGCCCCGGCCGCTGCTTCGGCTGGCCGATGACGACGCATCGCGCCCCGGCGCGTCGGGCGGCCTCCAATTTCTCATCGAAACCGCCGCTCTTGCCCGATTCCTTGGTGACCAGCCACTTCGCGCCGATGGCCTTCAAAGTCGCCACATTCATGTCCACGGAAAAGGGACCCTGCATGGCGATGATGTGGGCCGGGGCAAACCCCGCCGCCTCGCAAGCTGCGAGGGAGGACGCCATGGGCAGCACCCTCGGATAGAAGCGCTCTTTATAGTCTGGAACTATGGTATAGGGTGTCAGCTCTTTGCTCCCCGTCGCCAGCAGCGCGACACCCGGATGTTCCGCCAGAAAGGCGGCAGCTTCTGCAATGGAGCCCACTACGACCGCCTCGTCGTCCGCGCCGCCGCCGTCCCGGTTTAAGCGCAGGCATTCCACGCCCATGGCGTCGCAGGCTCCGGCGATGGTATCAGATGCCACGATGGCAAAGGGATGAGTGGCGTCGATCACCATGTCAAAGTGCCGTTCATGGAACAGGCTTTGCATGGCCTCACCGTCCAGCCGGCCGGCGCGGACCTCCACGTTGTCGGCCTGGGGGATCAGCGTCTCGCCATATTCCGTCGCCACGCAGGCGCAGACCCGCACCGGCTGACCGGCCAGGAATTCCACCAGCCGCCGGCCCTCCGTGGTGCCCGCAAAGACGCACAGCTCAGACATCCCGATACCCCCTGGGCGTGACCATCTTGCCGTCCACGACCTTGGTGAAACTGTTGCCGATGAAAACGGTGGTGAACATGTCGGCCTCGTAGTCCCTCAATTCCCTGAGGGGCATGACCTTCGTCTCCTCTCCCTCGCGGCCAATGTTGCGCACAACGCCGCAGATGGTCTCCGGGGACTGATGCTTCATGACGATGTCGCAGGCCTTTTGCAGATAGTCCGAGCGCTTCATGCTGCGGGGATTGTAGAGGGCGATGCCGAAGTTGCCCGCCGCCGCGCAATCCAGCCTCTTTTCGATGGTCTCCCAGGGGGTCAGCAGATCGGACAGGCTGATGACGGCGAAGTCATGGGTCAGCGGCGCGCCCAGGCGGCAGCCGCCGGAGGTGGCCGCGGTCAGGCCGCCGATGACCTCCACCTCGATGGTTTCATTCTCCCCGCGAAGCTCGTAGATCAGGCCCGCCATGCCGTAGATGCCCGCGTCGCCGGAGCAGATCATCGCCACGTCCCGGCCTTCACGGGCCAGGTCCAGCGCCATGCGGCAGCGGTCCGCCTCCTTCCGCATGGGCGTGGTGAAGAATTCCTTGTCGGGGAAGTGCGCCTTCACCAGGTCCACATAGACGTGATAGCCCACGATGACGTCGCAGGCGTTCAGGGCGTTGACCGCCCGGATCGTCATTTCCTCATAATCGCCGGGGCCGATGCCCACCACGCGCAGTTTAGCCAAAGTCAATCCCCCATTTCTCTTCCGCGACAGCCACGGTCACGCCGTTCAACGCAGTCTTGCGGACGATGATCCGCCCGCCTGGGGCCGCCGCCGCGCGTTCGCAGACGTTGTCCACGCCCACGGTATTTTTCACAAATTCAGATTTCGCAAAGTCGCCCGGCACCGCGTTCAACTGCTCCGCAGTATAGAAGGTGACGGGCCAGCCATAGTTCCGACAGCAGGTTATCAGCCCGACTTCGTCCGATTTTACGTCAATACTTGCCGCGTCGGCCACAGCCTCCTTGCGCAGGTAATTTTCATTAAATACCTTTTCGATCGCTGCGTCGATTGCCTCCGCAGGGGTCCCGCGGCGGCAACCCAAACCCACATGCAGAACCTTCGGAATTAATAACAGCGTATCCTCAAAGGGATGTAAATTCCTTATAGAGACACAGACGCCCAGCGAACCGGCATTTGACCAGATGAGGCCGTCGACCAGTTTTCCGGAACGTTCCGCGTCCGACCAGAAAGGAATGTCACGGGTCAGTATCTCCGCCGACACGCGCTTGGCCAGGGGCATGGAGGTGATGACCATGTTATGCTCAGTGGCCCAGGTGTCCACCGAAAATCGTCCGTTGACGTCCGTAGCGGTGGTGATCACCGGCGTGGCGTCCAGCGCCGCCGCGAGGCTTCGCGCCAGACGATTGGCGCCGCCGATGTGGCCGGAGAGTATGGGGATGATGTACTGCCCCTTCTCATCCACGCACAGCACCGCCGGGTCAGAGCGCTTGCTGGCGACGTGGGGCGCAATGGCCCGCACTGCGATGCCCGCCGCGCCGACGTATATCAGCGCGTCGCGTTCAAAGACTCTCCCTGTATAGTCGGGCAGGGTACCGGCATAGGCTTCAAATCGAACGTCCTTCAGCTTTTCAGGGACGCGAAGGGACAGCTCCCAGCCGTCCAACGCGGCGGCGATGCGAAGGGCCGTGGCCTTGCCCTTTACGGTGAAGGCAAACAGTGCCGCCCTCATTTTTCAGCCTGCCGGAATTCAGTGGTGAAGCCGGGGTCATAGAGCTTGGAGCGATCGTAGTTGTCGCCCAGGAAACCGCCCACCACGATCAGGGAGGTCTTGGTCAGCCCGTTGTCCCGGACGGTATCGCCCAGCGTGCCCACGGTGCAGCGGAAGATCTTCTGGTCCGGCCAGGTAGCCTTGTAGACCACCGCGGCAGGGGTCTCCGGGGAATAGCCGCCCTCGATGAGCTCCCGCTGGGCGTCATAAGCCAAGGAGGTGGTCAGGAACAGCACCATCGTCGCCTTGTGCTGGGCAAAGCTGCGAATGCTCTCCCTATCCGGCACCGGCGTGCGGCCCGCAGCGCGGGTGATGATGACGGACTGGGACACGTCGGGCAGTGTGTATTCCGCCCGGAGCGCCGCCGCCGCGCCGCAGAAAGCACTGACGCCGGGACACACGTCGTATTCGATGCCCAGCTTTTCCAGCTCGTCAAACTGCTCCCGCACCGCGCCGTAGATGCTGGAGTCCCCGGTGTGCAGGCGGACGGTGGTCTTCCCCGCGGCCTCGGCAGCTTTTATGATGGCGATGACCTGCTCCAGTGTCAGCTTCGCGCTGTCATGAATATCACAGCCCGGCTTTGCGTATTTCAGCAGCTCGGGATTAACCAGCGATCCGGCGTAGATGATGACGTCCGCCTCCGAAAGCAGCCTCGCGCCGCGCACGGTGATCAGATCCACAGCGCCGCTGCCCGCGCCGACAAAATGTACCATTGGCATTTCCTCCAAAATATACAAATTTTGTTATTAAATTGGGATTTGTAGGGGAGACGACTCCCTGCTTATTCAGCAATATATCGTCTTCAAATCTCCATCACATAACAGCCTTGGAGTGCGCCTTTGAAGACCTCGACCTCGTTGGGCAGGGTGACGGCGTTGGTCTCTTTGATGAATTCCGCGTTGTCGGCCACATCGAAATTGCAGAGGTGGTTGCGATAGTGCATGGCGATGGCGGCGACGGGCTTGTAGGCTTCGATGACCTTCACGGCCTCGGGGGTGGTGATGGTGAACACGCCGCCGATGGGGATGAGCAGCACGTCCGCGCCGCGGATGGCGGCCTTCTGTTCCTCAGTCTCGGGCATGTGGCCCAGGTCGCCCAGGTGGGTCAGCTTCACCCCGTCGGCTTCAAGGGTGAAGATGACGTTCTCGCCCCGCTTCGCGCCGCGGACCTCGTCGTGGAAGCTGTGGACACCGGTGATCTTCGCACCGAAACACTCGTATTCGCCGGGTTTGTTGATGAGCTGATATTCGCCCTCGATGGCGGCGAAGTAGTTATGGTCGAAGTGGTCGTGGGAGGACAGCACCACGTCCGCTTTGGCGTGAAGGGACGGGTAGCCCACGGTGTCGTCGTAGGGATCGGTGACAAACACCTTGCCGTTGTTCAGCGTGATCTCAAAACAGGAATGTCCCAGCCATTTCAGCTTCATTTCAATCTCTCCTTCTCTATTCGATGGTGTATAAGCGCGCAGGCATAGAGCCCGCCGCAGTTTTCGTGTTTGCGCAGGGCTTCGGCAGCGGTCTGCCGGAGGCTGCGGTCAAAGGCGGGATCATAAGGCCCGCCATCCAGCATTTTCATGCCCAGAGCGAACAGTTGAATTGACGCCGGGGATGGCGTGCCCTTGAATCGCGCAAATGTGCGGCAAAGGCGGTCGGGAGGCAAGGCATACTCCGATTCCAGTGCATTCAGCCAGATGGGACCGGGGGTTATGCGTGCCAGTCCGTCCTTTGTCTCACAGAGAAAGCCCAGTGACGCCCAATCGGGATTCATGCCCCGGCGCGGGGCGTCAGTGATGAATAGCGCGTCGCCCCTGTCCCGCCGAAGGAATGCGTTTTGGGGTAAGACAGCCCTCACAGTCTCTCTGAGACGCTTTGCAAAGGGATCATTCATAGCGCTTCAACACTTCTGGCAGGGCGTCGATCAAATCCAGCGGCGTCATACCGTGAATCCCGCGCTTTTTTGCGGCGGCTTCCCCCGCGAGGCCGTGCAGTTCACTCCCCACGGCGGCGCACATCGCCAATTTATCACCTGTCAACATCTTATTCTGGGCCATCAGCGCGCCGATGACCCCCGAGAGACAATCGCCGCTGCCGCCCTTCGCCATGCCGCTGGTGCCGCTGACGGAAAGTAACGCACGATTCCCAACGGGAATCACCGTGGCCGAGCCCTTCAACAGTGTCTGGCAACCCAAAACCTTCAGCTTAAAGGCATCGTCTATGGGGTTTTCAATCCTTTTTCCAAGGAGCCGCGCGGCCTCTCCGGGGTGGGGAGTCAGCAGGTGATGGGGATGAAGCATAGCCTTTAATGCGTCATTTTCTGAAATGATATTCAGCCCATCGGCATCCAGCAGTGCGGGCAGGCCGCAGGCCAATACCGTCTGAATCACTTCCAGCGACGCCCGTCTGGACAGCCCACAGCCGCAGACCACGGCGTCCTTGCCGGGCAGGATGGCTTTCAGCACATCGACCGCCTCCGCCGAAATCGCGCCGTCCGCCTCCGGCAGAGGCACGCACATGGCGCAGGGGGCGAGGGTTTGCAGCATGGGCACGATGGAGCGCGGACAGGCTATGGTCACCAGTCCCGCGCCGCAGACCATCGCCGACAGCGCGCAGAGCGCCGCGGCCCCGGCCATGCCGAAAGAGCCCGCCACGATGAGCAGATGACCGGCGTTGCCCTTGTGGAAATTCCGGGGGCGCTTTGAAAGAAAGGCATGAATGTCGGACTCGTCGATAATCGCGGGACTGTCCGCTGGATAAAAGGCTTCGGGAATGCCGATGTCCAGCGTCAGTACCTCCCCCGCCACATCCAATCCATCCGCCAGAAAGCACCCTGGCTTGACGTACTGAAAGGTACAGGTCAGATCGGCCCGGACGCAGGGATGATAGGCCATTCCGGTCAAGCCGTTCAGACCGGAGGGAATGTCCACGGCGATCACAGCGCTGCCCGAGGCGTGATCAGCATTGATGCGGTCGATCAATTCCGCAGAAAGGCCGGTTGGCGCACGGGACAATCCTGTGCCATAAAGGGCGTCCACCCATATATCCGGGCGTGCTTCCAAATCCTCCGGAACTCCCGCCTTACACGCCCGGCGAAGATTCTCTGCGGCATCCGGGGAGGTCGGTTCTCCGGTGGATATGATGAATGCCCTTCCGCCCGCCTCGCGGTACATTCTCGCGCAGGCGTAACCGTCGCCGCCGTTGCCGCCGGGGCCACATGCAAAGCCGATCAGTTTATCCGGACCATACCTTTTAAGAATGATATCGCACAGGGACCGGGCTGCCGTCTCCATGAGATCGATGGACAGCGTGCCGGTCTCGTCAAAATAGCGCCGCTCCATGGCCCGCATGGCGGCGGGGGTGATCAATGGCTTCATGTCAATCCTCCTCCCGTATCGCCGTTGCGGCGGCCATGCCGGATTCGTGGGTAATACTGACCCACATTCGCCCGCTGCCCAAAAGCTCCGCGGCGCCATGATGCAATGTGCAGACGGGACAGCCCTTCTCATCAGGAAGGACCTCGATATCGGCGGGGCCGAAGCCGTCGAAGCCCGTCCCCAGCGCCTTGGCCACGGCCTCCTTGGAGGCAAACAAACCAGCCGCAATCTCACCGCGCCGAAGTACCGATGCCGCAAGGATGCGCTCGCGCTCCATTTCCGTAAAGACCCTTTCGAGGAAGCGTTCCTTCTCGATGGCCTTCGCCATGCGCTCGATGTTGCAAAGATCAAGACCGATGCCTCTGATCACAGCGTCGCCCTCCCGGTTAAGAACAGGTTCAAATTGTGGCCGTTTTTTTAATATTATAGCACACCTTCGCCGTTTTGCACAGATTTTATTGTAAAACGGCGAATAAAAATGTATACTTATTATTGGATGAATCTGTGGTCAACTATTCTAAAGGAGACAATATTTATGCAGGTAACGCAGCGCTTTGCGCAGTTGTTGACGAAAAACGTGGGCAAGGTGATCGTGGGCAAGGAGAGCGCGGTGGAGCTGATGATGATCGCGCTGCTGTGTCGGGGGCATGTGCTGATCGAGGATGTGCCCGGCGTGGGCAAGACCACGCTGGCCAGCGCACTGGCGCGGTCGCTGGACTGCTCCTTCAAGCGCATACAGTTCACCCCGGACATCACGCCCTCGGATATAACGGGCTTTTCCATCGCCAACTTCAAGACCGGCGAGCTGGAATACCGGCCGGGCATGATCATGAGCCAGATTGTACTGGCAGACGAGATCAACCGCACCTCGCCCAAGACCCAATCGTCGCTTTTAGAGGTCATGGAGGAGGGGCAGGTCTCCGTGGATGGCGTGACCTATCCGATGCCGGAGCCCTTCATCGTGCTGGCGACCCAGAACCCGGTGGACTTTGTGGGCACTTATCCCCTGCCCGAGGCTCAGCTTGACCGGTTCTTCATGCGCATCTCCATCGGCTATCCCACCGCCGAGGAGGAGGCTGCCATACTGGAGCGCTACACCGGTTCCACCCGCCCCATGGAGGAACTGCGGCCCATCTGTTCAAGCTCGGATATTGTCAGGCTCCAGCAGGAGGTGGAGAAGGTCTACGCGGCGAAGGAGATTCGCGTCTATGTCTCCGCCATCGCGGCGGCCTCCCGGCGCAGCGGCGCGCTACAGCTTGGCGTCTCCACACGCGCCGCCATATCGCTGGTGCGGGCCTCCCAGGCCAACGCGCTGCTGGAGGGGCGGGATTATGTGCGCCCCGAGGACGTCCAGAAGATGGCCGAGCCCGTGCTAGCCCATCGTCTGGTGCTCAGTCCCGAGGCAAGGATGCGCAATATGACCGCCCAGCGGGTACTGAACAACGTCATGGGCTCGGTGCAGGTGCCGGTGAAGGTCAAATAAAGTTCAGCATTTCGTTGATGAATTGGGATTTGTTTGAGAATGGGAAACGGAGAATGATTAGTCCGTCCGCAAACAAAGGCATTTTTCATTATCTATTTTCCATTAGCTCGATAAATCCTTGTTCATCTTTGGCACTGGAAAAATAAGACTCATGGAGCAAAGCTTTAAATCATGAACATACTAAACGCCCGGCGCGTAGGCTACGCGCTGTGCATGGCGGCGCTGCTGGCAGCGGGACTTTCCACGGGGACGCGGCTCTATTACCTGGTATTCTTCATGCTGCTGATGATGCTGGCGCTGGGACTGTTTTCCGCCCTGTGGACGCTCTGGTCGATTCGATTTGAATTAAAAGGCGTCAAGGCAAGGGTAACCCGCGGCGAAAGCCTGATGACGGTATTCACCGTGCGCCACACGTCGATACTCCCGGTTTCGGCCATTCGCGTACAGCTCAGCGTGCCCTCGGGTTTTTCCGGGACCCAGGAGGTCAACGTCACGTCGCCGCCCTTTGTGTCCCGCACATTTCGACAGGTGATCCACTGTCCCCATCGCGGCGTATATGAGGCCGGTGTGACAAAAATCACCGTCACGGATATCTTCGGCATGATCGACTTGTCCCGACGGCCCAACCTGAAATTGGTTAAAATGGAAGTCCACCCGCGGGTGACGGACATTGAGCCCATGCTTTTGAAAAACGCGGATATGGGACCCGAATTCCGCTCCACCGCCACGGAGGACAACGCATTGCCCTCGGACGTGCGCAAATGGCAGGACGGGGACGAATTAAAGAAGGTCCACTGGAAGCTGTCATTGCGCAAGCGGGAGCTGATGGTGCGCACCTATGAGGAGAGCGCCCGGCCGGACACGCTGGTCATCCCCGATCTACAGCAGGTGACGGCGCTGAAGGACCAGCAGCTCACCATCGAGGATTGCGTCTGCGAGGCCAGCCTGAACGCGGTGAAGGCCCAGCTTGAGGCGGGCTATCCCACGCGGATGCCATTGACCAACGCCCATCCCTCTGAGCTGGCAGGCCAGGCCCCCGCCGACTTCCCGCCCTACGAGGACGCCATGCTGCGGGTGGTATTTGACAGCCCCTATGATTATGAAAAGGTACTGTTGCTGATGCAAGCGCGTCTCCAGCGCACCGGCGGCGCGGTGCTGGTGACGGCGCGGCTGACCTCCCGCATCGCGGACACGGTGCTGAGGATGCAGCAGTCCGGCATCACCACGCGGCTGATATGGATCTCCGATGACGCGCGGGAAGAAAACCTGACCATGCTGGAGCGCCTCCGCATGGGAGGCGTGCAGGCGGAGCAGCTGGATCCCTGGACCATCGATCACCCCGTTTCCACCCGCGCTGATCGGGACTTTGATGACGACTACGATTAGAACGGATCATGTCCAAATCTAAATAGATTATGAGTAACAAAGCCAAAATCTACAAAGCGCTCACCACGGCGCTGATGGCGATGGCGTTTTCGGCCAGCGGGCTGACGACCATCGGCTCGGCGTTGAGCGTGAGCATGGCTCGGCCTCTGTGGCTGGCCTCGGCGCTGGGGGCGGCGGCCTGCGGACTGATGGCCTTCTCCGGCATCTCGGCGGTGCTGGCGCTGGCCGGGCTCGGGCTGATTTCGGGGGGCTACATCCTGTCCCACCTGCCGGGTATGCGGGCCATACCGGCGTTCTTTGCCGCATGGCAGTCGGGCATTGTCAGCTCTGCACAGATGAACGTCCTCGAGACGCTGCTGATCTGCGCGGCGCTGGTGATGGCAATGCTCTTCTTTCTGTTGCTGTATCAGCAGGGGCTGTCCGGGCTGGCGATCATGCTGCTGGCTTCGATGCTGGTGTTCAGCCACGGCATGTCCGCAAGGGCCTCCATCGCCGCGACGGTGCCGGGACTGGTAGCCGGGGCCATGGCCTTTGCGCTTTCAGACCTCGGGCCGCGGGACGCTCTGCCCCTTCGGGTGCTGATTCCCTCGATACTGGCGGTGGCGCTGGCACTGATGCTCTCCCCCGCGAGCCGCGTCACCTGGCCTCCGATGGAGGAGCTGGCGAACCGCGTACGCAACGTCTTTGAACAGTATTTCAACTTCACCCACGAGCGCATCGCCTTTTCCATCAGCGAGGAAGGCTATAACCACGGCGGCGAGGTGGATGGACAGCCGGTGGCCATGCTGGGCGGTCCCGCCAATCCCGACCCCAATCCGGTGATGCGGGTGACAGCGGACGGCGACCTGCTGCTGCGCGGCACCATACGCAGCACCTACACCGGGTATTCCTGGATCGACGTCACGTCGAAGAACCGCTACCTCTATTTTGACCTGACCCACCGCGCCGTCCGCGACAGGGTATTTAACCTGAATTACGATAACACACAGGGCTTCGATGCCGTCAGCGGGCAGGTAGAGCTTCTGGATTCTTCCACATCGACGCTTTTCGTGCCGGGGCGGTTGAACCGCTTCGACATGGATCTCTCCAACGCGGTCTACTACAATTCCTCCGGCGAGATGTTCATGGCCCGCGAGGCGCAGACGGGCGACGTCTACGGCGTGGAATCCCTGAACCCTATATTCAGCGAAGCGTTCCGGCAGGCGGCCATCGCGGCGGAAAATGCCAACGATTCCCAATATGACGCCATACTCGCCGCCCACAGTCAGCTTCCCAGCGGCGTTGAGCCGGGACTCATGCAGCTCACCGCACAGTTGACCACGGGCGCGGACAATGCCTATGACCGTGCCATGGCCATTGCGGGCTACCTGCGCAGGAACATGCGCTATAAACTGGACGTGGAATATCCGCCGCAGGGGCGGGATTTCGCCTCCTGGTTTGTGTTGGAATCAAAAGAGGGCTATTGCAGCTATTTCGCCACGGCCATGGCGGTAATGGGCCGACTGGCGGGACTGCCCACGCGCTATGTGGAGGGCTATTACGCCCGCGTCGGGGCGGGAGATACCGTCACCCTCACCGGCATGGACGCCCACGCCTGGGCGGAGGTCTATTTCAAAGGCATGGGCTGGATTCCCTTCGACGCCACAAACGGCGGCCCTGGCCACGGCGATGCTGGCACCGGCGGCGGGAACGGCGAGGAGCGCTTCAGCTTTGGCACAGGTGAAGAAAACACCGAGCAGACACCCTTCGAAGATAAATCTGAAAACATGGATGGTGAAACCGAGGACGATGCCTCAGAGCCGCCGGAGGAGAATAATTCCGAGGAAAATTCCGAGAACGACACCGAGGATGACAACGAGGAGAACTCAGAGGACAATCCGGAGGAAAACCCCGAGGATGACAACAACGATACCCCTGAGGAAGATGAAACGCCGCCACCGGATGATCCTGATCCGGAAAGCCAGAGTGGAAACACTCCCTGGTTCCTGATTCCGCTATTGCTGCTGGCGCTGCTCATACTGGCCGCCATTTGGGTCAAGAAGCGGCTGGAGGCCTCCGACCCAATGGCGCTGTGCGGCAAGAGCCGCCGCGCCCAGCAGGCCGCGATGATCGCCTATCGCGCCAACCTGACGCTCCTGGCCCACATGGGACAGTCACCTCAGAATGGCGAGACACCGGACGCCTTTGTCCAGCGGATCTGCAAGGAACTGGACAATCCCGATTACGTCGATTTTGTCCAGGCCATCAGCTACAGCCGCTATGGTGGACGCCCGATGAAGAAGGAAAACGTGGAGCTCGGTCTCCGCGCCTATCGCCGTTTCCTGCGGGGGTTGCGCCCCATGGAACGCCTGCGCTTTACCCTTACGCGCATCATTCGCGGCCTTGGCGACTTTGAAAACATACCCTGACCCAATAGGGTAGAAGGAGGGCCATAGCCCTCGCCCCTCCCGTTGCACCGTACGTACCGGTCAGGTATACGGCGCTACATCATAACATGGATTCAAGTA
>CACZXF010000014.1 GCA_902785105.1 uncultured Eubacteriales bacterium | reverse complement strand
TAATATATTCTTAACTTTCGCCGCCCCCTAGGGGGCGCCCCTGTTGGCGCTTCGCGCTCTTCCTCTCTCACTTTTCCCCAGATCTATTTTACACCGTCACAGGGCATGATCAAGCTGTTGAAGCACCTGACAAAACGCGAATGGCGGTTTGCCTTCTGTGTGCTGGTGCTGATTGTCGCACAGGTGTGGCTCGATTTGAAGATGCCGGATTATATGAACGCCATTACTCAGATCGCGTCTGGCTCCTCCGGCATTCAGGGAAGAGTCTCTGGCCAGATGAGCGACATATGGAAAAACGGTGGCTATATGCTGTTGTGCGCGCTGGGAAGCATGGCTTGCTCCATACTGACCAGCTGGTTTGTGGTGAACATTGCCGCAAACTATTCGGCTCGACTGCGCGAAACCCTATACACCAAGGTGCAGCGGTTTTCCATGGCAGAGATCAACCGATTCAGCACCGCGTCCTTGATTACGCGTTCGACCAACGATGTTCAGCAGGTTCAGATGCTGCTGACCATGGGCCTGCAGATGATGATCAAAGCCCCTATCACCGCGGCCTGGGGCATAGTCAAGATCTCGGGAAAGCAGTGGCAGTGGACGGCGGCAGTAGCCGCGGCGGTTGTGGCGCTGCTTGCGGCAATTATCACCATCATGCTTCTTGTCTCCCCGAAGTTCAAGGTGATGCAGCGCCTTACGGATAGCCTGAACCGGGTGACGCGGGAGAACCTGACGGGTATTCGGGTGATCCGAGCCTTCAACGCCGAGGGGTTCCAGCAGCAGAAGTTTGAACAGGTCAATGATGAATTCACCCGCACGCAGCTGTTTGCGGGTCGGGTCATGGCGCTGCTCAATCCTGTGATGTCAATGGTCATGAACGGCATATCCCTGGCCATCTATTGGATCGGGGCAGTGATCATCAACCGGGCCAATATCGTGGAGGTTCCCGGGTTGTTCGGAGAGATGATCGTGTTCATGTCCTACGGCATGCAGATCATCGCATCCTTCATGATGCTGGCCATGATCTTCATGATCGCGCCGCGAGCCATGGTTTCCGTGAAGCGCATCAACGAGGTGCTGGATACACCTGAGCAGATCGCGCCGGGCAAGGGCGTTGGCGAGACGCGAGAGAAAGGCACAGTGGAATTCAGAGACGTTTCCTTTAAATATCCCGATGGGCAGAACAATGTGCTGGAGCATGTGAGCTTCAGGGCGGAGCGCGGGCAGACGGTGGCCTTTATCGGGGCGACGGGCTGCGGTAAATCCACCGTGACGCATCTTGTTTCCCGATTCTACGATGCTACGGAAGGCACGGTTCTGGTGGACGGCCATGATGTGCGCGAATATGGAAAGGAGGAGCTTTCACGCAGGATCGGCTATGTTTCCCAGAAAGCGGTGCTCTTCAGCGGAGACATTTGGGCCAATGTCAACTTCGGCGATAATCGCGCGGATGAGGATACCGTGCGCCGGGCGATCGACATTGCCCAGAGCGCGGATTTTGTCAACGCGCAGGAGGGCGGTATCGAGGGCCATGTGGCGCAGAACGGCTCAAATTTTTCAGGAGGACAGAAACAGCGGCTGTCCATTGCCCGCGCGATTGCCAGAAATGCGGAGATCTATATTTTCGACGATACCTTCTCCGCTCTGGATTTCAAGACGGATCGGGCACTGCGCGCGGCATTGAAGGATGAGATGAAGGACAGTACTTGCCTGATCGTCGGCCAGCGCATCGGCACCATCAAAGATGCCGACCTCATTCTTGTGCTGGACGAGGGCAGGGTCGTCGGACAGGGCACCCATGGGGAGTTGCTTGAGAACTGCGAGACCTATCGGGAAATCGCAAAAAGCCAGATGAGCGAGGAGGAATTGAAGCATGCCTAAGCCGGGAATGGACGCCCCCTCCATGACGGGAGCCAAGGACAAAAGGAAGGCTTTCGGCGCACTGGTGACCTACTGCCGGAAGTATTTCCCCATCATCGTCGTTGCCGTGTGCTGCGCAGCCGGAAGCGCAATACTGGCTGTGATTGGACCGGATTACATCTCCGAGCTGACAGCAGTGATTCAGAGGGGCATATCAATATTGGGCGTACATATAGACATGGGTGAAATCGCCCGGATCGGCGGCATTCTGATTGCCATCTATGGGTGCAGCATGGTGCTGAATTATCTCCAGTCTTTCATCATGAATCACGTCTCCACCCATGTCGGCCAGCGCATGCGCTCGGATATATCCGCCAAGATCAATCGCGTGCCGCTGAACTACTTTGATACGCACAACTATGGCGACACATTGTCCCGCGTCACCAACGACGTCGACATGATCTCTCAATCGCTGAACATGAGCATCGGAACGCTGGTATCCGCGGTGGCGACACTGGTGGGATGCGTGGTAATGATGTTCATCACCGAATGGCACATGGCTTTGACCGCCATCGGCGCTTCGCTGATCGGGTTCATCGGCATGGGTCTCATCATGGGAAGATCCCAGAAGTACTTCAACGCAAGGCAGCAAAGCCTTGCGGAGGTCAACAGCCATGTGGAAGAGTATTATGCGGGCCAGACCATTGTCCGCGCCTACAACGCAGAGCCGGACGGCCTTGAAGCATTCAGGCAGAGCAACGAGAGGCTTCGACAGAACACCCTCAAGGCTGAGTTTTTGGCGGGGCTCATGCATCCGTTGATGGGCTTCATCGGGAATTTCGGGTACGTGGCGGTGTGCGTCGTGGGCGCTGCCATGGCATTTGCGGGCAGCATCGAGTTTTCCGTGGTGGTAGCGTTTATGATCTACATTCGCCTGTTCACGTCGCCTCTGGGCCAGATCGGCCAGGGCTTTGCGCAGATTCAGTCTGCGCTGGCGGCCAGCGAGCGCGTGGCGGTGTTCCTGAACGAGGAGGAGATGATCGACGAATCCACCAAGAGCAGAACCCTGAGCGATGTGCAGGGAGCGGTTGAGTTCGATCACGTCCGATTCGGATATATGCCGGAGAAGACGATCATCCATGATTTCTCTGCCAGGATCAGACAAGGCCAGAAGGTAGCCATCGTAGGCCCCACCGGCGCGGGCAAAACGACCATCGTCAACCTCCTGATGCGCTTTTACGAATTGAACGGGGGCTCGATCAGGGTGGACGGCGTGCCGCTCTCGGAGCTGCGCCGCGACAACGTGCACGCGCTCTTTGGCATGGTGCTTCAGGATACCTGGCTGTTTGAAGGAACGGTACGGGAAAACCTGGCCTATGGCAGAACGGGCGTCTCCGATGACAGGCTGTTGGATATCTGCAAGCAGTGTGGTCTCGGTCATTTCATACGAACACTGCCTGACGGCCTGGACACTGTTCTGAATGACAACGTGACAATTTCGGCAGGGCAGAAGCAGCTGTTGACCATCGCGCGGGCGATGGTGGAGGACGCGCCGATGCTGATCCTGGATGAAGCGACCTCCTCGGTGGATACGCGGACCGAGATCAAGATCCAGCGCGCAATGGACAGGTTGACGGAGAACCGCACCAGCTTTGTCATTGCGCACAGGCTCTCCACCATCCGGGACGCCGACGTAATCATCTACATCAGCGACGGCGACATCAAAGAGGTCGGTACCCATGATGAGCTGATTGCAAAGAACGGCTGCTATGCTGAATTGTACAACAGTCAGTTTCTGGCGGCGTAGATCATCATAGGAAACAGCCAGCCTAAGCAATCGGGCTGGCTGTTTAATGAGCAAAAGCGTAACTGGTCAGAATTTAAGGAAGGCCTTCAAATCTTTCATCTGACTGTGCGCATCATGGTATCCCAACCAATACAGCTCCCCCAGCTTTTCCATATTGCCGTCAAAGCGTTTGACGTTGATGTGCCTGGAGGGAGAGATCATATAGATCTTCCCGCTGTCGGCATCTGCCTGGAGGGCGTCTGCCATGGTGTTATAATTATCATTTGCCGATTTCAGGCTTCGGACAGATTCGGGGTAATTCCTGTTCGCCTTCTCGGCAAGGCTCGGCGCACCTGACTTTCGCCGGAAGGCCGCATCGCGTGTGCGAACGACGACGATCTTTTTCTCACCACACTGTTCGGCCCATGGATAGGGGATCTTTTCAGCGCAGCCGCCATCGAGGTAAGGCACACCGTCGATGAGGACCGGCTCTGAGATGTACGGAACGCTTGCGGAGGCCTGAACCGCCCGGTACAGATCGCAATGTCCCTTCTCAAAGTAAACCGCCTTTCCGGTCTGAAGATTTGTCGCCGATACAGCCAATCGCCGTTTTGGCGAGAATAGCCTGTCCTCATCCAGCGGCATCACTTTCAGGATGGTGTCAAACAGGTATGAAAAGCCGGTGATGCCATGATCCCGCCTGAATGCCCCCAAGCCGCAGTAATTCGTGTCATGCCGGTAACTCAGGTTGATCCGGGCGCTCCAGCCGATTTGTCCGGCTACATAGCAAAGGGAGCACAGCGCTCCGGCAGACACGCCGACGACGGACGACAGGTTGACATGTTCTTCCATCATGGCGTCCAGTACTCCGGCGGTGTACAGGCCCTTCCATCCGCCACCCTCCAGCACAAGCGCTCCGGGCGTAAGCAGTTCGGAAGCACAGCCGGAGGGAATCTTGTCAATGTCCTTATATGTTTTCATGTTTTACTTCCACCTGATCGATTATTAATTGCCTTTGTGCTATTTGCAATTATACAGGCTAATTCTAAACTGAAACGAAACTGCAGGACACACAAGGCTATATCCAGGCTTCTGTGCAAGTATTTGTTCATGTGAGACGCAGAAGTTTCGTTTCAGTTTAGAAAAGCGGATTATGATGAGTTAAAGGCAATGAGGATGCGCTTTAGCGAGGAAAGGGGAGACAGCTTTGTCAAGTCAACTGATTCTTATTGTTGATGGCGATTCGGATTCTCAGGAACGCCTGATCGGCCTGATGAGACAGGAGGGCTACAAAGCCATTGCCGCCAACGAAGGATGGGAGGGTATCCGAACGGCCAGGACGGGAAAGCCTGACCTGATCCTGGTCAATACGGATTCACCGGATACAGACGGCATGGCGTTTTGTCAATCAATCCGATTCATTCCGGCGACGGAGACGCTGCCAGTCATCTGCCTGTCCTCAAACGCGGATGAGCTGCGCATTGTGGATGTCCTCGACGCGGGAGCTGACGACTACATTGTAAAGCCGTACTCGCAGCGCGAATTGCTTGCAAGGATCAAGGCACAGCTCCGACGACGAGCGAAGTCAGAGCCGGCTGACAATTCCCTGATGTTTGGGGACTTGGTGATCGACGAGGAGCGATATGAGGTGCGCATCGAGGATGAAACCGTCGCCTTTACCCGCAAGGAATTTGAGCTCCTGTTGCTGCTCGCAAAGAACAGAGGCCGGGTATTGAGCCGGGAGTTCATTCTTAACAGGATCTGGGGGCCCGATTTTCTCGGCGAAACGAGAACCGTAGATGTGCATATCCGCCATCTACGAAGGAAACTGGGGCAGCATGCGGATATGGTGCAGAGCGTTCGGGGCATAGGTTACCGGTTCAATCAATCAAAATAAGCTCAGTGCAGAGTCAGCAGCGCGGCGATGGCGGGAAGCAGGGTCAAGAGTGTGTTGCGGAGCATCAGCCCGCGCAGCCGCTTCCACTCCTGATCCGTCAGCTCCTGTACCCTCGGGATTCGCAGGGCGCTCAGGATGACGCAGGAGGCCATGAAAATGAAGTAGGCGTTCACGATGAAGAGGTAGGCGGCTCCGCCCAACATTCTCCAGTTCCCATTCGCGATGGAATAGCCGCAGGTGCACAGGGGCGGCATCAGCGCGGTGGCGATGGCTACGCCGGGGATGATGTTGTTGGCTTTGTCCTCACGGGTCTGACCAATGATGCCGGCAATGCCGCCCGCGATGGCGATGATCACGTCGAAGAACCCCGGATTTGTCCGCGCCAGCAGCTCGGCGGTGGGTTCTTTGACCGGGGAAATCAGAAAATAGAGCATGGATGCCAGTACCGATACCACGATCTGGAAGGCGAAGCCCACGATGTGCTGCCTGGCGAGTTGAAAATCCGCGGAAACAGCACCGTAGGCAATGGCAAGTATGCTGCCCATCAGGGGCGAAATCAGCATCGCACCGATAATGACGGCAGTAGAACCCGTATTCAAGCCCACGGAGGCGATGATCATTGCGCAGATCATCACACACATGTTAGTACCGGTCACTTTGCCGCCGGACAGCAGCCGGTCGCGGATGACCTCGTTTGAAGCCTTGTCCTCGGACAGCGAGAACATTGAGCCGATCAATGCCTTCATGCCAATGGTATTGTTGCGTTTCATGCTGTGATTCCTCCCCTTTTTTGAATGTGCTACAGTAGATTGCCGATCATTGAGGCACTGGATTTCATGCAGAGATACAGCTCTTCAGCCGATTCCCTTTCGCCCCGCAGAGTCCAAACGCGAATAAGCGCCGGAAGCGCTGATGTCAGGAGGCCCACCACGTAGGCCTCCTGTATCTCATCCATATGGCCTACCGTTTCAATGATTTTTCGGAGGGAAGTGATGTTTTCCATGTGCGCGCGGTGCAGGAGCTCAAGCTGGTTGGTGATTTGCAGCGTCTCCAGCAGCTTTCGGCGCTTCATCCATTCATTGATAAAGTCCAGCATCGCCTGATGGAGGGAGATGATGCCGTCTCGCTCCACCGCGTCCGCAACCAGACGGATGACCTCGCTGCACTGGAAATACAGCACATCTGTCATGTTGTCAAACAGCCGGTAAAAGGTGGCTCGTCCGACGCCCGCTGTCTCGCACAGCTCGGAAATGCTGATCTCTTCGTATTTTTTTCGCGCAAGGCACGTTTCCAGCCCCTCCACCAGCTTTCGCGCAGACTTCTGCGAGCGCTGGTCGTCAACGATATGATACATCTTTTCGCCTCCATGTATCACTTGATAATAAAACAATTGTATCATAAATTAATTCGTGTTACAATAGGGTCATCAAAAAAATCCCGACAGGGATCTTGATGGAAAGGAGATAACCATGCAGAACATTATCACAGCGATCTTCAAGGTAGAGAGCGAGGGCTACCAGGCCATCACGACACTCAGGCAGCTTCCCGTCACCGACAATTCCGCCATTTTGCAGATGGCACTGGTGAAGAAGATCGGCACCGGCCTGAGCATTTGCGACAGCTTCGATTCTGGTGCGCACACCACGGACGATACCCTGCACGGCGGCGTGATCGGGGGCCTGTTGGGCATTCTGGGCGGCCCCATCGGTGTGCTGCTCTCCGGCTCCACAGGTGCGCTGATTGGCAGCGCCATCGATGCCAAGGACGCCAAGAACAGCGCGAGCCTGATCGAGACGGTGGCGGACAAGCTCCAGGATGGCGATGTGGCCCTGATCGCCCTGGCCGAAGAGGCCACTGAATCGGACCTTGACCGAAAACTCTCCAAGTTTGATGTAGAGATCCTGCGCTATGATGCCGCGGTGATTGCCGAGGAAGTCGAGGAGGCGGAGAAGCTCCAGAAGGAGATGGAGCGTCAGGCGCGCGCCCAGCTTCGCGCGACCAAGAAGGAAGAGCGCAAAAAGGCCGTCGAAGAGAAGCGCGCCAAGATCAGCGCCGACTTCGAGACATTCAAGGCGAAGTTCAAGAAAGCGTAAGAGGAGGAGCGAATCGTGGGAACCTTGATGAAGGTCAGGCTTTCGATGAAAAAGGACAAGGATATTCGCAAAATGATGGTGCGCGGCAGCTTGAATGAGATCTTGTTGGATATCAACGGGGACAAGGAAGCGGAGGTCGCGCTCCAGGATATCAATCACGACGGCAATATCGACCGCATTGCCTTCGATATTACAGAGGACGGCTGGTTCGACCTCTTCATCGACGACAACGACATGAACGGCATCCCGGATCGCATATTCGTCGTAAAGCAGGGCGACGAGGAGACGCCGGACAAGGTGGAGGAGCTGGCCGCAGGGCCCGAGGTCGAAGGCGCGATTCTCGACGCTGCCGCGCATCTCATGGCGATCCTGGACATGCAGGAGATCATCCGTGAGGATCTGGAAGTGGGACTGGCTGAGCTGGAGCGCAATGTGCGCAAGCTTCGCCGCGCCATCAGGTAAAAACCGAAAACATGAACGGAGACCGGCCAAAAGCTGGTCTCTTCACGTTTCAGGCAGTACCGAGGCAGCGCCGTAGCCGCTCCCCTGACTGCCTCCGAAAGCCTGCTCTCGGATAATGGTTTGTTTATTGATGCAGCGTTTCTTCGTAGAACGCGTCGAGCGCGGCTTCATAGGCCTGTGGATTCTTTAGCCAGCACATGGCGTGTCGTGCGCCGGGGATGGTCACGAAGGTTGTTCTGTCTCCGCATACCGCACGATATCTGGCGGGCATATCAGGCGGTATGGTGTGGTCGTTGTCCCTGTGGATCATCAGCAGCGGCAAGGCACATTCCGCGGCGGCCTTGGATGGGGAAAGTTTGTTGAATCCCCCTCCCAGAAGCAGCCTGCCGGAGACGGCCAGCAGAGGTATAATCAGCCGCCTGGGAAGCCGGTACTTCCGCATGCTCTGGTAGAACAGGAGTTCATCAATTCCATCGTAGGCGCTATCCGCGATGATACCCCTCAGACGATCAGGAAAGCCTCGGGAGACCGCCAGCAAACATGAGACGGCCCCCATTGAGACGCCGTGCAGCCAGATTGTTCCGGAAAGGTTCACGGTGGCGTAATGCATCCAAAGGGCGACGTCCTCATATTCCCGAACGCCGAAGCCGATCAACCTGCCTTCGCTCTCGCCATGGGCACGCTGGTCAATCATCAGGATGGTGAAGTCGCGGCTGTGATAATAGTCAAATATCCCGCAGAAGTCGTTTTCCCCGGAGGAACGGTAGCCGTGAGCCAGCAGAACGGTCTTTCCCGAGTTTCCGGGCAGCATTCGCGCGTGGAGCTTCAGGCCGTCCTCCGAATCCAGCCATATGTCCTCCCAGGGCTGATTGCGAATGGAGGCAATGCCGCGGGACAGCGTGAGTGCATAGGGTTCCCAGCGTGTACCGCGCACCGCTTCCGGGCGGCTCAAATCAGGCGGCTTTGCCTTGCGAAGGCTGAACCACATCAGCGCCGCGAAGGCCAGCTGGACGAACAGAAGCAGACCGACAGCAAGCGCGAGAATGATCATAGCTGCTCCTCCCTTCACAACTTATCCACTATGCGGCATCCATATAGTGATAGATTATTTCAGCCGGGCGATCAACCACTGCAGCCGGAACCCGCATACGCTTCAAAAGACACGGCGATTGGATCAGCTCCGTGGCAATGCGTGCGATTTCCACAGACTTCCTGGCGCTGACCGCGATACCCGCGCGTTCCATGAAGCGGGCGTTATAGTCCTCGCAGCCGCCGACTGCGTCGATCAACACCATGGGCAGACCCTTCGCGGCGGCCTCAGTCGTACTCAATCCGCCCGGCTTCGTGATGAACAAATCGGCGGAGTCCATCAGCTGGGACATATTGTTCGCGTAGCCCAGGACACGAATGCGAAAATCCATCCGATATTTGTGCCGGAGGCGTCGCTCAAGGCGACGATTGCTGCCGCAGACGGCGGTCAGGGTGACATCGTCAGGCAACCGTCGATACAGCTGTGCCGCAATACCGCGCATGTCCCCGCAGCCCATGCTGCCGCCCATCATCAGAATGTGACGGTCTTCACTGGGGATACCAAGGCTTTCCTTCGCGGCTTGAGCGTCGCCCCTCGCATAGAACGTGGCATTGACCGGTATGCCGGAGGGCACGGTGCGTTCCTTTGGGATATTGTCACAGACAAAATCCTGCGTGAGGGCAGCGTCAGGCACGAAGTACCAGTCCAGCTCGCTCTCCCGCACGATGGGGCTGCAGGTATAATCGGTAGCCACGAATCCTGTGCGCGGCTTCAGGGAGTAACGCTTGAGCATATCGCTGAGCATATAGGCGGAGATCACATGGGTGGATATGACATGACCGTAGCCGCCATCCAGCATATGGCAGTAGAGGTGTTCCGCGCCGCTTGCCATGAGACGCCCTACGAGCGACTTCTCACCAAGCAGCGCAGGATGTCTTTCCGCAAAGGCATATCCCGCCCGAAAGGACCCCGGTGCGTGGCGATAACCGTGCACATGGCAGAATACTACCGCGCGGGACAGCAGCGGGGACAGAAAACGGAGCGCGTCCCGCTGTTCACATTTCCAGCCATGGGTCTCATAGCATTCCCGAATGGCACGCCCGCAGGCATTGTGGCCTTCGCCGGTATCACAGCTCAGTATCAGCAGACGGCGCTCACGGGATGAGGCGTTAACCCGCCTTGCACGGGACTGACGGGCTTTCAGCATTTCCACATATCGCGGGCGATTGTAGCGCTGGATCATGATAAAAGGCAGGTTTCCCAGCAAAGCGTACAAGAGCCACGCAACGATGCCACCCAGGCCTCGCCACAGCCTGATCAGAACCAGTCCCACGATACAGAGCACGACATGGACCGCCTCTGCGACGCAGGTTTCCTCAATCATGCAGAGGATCTCCTCGGAGCCCAGCATGGCATCGATGCGTTTCGGCTGCATAAGCTTTGGAAACACGCGGCTCATGTCCGGAAGCAGGTTCTTCCAGCGACGTATTCCAAGCTTCTCGTAGAACCTGCCGCCTTTTTCCCAGCGATAGTCCCGGAAGGGTGCGGCGCTGTAGTGAAACAGGCGCTTGGGAAACAGCCTGCCCAGGAAAAAGGCAAACAGGCCCGTCGAGGCGGCAAATACCAGGCATTTTACCACCATCATAGTTCATTTCAAATCCTTTCGAATGCGCTTTGTCAGCTCGCCTGTCTCGTCAGCTCTTCCTCTTCAAGCTGTCGATAGGCAACCTTACCCACCAGCGTCTTGGGCATATCCTCCCGGAACTCAATGTCGTAGGGCATGGCATATTTGGCAATGTGCTTTCGGCAGTAATCCAGCAGCTCGTTTCGCGTGGCATCGGTCGCCGGGGTGCCGGGCACCAGCTTGACAAATGCCTTCACCTTCTGTATCTTATAAGGGTCGGGTATGCCGATCACGCAGCTCATCTGTACCTTCTCGTGGGCGTCCAGAATGTTCTCCAACTGACCGGGATACACATTGTAACCCGAGGTGATGATCATGCGCTTTGCACGTCCTTTGAAAAAGATGAAGCCCTCCTCGTCCATGGTGCCGAGGTCGCCGGTGTAGACCCAGGTCAGCCCGTCCGCATGGGCACGCAGAGTCTGAGCGGTCTCCTCGGGGTGGCCGGCGTATTCCTTCATCACGGTGGGGCCGGCCAGCAGGATCTCGCCCTCCTCGCCATAGGGAAGCTCGCGATCGGTGCCCGGCTCCACAATTTTGATGTAGGTATCCGGGAAAGGCAGACCAATGGAGCCCTCCTTGTACATGTGCGGCGGAGTCAGGCAACATGCTGTGACCGTTTCGGTGGTGCCATATCCCTCGCGCACCTGTATAGAGGCGTTGTGATCGGCCAGAAATTTGTCAAACTTTTTCTTGAGCTCGATGGACAGGCTGTCGCCGCCGGAGAACACTCCTTTCAGGCTGCTCAGATCCGCGCCGTCCATGGAGGGAAGCCGCAGCAGCGCCTCATAAAGCGTGGGAACGCCGGCGATGAAGTTGCAATGATACTTTACGATCTGCTTGGCATAGCTCTCCGCGGTAAAGCGCGGGATCAGTATGCAGCGACCGCCCTGGGAGAGCATGGTATGGATGCAGACGCCCAGTCCAAAGCCGTGGAAAAGCGGCATGGCGGCGAGCATCCTGTCGCCGACGGAGAACATTGGGTTGGCGGCGAGCACCTGCTGCCCAAGGGCATTAAAGTTTTTATTGGTTAGCACGATACCCTTGGTGGTGCCGGTGGTTCCGCCTGAATACAGTATGACGGCTGGATCGTCGGACTGCCTGTCCACACGATAGCGATAGAAGCAGGCCTTGCTCAGTTCCATGAATTCCTTCCAGCGAATGACGGGCGCGTCCCTTGGGATGCGCTTGATCTTCCGTCCCTCCGTCAGCATGTATCCTGCCTTGATGGGCGTGGACAGAGCGTCTTTTACGCTGGCGATGATGATGTTGACCACTTTGGTGTTCTCGCGCACGTTTTCAAACTTGTTGTAGAATTGATCCAGTGTGATGGCGGTCACACTTTCAGATTCATTCAAATAGAATTCAATCTCCTTTTCGGCGGAGAGAGGATGGATCATGTTGGCGATGCCACCCACCAGGTTCACCGCGTAGAACATGTAAATGGCCTGTGGGCAGTTGGGCAGCGCGATGGTCACCTTGTCGCCCTCGCGCACGCCGATGGTCTTCAGCGCTCTGGCACAGCGATGGATCTCCCGCACCATGCCTTTGTAGGTGGTGGATTTGCCCATGAAATCAAAGGCAACGTTGTCTGGATACCTCTCGGCGACGGCCTCCACAGTGGCGATCATGGAGCCTTCAAAGTAGTCAAGGTGCATGGGCACGCCGCCAAGGTGGTCGGCCCACGGCGTCTTCGCAGTGATTTGCGACATTAAGATTTCCCCTTCCTGCAAATGATTTGTTCGTGTCGTTGGAATGCTTCGTTCTTCATTCGCCATCGTACAACGGAAATCTAAACTGAAACGAAACTCACTCATACAAAACAAGACGTTTGTTTCATAAAATTACAGAAACTGACTTGTGTGACGACCCATTTTGGCTTATGCTGGTTATAAGAATACGAGGAGGAATGACCATGTGGATGGCGATCAAGCGCGGCATCGTTGTGGCTGCTGGAGTGATACTTCAGCTGGCCTTTTCAATTTCAGTATTTCTGTTCTTCCGCGACAAGGCGGCATGGATCGAGACGATCTACAGAATCATTGGCGTGTTGATTGTATTGGCCATTGTGAAGAGCAGCAAACGGCTCAGTGCTGATTTGCCCTGGGTGATACTGATCCTGGCGGTGCCGGTGTTCGGTGCGCTATTGTATCTCATACTTGGTCGAAGCTATCTGCGGAGCGACACGCTCAAGCGCATCCATGCCACTACAGAGGAAAGCCGCCGCTATCTCAGACAGGACGAGGCGCTGTTTGAATCGGTGGATACGGACAAGCGGGGCCAGCTCAAATACATCGCTAACAAGGCGGGCTATCCCGCTACGACAGGCAACGAAGTGAAGTACTACGCGCTGGGTGAGGATGTGTATCCCGTCATGCTCGAGAAGCTGGAAAGTGCGGAAGAATTCATCTTCATGGAATACTTCATCATAAGGCAGGATTCCATGTGGCAGGGCATCCTCGACATCCTGGAGCGCAAAGCAAAGGCCGGTCTGGACGTGCGTCTGATTTACGATGACATGGGTTGTATTACCATGCTGCCCACCGACTATCCGAAGCAATTGGAGGCTAAGGGGATCAAGTGCTATGCATTCAATAAACTCACGCCGGTGCGCGGCGTCATTATGAACAACCGCGACCATCGAAAGATGACCATCATCGATGGGAAAACCGTATTCTCCGGAGGTATAAACCTGGCGGACGAGTATATCAACATTAACCCTCCCTATGGGCAATGGAAGGACAATGGCATTATGATCCAGGGCCCCGCGGTGTGGAACTACACCGTAATGTTCCTGGCAATGTGGAATGCATGGAGGCAGGAGGACCATGATTACACCGTGTTTTACCGCGACTTCCCTGAACACCAGGCAGCAGCCGGCCTTGTGGCACCCTACGGGGATTCACCCCTGGACGATGAAATCGTGGGTGAGAACGTTTATCTCAATATCCTGAATCAGGCGCGAGACTATGTCTGGATCTATACGCCCTATCTGATCATCGACAGTGATATGATCAATGCCCTGATCCTGGCGGCCAGTCGGGGTGTGGACGTGCGCATCATAGCGCCAGGGATTCCGGACAAGAAGATGGTCTACGGCGTCACGAAGTCCTACTTCGAAGCGCTGATCCGGGGCGGGGTCTCCATCTACACCTATACGCCGGGATTTGTACACAGCAAGGTATTTGTCTGTGATGACGAGATTGCTACCGTGGGTACCATCAATATGGACTATCGCAGCCTGTATCTCCACTTTGAGTGCGGTAACTACCTGTATCAGGTGGCCGCCATCGCGGATATAAAAGCAGATCTGGAAGCGGCTTTTGCCGTTTCCCATCGCGTATCGATCCAGGAAGCAACCCCCAAGCCGATACAGGGGCTATGGCAGGCGATACTCAGGCTGTTCGCGCCTCTTATGTAATTATAATCGTTCATGGCGGCAAAGCTTTCACAGGCCTTGTCGCCGTTTTCTGTTTCATTATGGAGTTTTATTACTTTGCGCGCATATATCCATGTCGCCCGTGCTCCTTTACCAGATAGAGCGCACGGTCGGCAGCATTGAGGTGCTCCGCCGGGTTTTCTGTGTTGCTGTGGCAGATGGAGTAGCCCATGGAGACGGAGATTTCAAACTCTGTTGCGCTGTCCAGATGGATCGTCATGGGATCAATGAGCTTGTCCATGCAGGCCAGAGCCTGTTTTTCCGTAGCATCCAGCATGATCACCAGGAACTCGTCACCGCCCAGTCGAAAGATCAGATCTCTTTGCTTATGAAAGAACACACTCTCCAGCTTGTTGGCAAGACCCATCAAAGCCATGTCGCCGGCATGGTGGCCGTAATCATCGTTGATGTGCTTGAACAGATTTATGTCCATCATGATGAACACCGCTCCGTTTCCGATGCGCTGAAGCGGAAAGCCTGCCATAAACTCGTTCAATCTGTGCCGGTTGTACAGGCCCGTGAGCTGATCATGGTGCGCCATATGGTCGATGGCGTTCTGATTCTTCAGGAAGTGATCCACCTCAATGATCCAGCAATAACACATCAGGTGATGATTGTCCGGATCCTCCAACAGATATTGCACTGCGTGAGTCCATCGCGGCGCGTCGCGGGTCAGGGAGATATAGTCCACGGAATCAAAGCATCGGTTCTTTTGATATTTACGGCGCACCGCGTTCTCAGACCAGAATTTCATGATTTCGGATCGGCTTCGCTCATCCACGAAGTTCTCCACGATGACGCGGACTGCGGCGCTCCATCTTCCGTCGGATTCATCGGACAGAAGGGATGTTCGGAAATACTTTCCCACCATTTGGGGATAATACCGATCCTCGTCATAATCCACCAGCAGCAGCACCGCGTGTTCCATGGCAGTTTCTTCGCTGTCATAGCCCAAAATCTGGGCGATTTGCCAAGCCAGTATACGCTGCACATTTTCTCGCTCACAGGCTTTGTATTCTTGTATCTTCAACTCAGCGTCTCCTTATTCACGATTCAGTATCGCCATGAACTCCTCCCCGGTGATGGTCTCCTTTTCAAGCAGGTATTTTGCCAGCTCGTGAAGCTTCGCTTCGTTATCCCTGAGAATCTGATCTGCCTTTGCGCGGGCGGAGGCAACAAGGGCGACGACCTGGTCGTCGATCTTTTCAGCGTAAGCGGGGCTGCAAGCCAGCGAGGTATCCTGGCCCAGATATTGGCCATTCACCGTCTCCAGGGCGACCATGCCGAAGTTTTCGCTCATGCCATAGCGGGTGATCATGCCGCGGGCCAGCTTGGTGGCTTTTTCGATGTCGTTGCTCGCGCCGGTAGTGATGCTGCCGAACACCAGCTGTTCCGCGGCCTGTCCGCCGGTGAGCGTCGCCAGGCGGCTGAGCAGATATTCCTTGCTCATCAGCACCATTTCGCCTTCGTCCACCTGCATGGTATAGCCCAGCGCGCCGGAGGTGCGGGGGATGATGGTGATCTTGGTGACCGGGGCGGAGTTGGATTGCTTCGCGGCCACCAGCGCGTGACCGATCTCATGGTAGGATACGATCTGCTTCTCATGCTCCGAGAGCACCGCGTTCTTGCGCTGATAGCCGGCAATGACGGTCTCCACGCTCTCCATCAGATCATCCTGGGTCACGGTATCGCGTCCCATCCGCACGGCGCGCAGCGCCGCCTCGTTGATGATGTTGGCAAGCTCCGCGCCGCTTGCGCCGGAGGTCGCCCGCGCAATGGCATTCATGTCGACGTTGCCCTCCATCTTGATGCCGCGGGCGTGCACCCGCAGAATGGCCTCGCGCCCCCGCAGGTCAGGCAGCTCCACGGGAATGCGCCGGTCAAAGCGGCCGGGACGCAGGAGCGCGGGGTCCAGACTTTCGGGTCGGTTGGTGGCGGCAAGGATCACAACGCCCTTTTTACCGTCAAAGCCGTCCATCTCCGTCAGCAGCTGGTTCAGGGTCTGCTCACGCTCGTCGTTTCCGCCCAGTCCGCTGCCGGTGTCGCGCTTCTTGCCGATGGTGTCGATCTCGTCGATAAACACGATACAGGGAGCCTTTTCATTGGCCTGCTTGAACAGGTCGCGTACCTTGGCAGCGCCCATGCCCACGAACATCTCCACGAATTCCGAGCCGGATATGGAGAAGAAGGGCACCTTGGCCTCGCCCGCCACGGCCTTGGCCAGCAGGGTCTTGCCCGTGCCGGGAGGGCCCACCAGCAGCGCGCCCTTGGGGAGCTTCGCGCCGATCTTGGCGTACTTTTCAGGGGTTTCCAGGAAGCTGACGATCTCCTGAAGCGCTTCCTTGGCCTCCTCTTCACCTGCCACGTCGTTGAAGGTGACGCCGGTCTCCTTCTCCGCGTAGATCTTGGCGTTGGCCTTGCCAAAGCTCATGGCGTTCATTCCGCCCATGCCCCGCTTTGTGAGTATCTTGTTCATCGCCATGCCCATCGCGCTGAACATCAGGATGGGCACGATCCAGCTGATGATGAAGTTGAGCAGCGGTGAGTTCTGCGTGGGGATCTCCGCGCTGAATTCGACGCCCGCATCCTCCAGGCGCTGACGCAGGCTGTCATCGGGAAACAGCGCGGTCTTGCAAACCACGTCGCGGTTGGTGGAGGAATCCGTGGCGATAAAAACCATCTGCCCGGCCTCCTGGTCCAGGGAAACTGTCTTGACCGCGCCGGCGTCCACCATCTTCAGGAATTCACTGTAGCCCACCTCCTGTACCTGCCGTGCCAGCATCGACGGGAACACCAGCGCGTTCAGCAGGAACAGCGTCATCATGGCGATGAGCGCGTAGTAGATGAGCGGCTTCCTGTTGGGCTTGTTGTTGGATAGCATATCCGGGACCTCCTCGCTTTAATTTGCGTTGATTTATTTTACCAAATCCAAATTTATGAAACAATAGTTTTATAAAATGTGAAACAAAATCACCGAAAATTGTATTGTATTTCCCATTGGCGCATTCGCCTTGAGAGTAAAGCCCCGCGATCACTTTCGTTTCAGTTTATATTGTCAGCTTATCCTTATCATAACCGTGGGAAAGAAGGAAGAACCATGCGATATGTATTGACGATATGCGGCCTACTGGGAACGGCGTTTACGGTGTATTATATTTTGACATGCTTTGGCGGGATGCTGCGAAAGCGCAAGCCGCAAGGGGAATATGAAGACCGAATCAGGATCGCGGCGGTTGTTGCGGCTCGGAACGAGGAGGCCGTCATCGGCGATCTCGTCCGATCACTGAAAATGCAGCGGTATCCCTCCGATTTATATGATATCTATGTCATTCCCAACAACTGCACGGACGGCACCGAACAGGCGGCGCAAGACGCGGGCGCAAGGATCCTGCGTTGTACCGGCAAGGTGTCCTCCAAGGGCGAAGCATTGAAGCAGGCGTTCATGCAGCTCACAGCCATGAACCGCTATGACGCCTATTGTGTATTTGACGCGGACAACCTGGTCGATCCCATGTTTTTCCATCACGTCAACAACGCCCGGCAGGCGGGCTGTCATGTCGCCCAGGGCTTCCGCGACAGCAAGAATCCCTTTGACAGCTGGGTTTCCGGCAGCATGTCGGTGTTCTACTGGTTTATGAGCCGGTTTTTCAACGAGAGCCGCGCGCGGCTCAACCTCTCCTGCCATCTCAACGGCACGGGCTTTATGGTGAGCGACGCGCTGATTCGGGACATAGGCTGGAACACCGGAACGCTGACGGAGGACCTTGAGTTTACAGCCCTCTGCGCGCTGCGCGGATACAGGATCAGTTGGATGCCGAACGCCCGAATCTTCGACGAGCAGCCGGTGCGCTTTCGGGATTCCGCCGTCCAGCGCAGGCGGTGGACCTCCGGATCACTGCAGTGCATGCGAAGGTACGCGAAAGCCCTCATAGAGAAAAAAACAGCGGCCAGTTTCGATATCGGCTGCCTGTTTCTTGGAAACCTGCTGAACTATGTGGGAATTCTGTCGGGTGTGGCCACGGTGGTTGCGCTGCTGAACGCCCTGCGCGAAGGCTTCGACCTGGCAAGGTATGTCCCGCTTCTGCTGGCCTATGGCATCGGCTGCTGGGCGCTGTGCGCCCTGGCGGCGGTCGTCATGTTCCGATTGGAGGGAAGGCTCTGCGCCAGGAGCGTTCCGACGATTCTCGGCTTTGCGTTCTTCGCGCTGTCATGGGCGATCATCAATGTGTTCGCCAGCCTGACTCGCCCGCCCAGATGGAAAACCATACGGCACACCCGAAGCGCCGCCATGCCCCGCAGGCGGCCTGAAAGGAGTCAATATGTTCAATATACCGGACAGGGCACGGAATAAACTGATGCTCACGGGACGCTTTGCCAGGCAGGGTTATGACTGGTGGTGGCATTCCTTCACAGGGATCAGCCAGCGCACAGGCGAGGAAAAGCAATTTTTCATCGAATACTATCTCTGCAATCCCGCGCTGGCGGAGGATGAACCAGTGCTTGGCCAGCTTCCACGAAACCGGGAGATAGGAAAGAAGCCCTCCTACCTGATGGTCAAGGCCGGAACCTGGGGCGAGGATCGCTGCCAGCTGCATGCCTTTTATCCCTGGAAGGACGTGCATATACGGGATGAGGACGGCATCAGGCTCGGCTGCTGGGACTGTTATCTTTCGGAGACCGCGCTTCGCGGAAGCGTATATGTCAAACCCGAGGACGCGCAGGCTCACCCCGAATGGATGAGCGACGCGGGAGAGATGGACTGGGACCTTTCGGTCGATAAGAAGATCGCCTTCAATGTCGGCTATGGCGCGGGCAGTCTGTTCAGATGCCTGAAGGCGTTTGAAATGTACTGGCATGCCGAGGGCATGAAGGCCCTGTATTCCGGCGAGGTGATATTCAACGACGAACGGTATCTTGTAAGGCCGGAGACCAGCTTCGGCTACGCGGACAAGAACTGGGGCTCGGACTTCACCAGCCCATGGCTATGGCTGTCTTCATGCTGCCTCACAAGCCAAATATCGGGAAAGATGCTGGACAACAGCGCCTTCGTTATCGGCGGAGGGTGCCCAAGAGTTTTCGGCATACCGCTGAAGGACAGGCTGCTGGGGGCGCTCTATTATGAAGGCGAGGAGTACGAATTCAACTTCTCAAAGTTCTGGACCCAGCCGCAGACAGAGTTTTCGTGCATGGAAGGCGAAACGGAGCTGGTGTGGCATGTGCGCCTCGAAAACCGGCAATCAGTAATGATCGTGGATGTACGATGTGAAAAGAAGGATATGCTGTGCATCCATTATGAGGCCCCGGACGGCAGCAGGCGGCACAACCGCCTGTGGAACGGTGGCAACGGCGTCGGGCGAATCCAGCTGTTCCATAAGAGAAACGGCCTGGAGGAGCGCGTGGACGACATCCTGGCCAGCCATATCGGGTGCGAGTATGGGGAATATGACCCATGAAAAGACAGCGCGGGTGTTGGACCCGCGCTGTATAGTATTTCCAGGTATTTTATTTCAAAATGATTGCCGCTGAACCCTCCAGCTTGCCGATAGCGGCGCGGAGGTTGGACAGGTCATTCTCATTCATCTTGTCGGGCTTGCACTTGAACAGCGCCTTGTTCAGCGCCGCGACATCGGCCTTGATCTGCTTCTTATCTCCTTTGTCGATGGACTTGCCCTTGTCCTTGAGGGCCTGCTCGACCTTCTGGATCAGCGTCCGTGCCTCGCTCATGGCCTCCATGCTGTCCTTGTAGACCCCGTCGGAGGCAGCGTACATCTCTGCGTCCCGTATGGCCTGCTGGATCTCATCCTCGGACATCCTGTCGTTGGCGGTGATGGTGATAGACTGCGCCTTCCCGGTTTTCTTGTCCTGGGCTGAGACGGTCAATATGCCGTTGGCGTCGATGTCGAAGGTGACCTCGATCTGAGGTACACCCGCCATGGCGCGCTCGATGCCGGTCAGCTTGAACTTGCCAATGGTCTTGTTGTCCTTCGCCATGGGCCGCTCGCCCTGGAGCACGTGGATCTCGACCGCCCGCTGGAAGGGGGCGGCGGTGGAGAAGATCTGGGAGTAGTGGATGGGCAGGCGGGAATTGCGCTCCACCAGCCTCGTTGCCACGCCGCCCACGGTTTCAATGGACAGCGACAGCGGCGTGACATCCAGCAGCAGGATATCGCCCTTTGTGGCCAGCTCATGGGAGCCCTGCAGGATATCGCCCTGTACTGCCGCGCCCTGGGCGACGCACTCATCCGGGTTGATGTTTTTGGAGGGCTCCTTGCCGGTGAGCTGTCGCACCTTGGCCTGCACGGCGGGAATGCGGGTGGAACCGCCCACCAGCAGCACCCGCCCCAGCTCCGAGGCGGAAATGCCGGCGTCCCGCAGGGCGTTCTGTACGGGAACGGCGGTGCGCTCCACCAAATCCGCGGTCAGCTGATCGAATTTCGAGCGCGTCAGCGTGGTTTCAAAGTGGACAGGCTGGCCGTCCTTCTGGGCGATGAAGGGCAGGGAGACACTGGCTGAATCCATGCCGGAGAGCTCCTTCTTGGCCTGCTCCGCAGCCTCCCGCAAGCGGCCCATGGCGGGCAGGTCCCTGCGCAGGTCGATGTGGTTCTCCTTCTGGAATTCATCCAGCAGGTAGTTGACCACGCGCTCGTCAAAATCGTCGCCACCCAGGTGGTTGTCGCCTGAGGTGGCCAGCACCTCGATGACCCCGTCGCCAATCTCGATGATGGAAACGTCGAAGGTGCCGCCGCCCAAGTCGTAAACCATGATCTTTTGCGGCGTTCCGTTGTTCAGCCCATAGGCCAGCGCGGCGCTGGTGGGCTCGTTGATGATGCGCTTGACATTCAGCCCGGCGATGCGCCCGGCATCCTTGGTGGCCTGACGCTGGATATCGTTGAAGTAGGCGGGCACCGTAATCACGGCGTCACTGACCGTTTCGCCCAGGTAGGCCTCCGCGTCCTGCTTCAGCTTCCGAAGGATCTGGGCGCTGATCTCCTGGGGCGTCCACTTCTTGCCGTCGATTCTGGCGCTCCAGTCGGTGCCCATCTGGCGCTTGACCGAGCTGATGGTGCGGTCCGCGTTTACGGTCTGCTGGCGCCGTGCGGCGCTGCCCACCAGTCGTTCGCCTTTGTTGGTAAAGGCGACCACGCTGGGCGTGGAGCGCTCCCCCTTGTCGTTGGGTATGATGACCGGGTGTCCGCCTTCCACAACCGCGACGCAGCTGTTGGTGGTGCCCAGGTCGATGCCGATAACTCTACTCATAATGCTGCCTCCAGTTTACCAGAAGAATAGTGGGAAAAACCTGAACCGCATCATCATGCTCATGATGATTTGTATGACCATGAAGATGGCAATGCCGCGCAGCACCATCCGAAGGGGGCTGCGCGCAGGACTGTTTCCGGATGAAAATGGCGTTTGCCCGTAGGAATCCGCCTGCCGGTACTGATTCAGCAGCCGGTGATAAAGGGCATTGTTGGGGTCGTATTGTACGGCGCGCCGCATATACTCAATGGCCTGAGCGTCGTTGTTCATGCCGTGCTGCGCCACGCCGCAGAGATAGTACCACCTGCCGTCGCGGGCGTAGCTCGGCATTCCATTCAGCACGTTTATGGCCTGGGAGAACTGCCCGGCCTGTATGTAATGAATCGCCTGGCGAATATCGGGACTGTCGCCGGGCGCTTCATGGGGTTGATCAAAACCATAGGCGTATTGCCGGCGACCGAAGCCAAAGAAGTCCTCGAATCCGAACCCGTCGCCCCAGCCCTGGCCACCCTCCTGACGGAAGCCGCTATATGACCCGCTTCCATAAGACTGGTTTCCGTAGCCGTAACCCGTGCCCGACTGCCGGTAATCTGCGTTGGAATGATTCTTGCTGCTCTGCTGCTGACGGTGCTTGTCAGGGTTGCACAGCATGTCATAGGCTTCGTTGACCTCCTGCATACGCTCCTTCGCGTGGGGATCATCCGGATGGAGATCGGGATGGCACTCCTTGGCCTTTTTTCGGTAGGCGCGCTTGATCTCGTCCATGTTGGCCCCGCGGGAAACGCCAAGCACATCATAGGGATCCTTTACCATGAACGCACCTTCTTTCGCTGAATAACGGCATCATGCCTTTTGCTTGAATGTGTGCCTGCACTGCGAGCAGGTCACGTTCTTTTCTCCGATGCCGCGGGGCATTCGCAGCCGCGCTTTGCAATTCGGACACCGGTAGTATTTATACTTCCTGCTGTTCTTCAGACGATTGAGCGCTTGGGAAGCCTCGGTTTTGCCCTTCATCCAACCTTGGGTGAAACGATTGTTTTCCTGCATACGCCTGGCCTTGTTGTGTGAGAACATCCTGAACATGGCCCAGAGGTACAGGGCAATGGCGGCATAGGCCAGCAGAGCCAGACCCGTTATCCGGGCAAGGATCAACGCGATCAGAGATGTGACAATAATCGCCATGCCCAGGTTGTCCGCGCCGTTGCACCTGCGAAGCCAATGAACGACGGCACTGCTGGCTTTGCTCCATGCGCTCTTCAGCTTATCCAACATTATATATCACTTCCTTTAAGCAAGCTTGAACCGACGACTGTCGCCAGCGGAAAAAGACCGGCAGAGGGATTAAGGGGTATTTTTTGAGGGTGGCTGCTTATTTTAATTGCCCTTACAGGCGGGAAGGAGTGCAGCCGGTGTTGTTCGAAGAACGAAGTTTTTGAAAGCAGGAATAATCCCTCTGCCGGTGTGAACGCTGCCAGACAGCGAATCACCTGGATTGTGAGTTGCTTCCCACAGTAACTCATTATACTTTGCTTTATAAACTGAAACGAAAGCCATCGTTAAACCTGGATTGAGGGGTGAGCAGGGCTTTCATTCGCCTCGATAACGCTGCATCATCGCACTGAACAGCTCCTTTGTGGATGGCGGCGTATAGGTGATTGCGTTCGCTCCGGCGGCAATGGTCGCTCGAATCGATTCTCCACTATGGCCACCGCTGGCGATGATCGGTGTCTCCGGAAAAGCCTTTCGAATGCTCTGAACAACACTTGGGGTTGACAGGCCGCAGGCCACGTTGATGATATCCGCTCCGGCGCGAATTCGCTCCTCCACATTTGTATCCGGCCTTGTGATGGTGATGACCACCGGAATATCCACCGCGGCTGCAACTGCCGCGAGATTCAGACTGGATATCGGGGAATTCAAGACCACACCCATCGCTCCCTGCGATTCCACATCCTTTGCCAGTCCGACGGTGCGCAGGCCTTTTGTAGTGCCTCCGCCCACTCCGCAAAACACGGGGATGTAGGATGCTTTGATGATGGCGTCGCTGATGGACTGTTGCGGCGTGAATGGATAGACGGCAAATACAGCGTCCGCGTCACAGTTGCGGATGATGGCGAGATCGGTGGTGAAGATCAGCGTTTTAATTCGCCTGCCATTGATGATGATGCCGCTGGCAGAGTAAGCCTCCTCGGGCATACGCACGATTTCATGGCGAAGCGAGCTGCTGATGCGTGGCGTAGTGGGCTTTTCCATGCACATCCTCCTCTTTTGATAGGACTCAACACGAGTCAACCTATTGCAATAGGCGATCAAGCGTCGATACTCTGCCATTTTGCACGGCATATTCCCGCAACTGGCAGTATACAGATGTCGTCAAAGGGACGGCAATGAGCATCCCCCTGATGCCAAGACAGCCGCCGCCAATGGTGACTGCCGCGATAATCCAGATGCCGGGGAGACCCATTCTTGAGCCGACGACATGGGGATAGATGAGGTTGCCCTCAGTCCATTGCAGCAGCAGAATGAATGCGATAAATATGAGAGCCTTCGACGTCGACACTGTGAAAATCATAACAGCGCCTGATATAGCGCTGATGTAAGCCCCAACGATGGGAATGAGCGCGCAAAGGCCGACCAATGGACCGACCATCAGCGCGTATGGAATCCTGAGAATGAGCATGCCGATGGTGCAAAGCGATCCAACGATGAGCGCTTCGGTGCTCTGCCCGATCACATAGTTTCTGAAGCTCTTATTGATGATTGAGAGGATGTGATGGAGCATGTCGTGTCGCTTGCTTCCGATCATGCGCTTTATAAGCCGCTCAAACTGTTGTGCAAGCCTCTCCTTCCCGGACAGGAGGTATACGGCAAATACGACGCCGATCGAGATAGAAGCGACGCTGCTGACCACTGAGGTTGCGGCGTTTACCACGGTGCTCAACGCCCCGGTCCAGCCGTTGATCAGCCACTCGTCCATTTGTTTGGCCCAAACGGCCCAATCAGGATCGCCCTGTGTGGAGATCAGGCCGTGTTCTTTGAGAAAAGCGTCCAAATGGATGGCTTCATTCAGCCATTGATAAGCGCGCTCAAGAAATCCGGGGAGCGTCTCGATCAGGGTGCTTACGCAGGATACAAACCGGGGCAGAATCAGTCCTACGAAAATATACATCAACGCGGCAATAGTCAACAGGGACAGGGTAATGCACACCTGACGCTTATATCTGAACCCGCCTTTCCAATGCCTTTCGAAGGCAGACATGAGTATGTTTGCGACATAGGCAATGCAGCATCCAATGCCGAGGGGCCTGGCAACATACAAAACCAGGCCCAGATGCGCTGAGATAGTGCCCCAATTATGGATGAGCAGATAGAAGCAAAAAGCGGATGCTCCAACGCGAAAGCAGTTTTTCCAGCTGGTACGCATTTCTTTCCTCTCCAAGCAGGTGAAGCTTAATGGGAATTCCTTTCATCTTCAGTCATGTAGGAATTGCTTCCCTGATATGTCGACCGCAGCAGCGCAGCAATACTTCGGTGCCGGTCTTTGGGAACAGGTCGGCCTTGGAGGCGTTCAGGTAGACGATGCGCTCATCCTGCTCCTCCGTCAGCAGCAGATGTACGGGCAGTACCATCGCGCCGTCCTGCTCCTCCGGGGTGTCGGAAACGGAAACGATGGTGCCGTGCATTTCCCGGCTGAGGCCGGTTTGGAGTTCCTGGAGGAAGCGCCTGTACTTCGCGTTGGGATAGATATACGCGATAATTCCAAAGCAGGCAGTGACAAACAGCAGCGGCCCCATCACCATAGCTAGCCATTCCACGCGCTGCGGCAGCGCCCAGATGTAGAAGCCCAGGATAACCAGCAGCGCAGGCGTGAGAACCGCCCAGTTTTTTCGGAGTTTGTTTGTGATTTCGATCGTATCCCGATCCGTGTACATATCAATGCCTCCCTCGCGTCATTCATCCTTCCAATTCAGGAGCTCATCCACCATTACCTCCAGGGCGCGAAGCGTCGTCTCCTGGTTGGTGCCGTTGCTGGTAACGGCGAGATATGCCCCTTCGTTGTTGAAGGCCTGTGCTTTCGACAGCGCTGCCAGCTTGTCAATTTTCAGGCCGGCAAGGTAGGTATCCTGTTCACCGGTTTCCTCGTCAGTGACTGTGACATAATAGGGCTCCAGCCCGTAATCCGCCATCCATCCTGATTTTACAGGCTCATCCAGGTGCAGGAGGACCTCAGAGTTGACGAGACTGTCCATGACGACCTGACTTGCCAGGAAGGCATCGCCCTCGCCGGTGGACAGACGGGCCATGAGTACCATTGGGCCGGTATAGTCGACGCTGGGATCGGCATACATCAGGCTCTGAAATTCAACCTCCTCCAGAGTTTCATCGTACGCCTGTGTACGATTCAGCATAGCCTCCGCCACATCATCCAGAGGATCCGGATTCGAGTAGCCGTCGGCCAGGAAGATCACCACGGCCTGATCGTCGGGTACACGAGGGGCCGTGGTCGTCCACAGCAGATTTGTGCAGACAAGACAAACGGCGATACCTACGAGATAGATCCAGCCGTACTTGCGCAGGTGCTCCCTGAATCTGGGCCATGTCAACTGGGTGTCCGGCACAGGACATTCCTTCTTTCCATACAGGTTTATCGTGAGGATTTATTTCTTCTTCCGCTCCTCCGCCCTGCGCACGAGATGCATCACGAGCCAGATCAGAGCGACCGCCAGGGCGGCTCGAAGCAGAATATCGACCGTTTGGTTCATTTGGATTTCACTCGATTCTTTGATGGTTTTGCGTTATTCTATGCTTGGTTTATAAACTGAAACGAAACTGACCGCGGCAGAAAAGTGTTTATTCTGCCGCGGCCGGTTGACGCAACAACGATACTTTATTCTATGGGGAGTGTGACGGTGAAGGTCGTCAGGTCGCTCTCGCTTGTGACCTGGATCGCGCCTCCGTGGAGCTCCACCACCTTTTTGACGATGGCCAGGCCCACGCCGTTGCCCTGGGTGGCGTGAGATTCATCGGCCTGATAGAACTTTTGAAAGATGCGCTCCCGGGCGGCTTCGGGAATCATGCTGCCGGTATTGGCCACTGAAATGACCATCGTTTTGCCAGCCTCAGTGATGTCAATGCGCACCAGGCCGTATTCCGGCGTGAATTTTACCGCGTTGTCGATCAGGTTGATCCACACCTGCTTGAGCTGTTCCTCATTGGCGGTGATGAAATGCTCGTCAAAGTCCAGCTCCAACTCCAGACGCTTTTGCGTCCATTTGCGCTCCAACAGCAGCACGCATGAGCGGACCTGTTCGGAAAGGTTGAAACGGCTGGTGTTGGTCAGTATATTCTGGTTTTCCACCTTGGTCAGGTTGAGTACGTTGGTCGCCATGGCCGAGAGGCGCAGGGATTCTTCCTCGATCACGTCGATGTACTCCCGCTTTTGCGCCTCTGACAGATTGCCGCGCTTCAGGAGCGCCGCGAAGCCCGCGATGGATACGATGGGCGTTTTGAACTCGTGGGAGAAGTTGTTGATAAAGTCGGAGCGCAGCATCTCCGTGCCCTCCAGCTCCTCCGCCAGCTTGTTGAAGCTGGCGCTGATCTCCCGGCCGGTGGCATAGCGCCCGAAGAAACTGTCGTATTTCAGGCGCGCCCTGTAATCGCCCCTGGCCAGGCGGTTCATGGCGTTGATCAGCTGATTGATGGGGCGAAGGGGAATACGGCTGGCGAGAAAGGCCATAAGCGTTCCGATGACGATGCTTGCCAGCACCATACCCCATATGATGCGGTTCACGCTGGGTGTGACAGGACCGGGCACCAGCACGCCGTGATGGACCAGTACGGCCATGGCGATGCCGACGATCAGCATGGTCGCCAGGAAAAACACAAACGTCACGCCGGAATACATCAGCGTCAGGCCGAGCCTTCGCTTCTGGGTTTCCGTAGGTTTTTTGTGATTCATACGTCCTTCACTGCCTTATATCCCAACCCGCGCACGGATTGAATCTCAAATTCCTTCCATCCCTCGAAACGTCTTCGCAGCTTCGCAATGTGTACGGTGACGGTTTCCCAGCCGGTCTCGCTGTCCGCACCCCAGATCTCATCCATCAGCTGGATGCGGGTGAATATCCGCCCGGGGTAGGAGAGCAGCTTGAACAGCAGCAGGAATTCCTTTTGAGGAAGCTCTATCGTCTCGTCGCCCCGGGACACCGTCATGGCGTCGTAATCGAGGACGACATCGCCGACGGTGATCCGATGATCGCTGGCAATGCGCGCCCTTCGCAGAAGAGCGCGAATGCGCAGCAGGAATTCCTCGGTGTCGATGGGCTTGACGATGTAGTCGTCCGTGCCGACGATAAAGCCCTTGTGCCGGTCCTCCGGCAGCTGCTTGGCGGAAACCATCAGTATGGGCATATCGTTGTTGGCCTCCCGAATGGCGCTCGTGAAGGCATACCCGTCCATCTTTGGCATCATAATGTCCAGCACGACGAGGTCAATGTGTTCGCGCTCCAGGACGTCCAGCGCCTCTTCGCCGTTTTCCGCCGTTGAGACTGTATAATTCTCTGTCTCCAGAACCGCCTGCATCAGTCTGCGGGTATTTTTGTCGTCGTCCACCACCAGGATATGGAACATAGCTGATCACCTCGCCGATATTATAACGGCGCAATCTAAACTGAATCGAAACTATTTGGGACTGGAAATCCGATTCTGTTTTATTTTACAATAAATCAGCTTAACATACAGTTTCTTTTCAGTTTAGAAAAATGGGTTATGATGTGAAAAAATGAAGGGAGTACTCTCATGACCGATTTGACTATACAGAGGGAGAATCAGCTGAATCAGCTCCAATCCATGGTCAGCACCGACATGGTGGAGTGGGCGCTGCAAAAGACCTATGATTTTGCCAAGCTCATGTCCTACTACCGCTGCGCCATGATGGAAATTGAGACGAAGTTCAACGTGCTCAACGAGGAGTTCAAGCTGCGGTTTGATCGACAGCCGATCAACAGCATCAAGGCGCGATTGAAAAGCCCTATCAGCATTCATCAGAAGCTGGCAGACCGGGGCTATCCCATGTCCGTTGAAAGTATCGAGAGCAACCTGAATGACATTGCCGGGATTCGCGTCATCTGCTCCTTCACAGACGATGTGTATATGATGGCGGAAGCGCTGCTCAAGCAGGACGACATCACGCTCATAGAGAAGAAGGACTATATCAAGAGCCCCAAGAAGAACGGCTATCGCAGCCTTCATCTGATTGTGGCTGTGCCGATTTTCCTGCAAAGCGAAAAGCGCATCATGAAGGCAGAGATTCAGCTGCGCACCATCGCCATGGATTCATGGGCCAGCCTGGAGCACCAGTTGAGGTACAAGAAGGACGTCGTATTCGACGAAAAGATGCAGTGGGAGCTGCGCTATTGCGCGGATTTGAGCGCTCAGCTGGACGAACGAATGGACGCCCTGCGCGTCAAGGTATCCTCCGAGCAGCGGGACGAGCGCGAGATCATTCGGGAGAATATCAGCGCCCTTCGTGGGACCCCTATGCCGGGTCTTGAGGAAGAAGGTGGTACAAATGGCGGGAAAGACACTGCCGATGACTGATCGGGAAAAGCTTAATGCCATCGTTTGGGCCGCCTCCCAGGCTGAGATGAGCTATGGCAGGTTTGTGCAGACGCTGAACGACGCTGACAAGGCAAGGATATACAGAGAATACCGAAAGCATTTGAATGAGAATGAAACGGCGATTCTGCAAAGAAAGCATTCTTCAGAAGACGCATGAGCGTGAAACGAGGAGAGGACAATCCGCTTGAAAATCACATTTTTCGGAACGACAACTCTTTTGTTTGACGATGGCTCGGATCAGCTTTTGTTCGACGCGCACTTTACCCGACCGTCGCTGCTGAGATATATCTTCGGAAGCGCGGCGACGGATCAGACTGTCGTCAATGAAATGCTGGGCATTCATCGCATAGACCGGCTCCGTGCGATCTTTATTTCTCATTCGCACCACGATCATGTGATGGATGCGCCTTATATTGCCAATCGATGCAATGCTCTGATCTATGGCAGCGTATCTGCGCTCAACGTGGCTCGCGGCGGGAATGTACCGGAATCCCGACTCGTAGAATTCAAGGGAAATGAGACCTACGAAGTGGGGGATTATCGCGTTACCGTGATTCCCTCTCTGCACTCAAAGCCGACAATTCTGAACAACGATCTTGGGCAGACCATCGATGCGCCGCTCAGGCAGCCCGCGCGACTGCGGGATTATAAAGAGGGCGGCTCTTATGATTTCTACGTGGAGACTGGCGGAAAGCGCTATGTCATTCGGCCCAGCTTCAATTACATTGAGGGACAGATGGACGGTTATCAAGCCGACGTGCTGTTTCTGGGTACAGCGGGGCTTCAGAAAGCAAACGCGGAAATGGAGAGGATGTTCTTTCGTGAAACCGTCGAAAAACTGAATCCGACTCTGGTCATCCCTGTGCACTGGGACAATTTCTTTTCCCCGCTGACAAAGCCAATCAAAGGCATGCCCCGCCTGATCGAAAAGACAGACGTAGCCTTCTTCAGACTGGCTCGATACTGTGAAGGCAGGGGAATTGACTGCCTGGTGCAGATTCCAGGAACCAGTATTGAAGTGTGATTGGAGGGCAAATGAACTACAGCAAAAGACATGAACTCCCCATTGTGACGATCGTTATCCTGATCTTGAATCTCATAGGTCTGATCTATGAGTTGATTGTGGGTCAAAGCACGGCGATCTATCGCTTCGGCATGTATCAGGGCGCTCTTGGGGACGGTGAATGGCCGAGGCTCATCGTCAGCGCCTTTCTCCATTTCGGCTATGCGCATTTCGCCAGCAATATGGCCTGCCTGGTCATGTTTGGATTGGATCTGGAGACGCACACATCCCGATGGAGGTATGCGCTGATCTATGCCGTCAGCGTTATCGGATCGGGCCTGCTCATCAATTATACCGGTGGCAGCGGTATTCACGCAGGAGCCAGCGGCGCGATCTGGGGATTGATGACAGCGACACTGGTCTACAACCTCAGAAATGGCATAAACCCTGCCTATGCGCTGCGCGGCATTGTGATCAATCTGATTTACAGCTTCAGCGCTGGCGTGAGCTGGCAGGGGCATATCGGCGGCGGCATTGCCGGTCTGTTGACGGCGCTTGTGGTGAGCGATGAGACGAAGCTATGAGTGTGGCTATGACGATCATTGATAAGCACAAGACAGGGCAGATAGCCGTCAATTAAGATACGCCGTATTTTGAGAAGCGGAACATACAATTTTATGTTAACCGCAGCGGGTTTCATATCGTGGAGTTTTTCAGTAGCCATCATCCAGATCCGAACGATCCCGATGCGGCGGAGCAGGCTGATGATTAGTTCCCGGAGGGGATGTTCCAGTTTGAGAAGAGGATGAGTGGAGCAAACACATGAACGGAATTGTTCAAAAAACGGTAGAGTTTATTCGAGGGAAGCCGTTTCTGTCGCATATGATTAGCATGGGATGGAATCTGACTTTTGCGATCGTAAACGGTATCATCAGTATCGTCTACCGGTCTTACTGGTATCTGACGCTGTTTGCGTTTTATCTGCTTATCGGTCTGATGAGGCTGTCAACCTTGAGACTGTCCAAAAGCAAAAGAAGAACAGCTGCCGATCTGCTCAGGCACAATGGTCTGGCGATGTTTGGCCTTGCCGTCATTGAGTGTGGTTTGATGATCCTTACAATCGTGGAGCACCGAAATCCTCTGAAAAGCAAGATGGTCGCTGTCGTCACAGCTGCTTATACCCTTGTATTTGTGGCGCTCTCAATACGAAACACAATCAAGGCGCATCGGCAAAGTCAGCCGTTATGATCTCTCTGAGAAATATATCATGTGCCAGCACAGTTGTTTCGGTGCTCTCGCTGGAACGTTCCATGTTGGGAACCTTTGGGAAGAATTCGGTGAGGTTCACATTGTCGATGGAGGCGTGGTCAGGAGGACTTGCTTTTCTGATTCTGTTTGTCATGGGAATAGGTATTGTATCACAATTGACCGATAGCGCCACCTTTTGACCTTCTATTTGCTACAATTTTGAAAGTGTGGGAAATGGATAATTAGAATTGCTATCAGTCAAAAAAAGACCATATTTTGGATTGAAAAGGTCATAAAATGAATATTTTGATTGCTAACAATCCGGAATCTTGAATCATTTCCGAATTGGCACGAAAAATGAGGTTGAATTGACACACCAATTTGACCCCATTTTTCGTCTTCGTTGAGCTCTTTTCTGTTACTATCCCCGGTAAATACCCCCTGATTTTGACAGTCATATTTCTGACATAAAGTTTACTTTAACATAACGCGGAATGAGCCGCACGTTTGGCCCTGTCGCGGCGCGGTCGGGGAAGTCGGGGATTTACTCAATTGATGCGGCAGCGCCCGCGACAGGGGCAGCGTGAGGCTTGTGGGGCGGAGAGGCGATCCCCTTTCAAAGTTCCGCACGGTGCGGGTGGGTGAAGGAGGATACTTGCCCCGATGTGTAGCGGGTATTTCTGGAGCACGGCGACGCATTTGTGCTGTCTGCGGATCGTTTGGTGCAGATCGCGGACGCGATCCACGCAAAGCTGCCCAGGGTAAAGACCATCGCCATGTATGCCTCCATCCAGAATATCCGGCACAAGACGGACGCCGAGCTTCGACGCCTGCACGAGCGCGGCATCGGCGGACTGGACATCGGCGTGGAGAGCGGCCTGGACGCGGCGCTTCAGTACATGAACAAGGGCCATACGGCATGGTGGACGTGGTACGCGGTTACGGATCCTACTCCGGCATCGCCGATAGCATGGTCGGCCGTACCCAGTTCATCATCAAGTCCGCCGGCATCTGAGTGAGCCCAAGGCTAAGCCCTATACCTGCCGCGAACAAATTGCCGGACTCCGGCCCCCATAGATCCTGGGAGCCGAAGTCCGGCTTTTCATTGCTTATACAATGGACGCTTGTGCCTTCGGAATAGATATCTCTTTTTTGTGCATATTCCCTTCTTTGACTATTGACAATCCACATCATCGGTGGTATACCATTACGTGGGATCTGAGGGGCGCCGCTGCGCCCGTAGCAAAAGGAGATGTAATTATGAAGAAGATCCTGTGTTTTATGCTCGCTTTGATGATGGCGATGAGCTTTTCCGCGTTTGCCGAGGACGGCACCTTTACCGGCGTCGGCGAGGGCGGCAAGGCCGGCAATGTTTCCGTCGAGGTCACCGTTGAGGGCGGCGCGATCAAGGACATCAACATTCTGGAAAACGAAGAGACCGAGGGCCTGGGCGACGTGGCCATGGAGGATCTGAAGCAGCAGATGCTGACCGGCAACACCGTGGACGTCGAGGCCGTCACCGGCGCGACCCTGTCCTCTACCGCGTTCATCGCCGCCGTGAAGGACGCCCTGTCTCAGGCCGGCATCGATCCGGAAAGCCTGGTCGCCACCGGCGAGACCGCCGAAGCGGCGGAGCTGGAGGACGCCTATGACTGCGATGTGCTGGTGATCGGCGCGGGCGGCGCGGGCATGGCTGCCGCTATCAAGGCCAAGGAGGCCGGCGCGAACGTCATACTGATCGAAAAGATGAACAACATCGGCGGCAACACCCTGCTGTCCGGTGGCGAGATCGCCGCGCCCGGCAACTGGCTGCAGCAGGAAGGCGTGGACAGCGTGGAGCAGATGGAGGCCGACCTAGCGAAGGCCGGCGGCAATCCCGAGCTGGACCACGTGCTGGCGTCCAACGCCCTGAACGCGGCCGAGTGGCTGCGCGACGACGTGAATGTCGAATTCGAGGACTACATGCTGTTCTTCGGCGGCCACTCCGTGGAGCGCTCCCTGGTGCCGAAGGGCGCTACCGCCGTGGAGCTGGTCAACAAGCTGTGGGCGAAGGTCCAGGACCTGGGCGTGACCGTTTTCACCAACACCCGCGCCACCGAGCTGATGGTGGAGGATGGCAAGGTCGTCGGCGCGAAGGCCGAGAACAACGGCAAGGCCGTGGAATTCCGCGCGAAGAACGTGGTGCTGACCACCGGCGGCTTCGGCTCCAATGTGGAGATGCGCAAGGCCAACGACCCCGCCATGGATGAGAAGATCCTGTCCACCAACACAGTGGGCAGCACCGGCGACGGCATCACCATGGCCACCGCCATCGGCGCGGATACCGTGGACATGCAGTACATCCAGACCTATCCCACCTGTGACGCCGAGACCGGCGCGCTGCTGTACGTGGCCGACGTGCGCCTGGACAGCTACGGCGTGCTGGTGAACAAGGAGGGCAAGCGCTTCGTCGAGGAGCTGGAGGCCCGCAACGTGATCTCCAAGGCCGTGACCGAACAGACCGGCGCGTGCTCTTACCTGTTCTGGGATGAGGACGCCATGCAGAAGTCCGGCGTGGCCGAGACCCACAAGGCCGAGTATGAGGACCTGCTCGCCCGCGGCCAGCTGGTGAAGGCTGATACCCTCGAGGCGTGCTGCGAGCATTTCGGCGTGGATGCTGAGAACTTGAAGCAGACCGTGGCCGACTGGAACCAGTATTGCGCCGACGGTGAGGACAAGGAATTCAACAAGCGCGGCGACCTGATCCCGATCGCCGAGGAGGGCCCGTACTACATGCTGGTCTCCAAGCCCGCCATCCACCACACCATGGGCGGCATCGTGATCGACACCGACGCCCATGTGCTGGACACCGACGGCAACGTGATCCCCGGCCTGTACGCGGCCGGCGAGGTCACCGGCGGCATCCACGGCAACAACCGTCTGGGCAGCTGCGCCATCGCGGACATCATCGTATTTGGCCGTATCGCTGGCGAGAATGCCGCGAAGTAAGACCTGTTCTCAACGCAAAGACAGGCTGCCTCAAACTCAAACGAGGCAGCCTGTTTTTGCGATCTGTCGTAACGGTTCAGAGTAAACCATAAACAGGAATCCATCGAGGCAATGGGTGGTTTAACGCTGGACACGAAAATCGCTGCCGCCCAGGAGGAGATCGACACGGTGGTGGAGATGAACAAAGCCCTCATCCGGGAGCATGCCGTAACCGGCGTCCCGCAGGAAGAATTCGACCAGAAGGCCGCAGCCTACGATGAGCGGTTCAGGAAGGCCGACGCGAAGCTGAATCGCTTGAAAGCTGAAAAACAGGACAGGCTGATGCGGGCATGCGGCGTAAAGAAATATGTGGAGAACCTGCGTGGCCAAGCGAGGCCCATAGACGTTTGGAACGAACAGGCATGGTGCCTGCTGGTCACGCAGGTGACGGTTCATGTCGACGGCAGCGCAGAGTTCATTTTCAGGGGAGAGAACCGTATCACAGTCAAATGAACGAAAACGTCCCTTTTTGCCTCCTCTCGCGGCTACCAGGCGAGAGGAGGCTTTTTGTTTCGATGAACAGTTTTATGCTGGATTGAATAATCCTCTGCAGAAACGTTCATGAATTGTTCATTGGCAAATTAGCACTCACCTCTTGACAGTGCTAACAAAATGAGTATAATAATATATGAACCGAGGGGGAAGGAAAGAA
>CACZXF010000013.1 GCA_902785105.1 uncultured Eubacteriales bacterium | reverse complement strand
CTCTGACGATGAACTGGCCTCTGTGAACATTGTTGGTGATAATTTCCATCCTAATTGGAACTACACCATCTTACCTAAAACGACTTAATAATTTATGCATAGCTCCTTAGCCCCATATGCTCCCGCAGCCACTCTTCTTTTCTGATGCAGAAATCCTCGATCTCATCCCATCCATCACTGTTGCCGATTACTGCCGCTATTGTCATTGCAATAATCTCATATAGCTCATGTCTTACTTGAGCCTGTTGCCTTGTGTCTTCTATTTTGCTGAAATACTCCCGCATCACACCGATCACCTCGGTGTTCTTTTCGACATTATACTTCATATATCCTTTTTGTAATTAAATCGTAATATTTATGTAACTTGATGATTTGGCTGTGGCGCAAGGAGGTGTCAAGTTCATCTGGGGAAATCAAACAAGAGTGGCAAGAGAACCAAAGTATTTAGAGAAATAATCTCTGGTGAAACTGAACATGTGGGTTTAAGGGATCAGCGCTCCCAACCCCGCCACGATCAACCCGGCAGTCGGGCAAGCCAGCAGCGTCCAACCCAGGCCATGCTCTGGGATCGCCATCGTTTTGAGCCACACCTTTCGCTCCCAGGTCTTGCAGTGTTCCGCGCCCTTGATCATATGCCTGACCTTTCCCGGCATCCAGCAATCCAGGATGATAAAGTCGCTGAGGCTGACAAAGGTCATCTCCACATAGCCCGTCCAGAACAGATTCCAGAAGCCGGAAATGCCGGCACAGCGGGCGCTGACAGCCCAGTATACAAACAGCACAAGGTACAGCGGGTAGAGCAGCAGCTTCATCTTCCGCACCTCGCCCTTATCTACATAAGGCGCGGCTGCCTTCCTGATCTCCTTCGGAAACATAGTGCTGTATGCCTGTGGCCAGAGCAGGAACCCCATCCCCACCACGGCGTTGAACAGCAGTGACATGGACAATCCGTCCAGTATGATCCTCGGCCAGTTCACTTTCCATCCCTCCTCAGTGAAAGGTAAATAACCACGCCATGGCACCGCTGCCCAGGACGATCATCACGCACTGCCGAGCTTGCTGTTTCCGGTTGTAGCCGAAATCCTGCCAACCCGCGCAACCCTCGGTTTCCGGGAAGTAGTGCTGGAAGAAATGGGTCTTTGTCAGCAGAAACCAGTCCAGGGCAAGAATGTCAAAGACCTTGATGACTGTGCCGACGGTAAAGAAGCGCAGGAAGAACTGCCCGAAGGTGAAGCCATGCTTCAGACCGTCGATTCCGCCGATGATGAAAAGCGCCAGATATCCCACAACAAACAGCGCAAGGATGATCCAGCCCAGTGTCCGCTTCGGCGTCATGGGCAGACTTTCAAGCCTCGGTCTAAGCTTCTCCTGCACATCCTTTGGGAAGTTTTTCGCCAGCAGCGCAGTGGGCATCGTAACGGTCACACCCCAGATGCCCAGGAACAGCAGCGCACAGCCCGCTGCGGAAAGCATCAGCGTCATAAGCATTGCTTCATTTCTCCCGCCTTCTTTCATTGCCACGGCACTCACATGCGCCTTGGAAAGCAGCTTTAGTCGTCATCCCATCGAATAGTTATTTATTTCTTACCTTTATTATACCTATCAAACCTCGGCACGCAAGAGATATATGTTAAAACTAACACGATCGTATTGAAGTTTGACGGTTAAGAAGGTAATATATAACTAACCGAGGAAAGAGGGATGGAAGATGAGCTTGAAATATGAAGTCCTGAAGCACCTGGTGAAGGCGGCCGGACTCAAGCGTATGTGGATCGGCCGGAACACAGAGGAATTGCTGGACAACCGCCGGAGGCACAATACACGAAACAAAATTCCGGAATTAAGGGATGACGCCTTTGAGATCGGCCAAATCGAGGTCATGGGCTGTCCGGTGATCAGAATGATTCACAAACAGCGCACTGACCGGGCGAATCTTTTCCTGATCGGCGGCGGCATGATCAGCGCACCGAGGCCCGGTTCCATCAAAAAGGCACTGCGCTTCGCCAGGGAGACAGGGCTCGACGTGTTCATCCCCTATTATCCGCTCTGCACGGATTATCCACTGACCCGCGCCTATGAGATGATCCACGCCACCTATAAGGAAATGCTGAAGGATTACGCCCCGGAGCGCATCTCCGTGTTGGGCACGTCCTCTGGCGGCAATCTGGCGCTGGGCATGGTGCCCTACATCAACGACGGGCACAGGGACACCCCGATGCCCGGCCACATCATGGCCATCTCCCCGGGCACCTGCGTGGACACGGACGAGGAATGGCAGCGGATGCAGGAACTGGACAGGCTGGACGTGGCCATCCCGGCGCAATACATGAAGACCGCCGTGGAGATCATGCGCCACGGCGACGACAGCGTGCCGGAATACATGATCTGGCTGCAAAGGGGCGATTTCACGAACTGCCCGAAGGTGACCTTCATCTACGGCAGCCACGAGACGCTCTACGCCTGCGCGCCGTCCTTTGAGGCGGCGATGCAGCAGTACGGCGTGGATTATCAGATGATCGTCGGCGAGGGCCTGTTCCACTGCTATCCCGTGTTCCCGATCTGCAGGGAGGCCAAAGCGGGATGGGACAGGATGGTGCAAATCATGAGGGGGTGAGGAAATGAAGGTATTGGTCTACGGTTCGGGCGTCATCGGAAGTTATCTGGCCCATGTGCTGTGTAGCGCGGGAAACGATGTGACTGTGCTTGCGCGGGGCCGATGGAGGGAACAGCTTGAAGCCCGCGGATTGAGGATTCGCCACCATTTGCAGCGCAGGGAGACACTCGATCATCCGAAGGTCATCGGGAATATTTCCGAAGATGAAGCTTATGATGTGGTGTTTGCCGTGATGCCCTACAACAAAATCGGTGCGATTACGAAACCGCTGGCCGCGGTTCGGGCGCCGCTGGTGGTGCTGGTGGGCAACAACATGAATCCTGCCGCAATGGAGAAGGCCATCCTCGACGGGAGTGTTTGCAAAAAGCAGGTGTTGTTCGGCTTCCAGGTGACCGCCGGGAAACGGGATGTGGAGAATGGACTGTTGATCTGTGAGCGGCTCGGCGCGGGCAACATGGACATCGGCGGCCTGCACCGCCTGCCGGAAGACGCGACCCGCTCGAAGTTGAGTGAAGCCTTTGCCGGCACTGGCTACAAACTCAACTGGCAGCCAGACATGGAGGCCTATCTCATCTGCCACCTGGCGGCGATCCTGCCCATCGGTTATCTGGCCTACACCTGCGGCGGGGACATGCGTGCCTCCACCGGTGCCCAGCGCAGGCTGATTCGGCTGGCCTCCCGCGAGGCCTACGCCATGCTGAAGACGCAGGGCATCCCCATACTGCCTGCGGGCGACGACCGCTACTATGCCACCGGCCTGCGCGGCACGCTGATGCAGTTCCTTTATTTCGTCATGGCGAAGAATAAAACCATCGGCGACCTGGTGGCCTGCGAGCACTGCCGTAACGCCTATGAGGAAATGGAGATGCTGGACGCGGCCTTCATGGGGATCGTTGACCGGACGCCCAGCGCGCCCATGCCCCACTGGCATGCATTGAGGGCGCAGATGCCGGGCTGGGAGGAGGTGCGCAGGCGGTACAGCCGCGTCGCGTCCCCGCACTGACCCACAGGTTCTGATGGTTCAGAACAGCGTACACACCCATGCCACGAGCGCGGACACCACGGGGAATATGACCAGCAGCTTCAACAGCTGGCTTTTGAGGTTGAACCCGTACTTCCTATCATTGAGCGCCGGCTCCGTTTCAGGGTAGGCTTCGCGGTTCATCAGCAGAACGTCCAGCTGTCCGCTGGACATGGCGGCCATCACCTTGAGCTGAGAGGCGTAGGCATATTCGTGGTTCTGTACGGTGGCATCCTGGCTCAGATACAGGTTGTGATACAGGCGAACCTCGCTACCAATGGGGCTTCGGTCCATGGCGTAGATGAAGCCCTGGTTCAGCGCGGCCTCCAGCTCCTCTCCCATGGCGATGTTGGCGCAGGCGACGTACAGCAGCGCCTCCCTGCGGGTGAGCCGATAGTACAGGACACTGCCCAGAGCGACTACGGCGATGAGGGCCAGCACCAGCGGAAACTTATAGTATTCAAACACATACTCCAGCTTCTCGGGCAGGCTCATGGCCTCCAGGGCTTCCTGGTTCTCCCTTCGCTCCGCGTCGGTCAGGTTCACACTTCCGCCTCGCCTTCGTCGCTGTCGGATTTCTCGGTTTCCGCATTGGGGTCGTAGATCAGGGGCCGCAGGATCTTCAGCAGTATGTGGGCACTGATGACGGCACACAGTCCCTCGCCGAAGATGATGAGCGGCGTGAATACGTTCACCACCAGGAAGAACATGGCATAGTGGATGAAGAACACCAGGAGGGTGACGAACAGGTAATGGGTGCCGATGAGGAAGGCATTTTTGAACATGTTAGGCGTAGTGTTGCTGGCGATGGAGAGCAGGGGGAAGATGTAGGTCAGCACGATGGCATAGGCGATCATGCAGGCGAAGATACACGCCAGCAGCAGCGTCCAAACCACGGCGGCGGTGCCGGTGGAGGTGGCGCGCAGGCGGTAGAGCAGTATGGCGTCCGCGCCGATAATCAGCCCGGTGACCAGCATGATCAGCCAGATGACGATGGCCTGCTTAAAATTCTGCCTAAAGGAGCGGAAGAACATGGTGGTGATGAAGCTGCCCTCGTCCTTGGCGATCTTGAAGGAGGTGTAGTAGAGCGCCGTGGTGGAAGCTCCGATGGTAAAGATAGGCAGGCAGCAGACCAGCCACAACAGGTTCAGGCAGCAGCCATAGCTGAGCTTGATGAAGAGCTGTCCGAAGGTGCTGTCATAGGAAAAGAATCGCATAGCATTGCCTCCTTGTCGCAAATGGCGATGGACTAAAGCCGGGTGGAAATCCCGGTAGATCAGCTCGGTCTCGGTGTGAACGATGCGATAATCCAGGCCTGGCTCCTCGATGCGGGTGAGCAGCAGCTGCATTGCGGCGACGGCCATGATCTGGGTGTGTATGTGCACGGTGGTCAGCGTGGGCGTCATGATGCGTGAATTGGGGGATCTCGTCGAAGCCGCAGAACAGCACGTCCTCCGGCACCGACTTGCCCAGCTTGCGCAGGGCATAGATTGCTTCCTCGGCCACGAAGTCGTTGGCACAGATGAATACGTCCGGATAATCCGCCAGTGCCGACAGCGTCTCCTCCAGCTTTTCGCGCTCGCCGGACTTGATGCAGAACCGCTCGTCTACGGGAGCGTTTGCCAAAAGCATGGCATACCGGAAAGCGGTATACCGCTCAAAGAAGGACTGGCAATGCTCGAAATCACCGATGAAGCCGATCCTCTGCCTGCCCCTGACCAGCATGTCGTTGACAAACCGGGTGATGGCGGTGGTGTTGTCCATGTAGAGCTGATCGGCGGGCAGATCGATGCCGTCGCGCTTGTTGGGCCCGTCCACAAACAGCACCGGCAGGCCGAGCCCACAGATCATCTCATCATAGGCCCGATCGAACATCTCCACGCAGATGATGGCGCTGACCCGGCCCGGATCAAAGGTGAGCGGCAGCGTGCGGCACAGGAAGTTCTCCCGCTCCACGCGGTAGGCGTTCAGCGCATTTCCCCACTGGGGAAGGTCCTTCTTGAGCTTGTCCAGCATCAGTGTGGCGAAGTGGGCGGGCGTGATGGCGCCGCCGCAGAGCAGGGCGTTCTCCCCCTTGTGCTGCGCGTCCGGCCTGGGGATGACACCGAATTGCGCGTTTATATAGGAAAACTGTTTGTAGCCCATCTCGATCGCTTTTTCAAGGATTTTTTCGCGGGTGGCTGTCGCAAGGCCATCCGCGTTGTTGATGGCCTTGGATACGGTGTTGCGGGAAATGCCCAGCTCATCCGCGATATCCTGTATTGTCACTCTCTTCATAGAGGAAGCCTCCTTGTCAATTCATATGTAGTGTAACATGTAATGATGCAAATGTCAAATTGAAATCGTGCATTTGAAATATTTATCGAATATCTTGCCAAATCAGCCCAATACCAAGGGGTGCGGCGGGCATTATGGGTTGCAATCACAAAAAAGTGTGCATATACAATAATTTTGTATTGGCACAGCCGAAATATGGTGCTAAAATAGAATTGTAGCCCCCGATGTGAATGTGTATTTGTAAACTACAAATGCAAATGCACATTTGAGAGGAACAGAAAAAAGGAGGATTACAATGAACAAGCCCTTGTCTGCCAAGGCAAAGGTGCCCCTCAAACAGAGGACGCACAACACTCTGGTGTACCTGCGGCAGCACTGGCAGCTCTACCTGATCTTCATGTTGCCGGCGTTCGTGCTGACGATCATCTTCCGCTACATTCCGATGGGCGGCGTGGCGACCGCCTTCATGGACTACAACCCCTTCCGGGGTCTGTGGCACAGCGAATGGGTGGGATTCGAGCATTTCCGCCGATTCCTGTCCTCGCCGGACTTCATGACCTACCTGATGAACACCTTGAAACTGAGTGTGTTCGGCCTTCTGTGGGGATTTCCGGCGCCGATCCTGCTGGCCTTCCTGCTCAACCGCATACTCAGCTCCAAGATCAAGCAGAAGGTTCAGCTGGTGCTGTATATGCCCAACTTCATTTCGGTCATCGTCCTTTGCGGTATCGTCCGCATCATCCTCTCGCCGACCGGCATGGTGAACATGTTCCTGGGAACGAACTACAATTTCATGACCATGCCCCAGGCCTTCCGCACGATCTACATCGCCAGCGGCATTTGGCAGGGCACTGGCTGGGCCTCCATCCCTATCTGCTGATCAACGGCTTCGGCGAGGGCGTCGGCGACGTTGACATCGGCCGCCACATCGCGGTGAACAGCGACAAGCAGGTCATCTGCTCCGCCACCCAGGAGGGCTTCAAGAAGGGCACCGAATGGGTGCACAAGCTCTATGAGAAAGGCCTGATCGATCCCGAAGCCTTCACTCAGGAGTGGTCCACCTATGTTGCCAAGGGCAAGTCCGGCCGCTACGGCGTCTGCTTCTCCTGGGACGTGGCCAACATCGCCCAGGTCAGCATGGACGACCTGATCGCCGGCAAGAGCTGGGTGCCGCTGCCCGCGCTGACCGCCGACGTGCGCAACATCACCCCCCAGAACGGCTCCTACACCTCCGGCTTCGATCGCGGCCGCTGCGTCGTGACCGCCCTGTGCAAGAACCCCGAGCTGGTCTGCTCCTGGCTGGATATGATGTATGATCCCATGCAGTCCCTCCAGAACAACTGGGGCACCTACGGCGAGGATGACGAGTTCGACATCTTCGAGATGAGCACCAACGATGCCGGCGAGCCCATGCTGAAGCACACCTGGCTGGGCGACGCCTCCCCCGTCGAGGTCCGCGAGGCCGAGTCCGTCAATGGCCCCCTGGCCATCCTGGACAGCTACTATGGCAAGTACGTCACCCTGCCCGACGACGCCGCCTATCGTCTGAACTGGATCAAGGACATCTACACCCCCGACATGAACACCGAGTACGTGTATCCCAACGTGTTCATGAACGCCGATGACAACAAGTAGTGCTCCAACCTGTCCGCCGACCTGACCAAGCGCATCAACACCGCCAAGTCCGACTGGGTGATGAACGGTTTCACCGATGCCGACTGGGAGCAGTTCCAGAACGATCTGAAGGCCTACGGTCTGGACGAGTACCTGGCGATCTACCAGAAGTATCTGGACGCCTACTTTGCCGGCTGATCCAGTTTACTTTAGGACATGTGCATAAATATTTCGTACAGAATGCGCAGGATGAATTCGCCAGCGCAAGGCGGAGGAGGGAGGCGTGCCGGGGCACGTTGACCGACGAAGGCGCGAAACCAGAGGTTTCGCGGTCTGGCGCTTTACGCCAGACTGGCTTGGCTGAATCAAAGATTCAGGCAAGCCACCGCCAACGCAGCGATGGCGGATTCAGACAAGCAGAATGTATGAATAATTTATGCACAGTTCCTTACGCTTTCCTCCCCCTCTCCCCTCTCTGGGGGAGGAAAGCTCCCCGCTCCACTGAAACCGCAACAGGAAGGAAAGGCATATGATCAGCGAAACGTTGCAAAAGGCGCGTGAGTTTGAGGCGCAGTACAGCTCCTATGTACCCGATGAGGAACGCCCGATGTTTCACGTCACCGGCGGCATCGGCTGGATCAACGATCCCAACGGTTTCTCCGTCTACAAGGGCGAATACCACCTGTTCCACCAATACTATCCCTACAAGGCCGTCTGGGGACCGATGCACTGGGGCCATCTCAAGACCCGGGACTTTATCCGCTGGGAGCGGCTGCCTGTGGCGCTGGCTCCCGACATGCCCTACGACAAGGACGGCGTCTTTTCCGGCAGCGCCATCGAGCTGCCCGACGGCAGGCAACTGCTGATGTACACCGGTGTGCGCGAGGAGCGGCAGGCGGATGGCTCGATGAAGCCCTTCCAGACCCAGTGCCTGGCCGTGGGCGACGGGGTGGATTATGAAAAGCTCGATGCCAACCCCGTGCTCACCGCGAAGGACCTGCCCAGGGGCGGCAGCACGGAGGACTTCCGCGACCCCAAGATGTGGAAGGAGGGCGGCAGCTACTATGCCGTGGTGGGCAACCGCCCGGCCGACGGTATGGTTTTGGAACATGGCCTGATGTCCGACCCCGACCCGGTGCTGGGCACCGGCTCCGTCATGCGGGACAATGAAGGGCTTTACCATCTCTTCTACACCGGCCACAACGATACCGGCAACGGCGGCATGGGCAGGGAATGCGTGATGCACGCCACCAGCGCGGACCGTGTAAACTGGAAGAAGCACCCGGAGGATACCTTTTTCAGCCCGGACGGCTACTCCAGGGACGACTTCCGCGACCCGGAGGTGTTCTGGATGGAGTCGGACGGGTGCTACTGGATGCTCGTCGCGGCGCGGGAAGATCAGCTTGGCGGCGTGGTGGTGAAATACACCTCCCCCGATCTGAAGGACTGGACCTTTGAAGGTCCCATCTACGCGCCTCAGGCGCAGTACATGCTGGAGTGCCCGGATCTGTTTTGCATGGGGGATACCTGGTATCTGACCTACAGTTGGGATTGCGTCACCTATTACGCCATCGGCGAATCCATGAACGGTCCTTTTGCCGCGCCGGAGGATAACATTATGGATGACCAGGGCCTGATGGAGGGGAACGGCTTTGTCTTCTATGCGGCAAAGACCGCTCAGTGGAACGAAAACACCTGCCTCTGCGGCTGGCTGGGCCGGTCGGGGCTGTCTGCGGATTCCGGCATCTACCAATGGGCGGGCAATGTGCTCAACCATCAGCAGGTTCAGCACGTGGACAGCTCGCTGGGCGTGAAGGCGCCGGACGCCTTTGAGGATTACTTCACAAAGGCGCAGCCCTTTCAGGCGAAAAACATCGAAGGAGTGGCAGAAATCAACGGGAGCAACGTTGCGCTCCGGGCAATGGACGATGAGACCGCGCTGGCGGACATGGGCGTGCGCGCGCCGACGATGATGCTGGAGTGCGACGTGGCGCTGGACGCGGAAGGCTGCGCCGGTTTTGCCTTCGGCGGCAGCGCGACGGATGAGTCCTGGACCGCGATGTGCCTGGATGCCGGAAGGAACCTGCTGCACTATGAGGGCTATGAGCTGACGGAGCTTGACGACTATCCCCCGATGGCGGTCACCCGGTTCGACTTCTCCAAAAAACCGATCCATCGCGTGACGCTGGTATGTGAAAACGAGATCGTCGTCCTGTACATCGACGACGAAAAGGCGCTCAGCTCCAGCGTCGGCCACTCCACAGGCGGCGCGCACATTGGCGTGTTTGCTGAGGGCTGCGGCGCTTCATTCGACAATATCACGATAAGGATACCGGAATGAGGTTTCATGACATGAAAATTCCCCGGAATCAGATTCCGGGGAATGCTTTCATTCTGTCGCGCTTATACTATTCTCAATCTAAAACATATACAGATTCGGAGTGGATTTTTCGTCCTGTCTAAGCTAAACGTAGGGAGGCGCAGCAGTGCTACGTTGACCGGAGTGAAGCAACGACAGGGCGAAAAAGATGCACGGAACTGCAACGAAGTTTCCAGCCAGATGTATAGATTTTAGGTTGAGAATAGTATTAATCCATTCGGGTGGAATCCCGGTAGATCAATTCCGTCTCGGTATGGACGATGCGATAATTCATATTGGGCTGTTCGATGCGGGAAATCAACAGGTTCATTGCGGTGAGCGCCATGATCTGGGTATGGATGTGTACGGTGGTCAGGGCGGGCGTCATGATGCGGGAGTTTGGAGCGTCGTCAAAGCCGCAGAACAGCACGTCGCCCGGCACGGATTTGCCCAGCTTTCGCAGGGCGTAAATGGCGTCATCCGCGATAAAATCATTGGCACAGATGAACACCTCCGGCATTTCCGGAAGCGCGGTCAGGGCTTCTGTGACCTGCGCTGATTCCAACGCCTTGATGCAGAACCGCTCATCCACGGGGACGCCTGCCATGAGCATGGCGCAGCGAAAGGCGGCATAGCGTTCAAAAAAGGACTGGCAATGCTCATAATCTCCGATAAAGCCAATGCGGTGCTTGCCCAGTAAGAGCATGTCGTTGACGAACCGGGTGATGGCGGTAGTGTTGTCCATGTAAAGCTGGTCGGCAGGCAGGTCAGCACCATTTCTCTTGTTTGGGCCGTCTACGAAGAGCACCGGCAGGCCGAGAGCGCAGATCATTTCGTCGTAAGCCCGATCGAACATCTCGATGCAGAGGATGGCGGTAGCCTGTTCGGGGACAAAAGTGACCGGCAGCGACATGCTTTCAAAGTCACCCCGTTCAACGCGATGAGTACTCAAACTGTATCCCATTTGGGATAATTCTGTCTTCAGTTTATCCAACATCAATGAAGCAAAATGGGCAGGCGCGAGGATGTTCCCGCAAAGCAATGCGATCTCGCCCCTGTGCGGCGTTTCCTTTTCAACGGTATTGACAACCTGTGCCTTGATATATGAAAACTGTTTATAGCCCATCTCCGCTGCCTTTTGCAGTATTTTTTCGCGCGTCGCTTCCGCCAGACCATCCGCATTGTTGATGGCCTTGGATACGGTGTTGCGTGAAATACCCAACTCGTCCGCAATGTCCTGTATCGTTACTTTTTTCATTGGATGCTCCTTTATTATTCTGTATATATTGTATCATAAAAAAACTGAAAATTCAATTGCTGATCATTCGCTGATTTCAGCTCCTTCATCGGATTACAAAAGCGTCTCAAAGTGACCGCTAAATAAGCCCATGTTCACAGCGTAGCAAAGCTATCTCTTATGCCGTTATGCCACGGGAGGAGATCATCAATATCAGCATTCGGGTCGGCCTCAAAGTGTTCCGGCAGGATGGACAGCAGATGAAGGATATAATCCTCCAGCCGCAGGCCGTTGGCCTTGGCGGTCTCCATGAGGGAGTAGATAACGGCACTGGCTTCTTCATCCCCCCAGGATATCAGAGAACAGCCAACCCTTGCGGCCCACGACGAAGGGGCGGATAGCGTTCTCCACTTGGTTGTTGCTGATTTCGACTTCGCCATGATCCAGAAATGTGGATAAGTGTTCCTTCTGGTTCAGCGCATAGGTCACCGCGTCCTTCAGCTTACCGGAAGGCAGGCGAATGGTGTTCAACCAAGCCCAGTAGGCATCCAGGATACAAGGTCAGTCGGAAGACGCTGTACAAGTGGGTCAAGCGCTATGATGGGACTTTGGAAAGCCTGATGGAGAGGAGTCATCGCCCCCACCACACACCGCGGGCGCATACAGAAAACGAGCTCAAGCAGAACCGACGGATGATGAAGAAGCATCATTGGAAAGATGTGATACTGGCCTATCAGGATATGCGGGAAAAATATGGCTATACGCGCAGCTATGGTGGGTTTAAGCGAGTAGCGCATAAGCTCAGGGAAGGCAAAGAGAACAAGCGACGGAAAAAGCGCCATAACAAGCCCTATCAAAGGGCAGATTACCCGGGACAGAAGGTACAGGTGGATGTGAAGTTTGTTCCCTCTGAGTGCGTGGTGGATGGCCGGAAATAGTATCAATACACGGCGGTAGATGAATGTACGCGCTGGACCTATCGGGAAATGTACGATGAACACAGCACTTACAGCTCGGAACAGTTTCTGACTGCTCTGATCCGGCATGTTCCCTTCCAGATCAAGGAGATTCAAACGGATAATGGCACAGAGTTTACCAAGGCATTGATCTACAATGATCCAACAGATAAGACCCTGTTTGAGCTAAAGCTGGAAGAAAAAGGGATACGCTATCATCGCATCCGGGTAGCCACGCCTCGCCACAACGGCAAAGTGGAACGTCAACACCGCATCGATCAGGAGCGTTTTTACAACCGATTGAGAATGTTCAGCCTGGAGGATGGCCGCAAACAGCTGGCCGTCTACCAGAAGAAATCCAACGACTACATAATACTAAACTTCCTCTAAATATAGACAATCCTGCGGCGTCTTTTCCGCCAGAAGGTGAGGGGATTCTCAGTCGGCTTCGCCGACCGCTTTTTCTCAATCAAAGATTGAGAAAAAGCGCCGCGGCGTTGAAGTCCCTTGACTTGCCGCCAGCAAGCCTGTGGGCCTTCGCCTTGCCATGACGAAAAATACACTCGCATGCTTGTCCACATTTAGAAGAAGTTTAGTATAAAGCACTGTCTGGGCCTTCGATCCCCAAATCAGGTGTTGGAAGAATACCAGGCGGTGATGTGAACCGGCCGATGCCGCCCCCACAACATTATATCACTTGACGACGCTGTCAAGGCCGGGTAGTATTTTCCGGCTGCCTGTGTTTCTGGATTTTCCATCCTCTCATTTGCCGGAAAATCTCCACCCTCTACCTTGACAGCTGCCTCCTGCTGATGTGTTACCAATCATTGACGCAAGTACACGTGCAATATTGGGTCAAACCTCTTGCTATTTGGCTTCACTTACTTTATAATTATAAATGAGTAAACAGATAATTATTAATAGATTTACCAAATAACCTTATCAAACGGGAGGCGTAGCATACATGAACAGGATGGTTTTGCGGGTGGGCATTGTCTGTCTGGTCATCGCGCTGGCGCTTTCGGTGAACGCCTGTTCCCACAATTTGGAGGAGCAGGCCATTCGCGAAGCCGAGGCGGAGGCAGGTCTGGACACCTCGCGTTTTCTGGTGGCCGTGGAGGATGAGCCGTTCACGGTCGATTTTCAGTGCACCACCATCTACTATACCATCGCGACCAATGTGTTTAACCGCCTGGTGGAGATGGAGCCCAACGCGGAAGGGGAGGTCACGGTCACACCCTCCCTGGCGAAATTCTGGGAGGTTTCCGATGACGGTCGGGAATACACATTTCACCTGCGGGAGAACGTAATATTCAGCAATGGTTCGCCGCTGACTGCCTCGGATGTGCTCTATACCTTCACCCGCCTGCTGACCTGGCCCGATTCCTGCAACCGGGATATTGCCGAGGTGATCGTCGGCGCGAAGGCGCTGGAGCAGGGTGAAGCCGACCGGCTGGAGGGCTTTCACCTCATTGATGATTTGAACTTCACCATCACATTGGAGCAGCCCTTCGAGGCTTTCCTGGCTTGCCTGTCCATGCCCGGCGCGTCCATATTGGACGCGGAGACCACGGAGGCGGCGGGGGAGCGCTTCGGGAAAAATCCCGCTTGGACGGTGGGCACGGGTCCCTTTATCCTGCGGGAATGGACGCCCGGCGAGGGGATGCTGCTGACGGCAAACCCCAACTGCTGGGAGGGGCCGCCCCGCTGCGAGGGACTCGATCTGCGGTTTCTGACAGAGCCGGAGGAGTTGAAGCTGCTCTTTGAAAAGGGTGAGCTGGACATACTCGATCTGGACGACATGGCCAACTACGCGGAGTTTTACGTTCATGGCGACATCTATCAGGACCGTCTGTTCAAGGTGCCCCGCATCGGCACGACCTACATCGCCCTCAACGAAACCGTGAAGCCGCTTAACGACGTTCGCGTCAGGAAGGCGCTCCAGCTTGCGCTGAACCGGAAAATGCTGCTGAACGTGGTCTACAGCGGTTTCGGGACTGTGGAAAACGGCATCTTTCCCCACGGCCTCTATGGATTCAACCAGGACCTCCCGGAGATACCCTATGACCCGGAGGCCGCACGCGCGCTGCTGGCCGAAGCGGGCTATCCCGACGGCTTTGAGCTGAAGGTCTGCGTCAATACCGCCTCCACCCAGTGGGAGATGACGCTGATGCGGCTGGTGGCGTCTATGTGGGAGAAGGTGGGTGTGAGGGCGACCATCGAGTCGATGGATGATACCGAGTTCCTGCGCCAGCGCAAGGCCGGTGAGCTGCCCTGCTACAGCGCCACCTGGACCGCCGACTTCGATGACCCGGACAACTTCATCTATACCTTCTTCGGAAGCAAAGAGAACACCGCGTTCCGAAGCCTCTGCTATCCCGACGAGGCCATCATGGCACGGGTTCAAAATGCCCGCCTCATCACCGACCCGGCGGCGCGTCTTGAGGAATACCGGGAACTGGAGCGCGTCATCGTCCAGGAGGATGCGGCCTGGATACCACTGTTCTCCAGGCTCCACATGTACGTGTACTCGGAGCGGGTAGAGGGCTTAAAGGCCACCTGGAACGGCTCTGTCAAGAACATGTACAGCAAAATCGAGATCAGAGGAGGGGAGGGATGATATGCACTCGATCCGCTTTAAGATAACGGCCATCACCATCGTCGCAATCCTCACCACCATACTCTGCGTATTCGGGGCCTCCTACCTGTCGCTTTACGCGGAGCACGACCGCAGCTCGGAGCGCATGATGAATTTGGTGGGTCAGGATGCGGGCAAGGCCGTTGAGAAGTACACCGAGAGCATCGAGCAGTCCATGGAGATGATCACGAACATCGCCATAGACTGGCTGGACAGCGTGGTGCTGGCCGAAAACGGCGCCATCGGGGGAAACGGCGAGCCCCGCACCCCAGAGCAGATCGCCGCGCTGGATGCCTACATGGCCGAATACTGTGAGCGTGTGCAGGGCACCTTCACCAGCCTCGCCAGCCACACCCACGGCGTGGTGTCCTATTACTACTGCATCAACCCCGAGATCAGTGAAAACGAGCACGGCTTCTTCTTCTCCCGTGTGGGCAAGACGGGCTTTGAGCGGCAGACGCCCTTGGACGCGCGGCAGCTCGACCCGGCAGACATCGACCATACCACCTGGTATTACACGCCCATCCAGCGCGGGCGGCCCTCCTGGATCGGCCCCTATACCGCTCACTTTCTGGACGAGCTGTGGACCTGTTCCTATCTGGTGCCCATATACAAATCCGGCACGCTCATCGGCGTCATCGGCATGGACATCCCCTTCGCCACGCTGGTGGAGCAGATCGATTCCATACACGTCTACCGGACGGGCTACGCGTGTCTGCTGGACGGGGATAACAGGATACTCTATCATCCCAACTTGCCCATGTACAGCGCGCTGGACGAGCTGGGCATCGTGGATCTGGCGGAACGTCTGAAGCACGAAACCGGCGACGAGCTGATCCACTACATGGCGGACGGGGAGGAGCGAATGCTGTCCGACTACACCCTGTCCAACGGCATGAAGCTGCTGATCACTGCGCCGGTGGCGGAGATCAATGCCTCCTGGTCCCGGCTGATTCGCATAGTATTCATCGTGACGGGAGCTATCATACTCTTCTTCGCCATACTGCTGCTGGTGGTCATGGGTATCATCACGCGCCCCTTAAAGCAGCTCACCGAGGCCTCCCGCAGGCTGGCCGACGGGGATTACGACGTGGAGCTGCGCTATGAAAAGAAGGACGAGGTGGGCGAGCTGACCCGCTCCTTCACCGCCATGCGCGACCAGCAGAAGCAGTCCTTCGAGGATCTGAACCGACAAATCTACACGGACAAGCTGACCGGCCTGGCGAACATGCGCTACTTTTTCAGCCTGGCCGATGCCGAGCGGCGGGACATGCTGGAGGCCGGCAGGCGGCCCGCGATGCTGTACTTCAACCTCATCGGCATGAAGCAGTACAACCGCCAATACGGCTTTGCCGAGGGCGACCGGATGATCCGCGGCTTTGGCGACATCCTTGCCAGCCGCTACAGCGGTCACAGCCTGGGCCACATCAGCCAGGATCACTTCGCGGTGCTGACCGACGAGAATCAGGTGGACCACAGCGTGCAAGCGGTGTTCGAGGACTGCGCGGGGACGCTGCCCGTCAGCGTCGGCGTCTATCCGGACCGGCTGGAGGATGTGAGCATCCCCGTGGCCGTGGACCGCGCCAAGTTCGCCTGCGACCAGCGCCGAGGGGCCTACGTCTCCGGCGTCCGCTGGTATGACAACGACATGCTGAAAAAGGGCGAGACCTTCCGCTATATCATCGACCACTTGGATCAGGCCCTGGCCGAGGGCTGGGTGAAGGTCTACTATCAGGCCATCATACGATCCGCCGACGGCATGATCTGCGACGAGGAGGCGCTGTCCCGCTGGATCGACCCCATCGTGGGCTTCCTGTCGCCCGCCGATTTCATCCCGGCGCTGGAGGAATCCAAGCTCATCTACAAGCTGGACCTCTATGTGGTGGAGCAGGTTTTGATGAAGATGAAGCGTCAGGCTGAGGCCGGGCTGTACGTGGTGCCCCAGTCGGTGAACCTCTCCCGAATGGACTTCGACAGCTGCGACATCGTGGAGGAGATCCGCCGCCGGGTGGATGACGCGGGCATCGAGCGCAACATGATCACCATCGAGATCACCGAGAGCGTCATCGGCAGCGACTTCGACTTCATGAAGGCCCAGGTGGAGCGCTTCCGTTCGCTGGGCTTCCCGGTCTGGATGGACGACTTCGGCAGCGGTTACTCCACGCTGGACGTATTGCAGCACATCCACTTCGACCTCATCAAGTTCGACATGCGCTTCATGGAGGACTTCGACAAGGGCGACGAGTGCAAGGTCATACTGACCGAGCTGACCAAGATGGCCATCGGCCTGGGCGTCGAGACCGTCTGCGAGGGCGTGGAGGAAAAGGAGCAGGTGGAGTTCCTCCGGGAGATCGGCTGCACAAGGATACAGGGCTATTATTACGGCAAGCCCATGTCCTTTGAGGACATGCTCATAAAATTCCAGAGCGGCGGCGATTTGGGCTTCGAGAACCCCGAGGAATCGGAGTATTACGCCACGCTGGGTCGCATCAACCTCTACGACATGGCCGTGCTGGCCGGGGATGGGGACCAGGACGATTCCCTGCGCCGCTTCTTCGACACGCTGCCCATGGCCATCATGGAGGTCAACGGCGGGACGGCGACCTATGCCCGCTGCAATCGCTCCTACCGTGAGTTCATGGAGCGGGTGTTCGGCGTCTCGCTGCAAGGGCGGGAGGTCAGTGCCAGCACCGGCCACGGGGCCGTGTTCCTCAACGCGGTGCTGCGCTGCAGCCGGGACGGCAACCGGGCCATCGTGGACGATCCCCTGGACGAAAAGACCACCATCCACACCTTCATGCGCCGTGTAGCCATTAATCCCGTCACTGGCGCCGTAGCGGTGGCCGTGGCCGTGCTGGCCGTGGCGGAGGTTGACAAGGAAGGAACCAGCTTCGCCAACATCACCCGGGCGCTGTCCTCGGATTATGTCAATCTCTACTACGTGGACACCACCACCGACGCGTTCATCGAATACACCTCCGACCCCAACCGGGAGGACCTGGCCGTGGAGCGCCGGGGCGATGACTTTTTCAACGCCAGTGCCAAGGATGCGCAACTGTTCATCGACAGGGAGGATCAGGATTACTTCATCAAGTCCTTCACGAAGGAGAACATGCTGAAAACCCTGGATGAGCACGGCAAGTTCACGCTGACCTACCGCCTGCTGATGGACGGCGTGCCGACCTATGTGAACATGAAGGCGGTGCGGATGCGCACGGATAAAGCCCACATCATCATTGGCGTCAGCAATGTGGACGCTCAGATGCGCCAGAAGGAGGAGATGGCCCGCATACAGGCGGAACAGATCACCTATTCCCGGATCAATGCGCTGATGCGGGGGAATATCTGCATCTATACCGTCGACCCCGTCACCGACCATTACATAGAATACAGCGCCACCAGCGATTACGCCGGGCTGGGCCTCGCCAAGGAAGGCGACGATTTCTTCGACGTGTCCCGGGTCGAGAGCGCCAGGCTTGTTTTCGATGAGGACAGGGAGAAGTTCCAGGCGATGCTGACCAAGGAACGGGTGATGGAGGCCATCGAAAAGAACGGCCTGTTCGCGTTCCAGTATAAGATGCTGCTGGAGGGCAAGCCCACCTATGTGGAACTGAAGGCCGCCATGGTGGAAGAGCGGGACGGCCCCCAGCTCATCGTCGGCGTCAACAACATCGACGTTCAGGTGAATCGTGAGCTGGACTACGAGCGCAAGCTGTCCGCTGCCCGCAGCAAGGCGAATCTGGACGCGCTGACCGGCATGCGCAACCGGCGGGCTTTCGACAACCTGGCCCGCACACTGGACAAACAGATCGAGGAGGGTCAGAAGCCGCAGTTCGCCGTGGTCTGCTGCCTCGTCAACGGCGTCAAACCGGACGATGAAGCCGGGAATCGCCGCATCCGCGAGGCCTGCACCGCCATATGTAGGATCTTTAAGCACAGCCCCGTGTTCCGGGTGACGGAGGACCAATTTGCCGTCATCGTCCGGGGCCGAGACTATGGCCGCGTCGATGAGCTCCTCGAGGCTTTGGAGGACCGCAGCCGCGTCAGCCGGGAAGGGACGCTCGCCTGCGGCATGGCAAAATACGACGGCACGGGCAGCACCGCGGACGTGTATGAGCGGGCTGTCAGGGACATATGAAGACAGACAAGGACGCTATCCTCAGTGAGGACAGCGTCCTTGTTTTACAGAAACACGCCCAGCGCATCCGCCTGGTCGGCGATGTCGTCAAAATCTGTGTCATAGTATTGGAGGGTCAGACTGCGGTTGGGCACATCCATGGTCACCGCCTCCACGCCCTCGAGGCCCAGGAGCGACTGTCTTATGTCCTCCCCGCATTGCTCGCAGTGGTTTTTCCCCACGCAGAACTGGCAAGGAAGGTAGCTGTATTTGCAGGTCGTCTCCAATCTTATAACCTCCCTGCCTTGCCTGTAGGGGCGCCGTTTCGGCGCCCGCTCTGTGCTATGCTTTCGTAATAACGGGCGGCGCAACGCCGCCCCTACGGGAGAGCGCGTAACTCCCTGAATAATCCTTGTTTTCGACAGGACCAAACAATCCCACTGTTGTAATCCAATAAATAACCCCGGCGGGACAGGTTGAGTCACCGCCGGAGCAAAGGATGCCAATATTACATGATGTAGGAATACAGCGCGGAAACCCATGCGTTCATGCCGTTGTAGCGCACCGCGTACCAGGCGTTGCCCTTGTAGTCGGTGGAGATCATGCCGCGATAGGTCAGCTTCTTGCCCTTGGCGACAGTGCCCAGCTTGGTGGAGCTGGAGGAAGCCTTTTTGCGGATGTTCACCCTTGCGGTAGTCCGGACATAGTCGCCGTCGTCATAGTCGTAGTAATCGTAATCGTCCTCTTCGTAATAGTAGTAGCTGGAACCCTTCAGATGAGCGTAACGGGTGGAGACCCAGCCGGTCTTGCCGTTATACTTGACCTTCAGCCAGTAAACGCCGCGGCCGTCCATTTTTCTGGAACCCTGATAGGTCGCGGTCTTGCCGCTGGGAATCGTGCCCTTGGAAGCGTAGCCAAGGCCAGGGCCCGTGCGGATATTGCAGCTGCCGGTGGTATAGACCTTCTGCGCTGCCAGCGCCACCATGGCGAACGTGGACATGCACATCGCAACGACCAGCAGTGCCGCCAGGAATTTGGAAACCCTCTTCATTATAGACACACTCCTTCTCGGTTGCCCGAACAATTTTGACATTTATATGATAATACTTTGTGTCAAATGTGTCAATTAAATAGTTGTTTCATTTTGTTAAAATTTAGTATAATTTGTTACGCACTGTTCATAATTCGCATTTTCCTGCATTTGTTGTTTCTCTTTAAAATAGGGTTTATACCCTGATGGTATGACGATATTTGGCCCGATATTCCTATTTTACATCGTTACAGGACAAAAAAACAGGCAATATTTGTTAAGAATAGCGTCTGAAAGTCAATATTGTGAATGTTACAAAGCACTTAATATTTTTAATGTATTCACAAATTTTATGACGGCTGAAGAGACTGACGAGGGCCTTTGGATTTGTGAATAAATGAAACAGTTCTGCCATATTTTAATTAATTGTAAATAAATTTAACATAAAAAGTTGGAACAAAAAGCCCGCGACAAACGTCGGTCGCGGGCTGTGGAAGGTGGTTTTATATCGTCCCGAATGCGCCTTTGACTACAGGCATTTCCTGATTGAGGGCGGCGTAGGTACGCAGGATCAGCAGGGCGGATATGATGAAGGTCAGCACGTCGGACACGGGCATGGAGTAAAGCACGCCATCCAGCCCAAAGAACCGGGGCAGCAGCAGCGCAAAGCCCACGCCGAATACCACCTCGCGGATCATCGACAGTGCGGTGGATTCCAGCGCCTTGCCCATGGCCTGAAGGAATATGAACGTGCCCTTGTTGACCGTAGCCAGCGCCATCATGCAGAGGTAGACGCGGAAGGCCTTCACGGCGAAGTCGGTGTAATAAGCGCTCTCATTGGCCGCGCCGAATATGGCGATGAGTTGGCGGGGCATCAGCTCCACGATCAGCAGTGCGACGAAGCCCACGACGACCTCGGAAATCAGCAGCCGGGTAAACAGATCCTTCACGCGGTCTGGCCGCTGCGCGCCGATGTTGTAGCCCACTACGGGGATGCAGCCCGCCGCGATGCCGATGGAGATGGAGATGACGATCTGGAAGAACTTCATCACAATGCCCACCACCGCCATGGGAATCTGGGCGAACTGAGGCTGACCGAAGATCTCATCCCGCCCGCCGTAGACCTGGAGCATATTGTTGATGGCGGCCATGGCGGCAACCAGCGAGATCTGTGCCAGGAAGGAGCAGACGCCCAGCGGCAGATACCGCTTCATCAGCCGGGGCCAGGGGCGGAAGCTCTGCTTGCCCAGCTTTACCGCCTTCATGTGGCACAGATACCAGACGGCCAGCGCGGCGGTCAGGATCTGTCCCAGCACCGTCGCCACCGCCGCGCCCATCATGCCCCAGCGAAAGCCATAGATGAAAATGGGGTCAAATATGATGTTCACTACCGCGCCCAGCACTGTGGTGACCATGGCGAAGCGGGGACTGCCGTCGGAGCGGATGATGGGGTTCATGGCCTGCCCGAACATGTAGAAGGGCACGCCCAGGGTGATCCAGAAGAAGTATTCCCGGGCGTGGGCGAAGGTCTCCGCGTTCACCGTGCCGCCAAAGAGCGTCAGCAGCGGGGTCATGAAGGCGAGATAGGACGCCGTCAGCAAGGCGCTCACAATCACGCACAGCAGTACCGCGCTGCCGATGGCCCGGTTGGCGTCCTCCGGACGGTTCGCGCCCAGGCTGATGGAGACGAAGGCACAGGCGCCGTCGCCGATCATCACCGCGAAGGCCAGCGCCACCACCGTCAGCGGGAAGACCACGGTGTTGGCCGCATTGCCGTAGCTGCCCAGATAGGTCGCGTTGGCGATGAATATCTGGTCCACGATGTTGTAGAGTGCCGCTACCAGCAGCGAAATGATGCAGGGTATGGCGTATTTGCGCATCAGTCTGCCGACAGGCTCCGTTTCAAGGAAGCTGTTTTCTCTGGTTTCCATGGGTATCATTCCTCCAAACTGTTTTCTACAGCTTGCGGCATGATCCGTCCGCTGTACCGCGACATAAGAAAAGAGCGTAAATCCATCTTCCTGGATTTACGCTCTTCGCCACACGGTGAAGCTATTATAGCACGATGATTTTTAAGAAATAAAGCGCTGTCGCGAAATCTTAAAATAGGAGTTTACCGCTTTTCTGTAGGGGCAGCGTTGCGCCGCCCGCCCGATAGAACGTACCGTCACACAGAGGGCGGGCGCCGAAACGGCACCCCTACAGGGTTGGTTTGATTCCCCGATAAACTTCTATTTGCAAAGCAAATCAAACCTCAATGGTCTTTCCCTGCCCGATCAGACAGAGCGTTCGTTCCTTCACTGCTATGCCGGTGATGCGCTCCAGCGCCAGGGCGTAGAGGCTGAGCTGGCTTTTGTAGTGAGCCCTGAGTACATCCTGATCCTGCTCCTGATCGGTCTTGTAGTCCAGCAGGACCCACTGCCCATCCTCCATGAAGCAGCAGTCGATGGTGCCCTGTACCAGCAGGGGGGCGCTCTCGTCAAAGCGGTCGGACTCCGCAGTGGTCAGCGCTTCGGATACCCGGAGGCGCACGTTGAAGGGCCATTCCCGACGCACCTCTTTGGAGGCCCGAAGGCGCAGCCCCATGGGGCCCTCCAGAAAGCGGGACATCTTTTTGCTGAGGATGACCTCCCTCTGGGCAGCGCTCATCAGCCGCTTTAAGGCAAAGCTGTCGAGCTGGGCCTCCACCGCCGTCTCCAGCGTCGCACCGGACAGGCCGTCCAGCGCCCGCAGGTCCATGAGCTGCATGGCGCGATGGTATGCCGTGCCCCGTTCCGCGCCGGTCATGTGCTTTGCGTCGTCCGCCAGGAACTGAGGGCGCTCCGACAGCGCGGGCAGCTCCTCCGGCCCCTCCAGCTCCCGAATCAGCCCCGAGGCCGTCAGCTTCAGGGGATTCTTCGCCCCCGCCGGCGCGGGATACTGCCAGGCCATCTCCGCCCTGAGGGGTTCCCGCACATAGTCGGCGGTATTCTCCATGATGCGCTCCAGTGCCGCCGCGCCGGTGACGGTCTCTGAGGCGACCACTTGCCGCAGCGCGGCGGGAGAGACCCATTTCAGCGTGGAACAGGTATCCGTACCGTCCGTCTCCGCCGCCATGCGGGCCGCCATCACCACGTCCAGATGGTTCGTCGCCGCGAAGGGCATGTCGGACAGCGCCAGCCAGCGCTTCTCCGCCTTGTCCTGTTCCTTCACCGTGCCCACCAGCACCAGCTTTTCCTTCGCCCGGGTCAGCAGCACATAGAGTATGCGCAACTCCTCGGCGGCGTCCTCCCGCTTCTGACGCTCGATGATGGCCGCCTGAGGCAGCGTCAGCCGCCGCGAACGCAGTTCCGGGTCGATGTACTGCATCCCCACGCCCAGGTCCCGGTGGGCCACCAGCGGCGCGGAGGTCTTTTCTACCCGGTATTTCTTCGCAAGCTGCGCCCCAAAGACCACCTTGAATTCCAGACCCTTGGACTTGTGGATGGTCATCATCCGCACCACGTCGTCATTTTCGCCCAGCAGGTGGGCCGCGTCGCCGTCGCCCTTGGCCCGCAGGTGCTCGGTGTATTGCAGAAAGCGGGTCAGCGAACCGGACTGCTCCCGGTCAAAGCTCCCCGCCGAGGCCACCAGCAGGTCCAGATTGGCCTGCCGCTGACCGCCGCCCGGCAGCGCTCCCACATAGGTGTAAAAGCCGCTCTCATCCAGCACCAGCCGCAAAAACTCGCCCATGGGAATGGCCCCGCACTTGACACGCCAGCTTTCATAGAGCCCGAAGAAGTGCTTCAGTTTTTCTGAAATCCCGTCGCCCTGCTCATGGGCGTAGGCCAGCGCCGCGTCGCAATAGGGGACCTCCGGATATGCCACCCGGATGCGCGCCAGCGCGTCGGCGTTCAGCCCCACCACCGCGCTCCGAAGCACACCGATCAGCGCCACGTCCAGCCGCCGGTTGGCGATGAGCCGCAGCATCGAAAGCGTCCAGGCGATCTCCAGCGACTCGTAAAAGCCCGTCGCGCCGTCGGCATAGGCGGGAATCCCCTCGGCCAAAAGAATCGGCATCATGGCGGAGAAGGGCGCGGCCTTGGAGCGGGTCAGTATGGCGAAATCCCGATAACACAGATTTTCGTCCCTTGCCATCATGTGTCGGATAGTCCGGGCGATGAGCATCCCCTCGGCCTCCGCGCCTTTGAGTTCCTCGATGGCCTCGTCGCTCTCATCTCCCGAATCCGAATGGATGATGCGGATGTGTACGTCCGGCACGTTTCCCCGGCCCGCGTCCTCCCGGCCAGGGTTCAGCCGTGCCAACCGGTCATAGATGATCTCCGAATCGCCGCCGGTCATGGCACGTTCAAAGACCATGTTGACGAAGTCCAGTATACCCTTTCGGGACCGGAAATTCCGGGTCAGCGGCAGCAGCATGCCACCCTTACCGCTTCCGTAGGCGTTGTATTTTTCCAGAAACAGCCGGGGTTCCGCCAGGCGGAACCGGTAGATGGACTGCTTCACGTCGCCCACCATGAACAGGTTGTCCGGGCGGCAGATGGACTGGATCAGCGCCTCCTGTATGTCGGAGGTGTCCTGATACTCATCCACAAAGATGTAATCATACTTTTCCCGCGCCAGCTTCGCCACGTCCGGGTCGCGCACGGCGGAGAGGGTCCTGTGCTCCAAATCCGCGTAGGTCAGCCCCGCCTGCTCGGCTTTCTTCGCCTCGTAAAGCTCCCCGGCTTTCATGGCGATGCTGGCCAGGGTCTTGATCTGGAAGGACAGCGCGTGGGCGTCCTCCTGTGCCGTCAGCAGGGGCAATTGCAATATGCGCGCTCCTTGATAGGTCTTCTTGGCGGCATCCCGAAGCGCTTTCACGGTGTCCACGGCCACGGGGTCCGTGTCTGTCAGCCGTCCCCGGGGCGTGGTGAGTTTGAAGGCGGACAGGGCACGATATAGGGCGTCGTATTCATCCAGCGCCCGCATCTCTGTCAGCGCTTCGATGTCCCCGGCGATGGCGTTTTCATAGTGAAGCGGACAGCCGACCACCTGGATCGCCTGCCTGAGCTGCACGATGGCGCTGCCGATGTTCCGCCGGGCCGCGTCCTTCAATTCATCCTGCCACATTTGCAGCAGGTCCTCATCGCACGCTGACGCCCTCTCCAGCCACGACACGGGGTCGGGACGTTCCTCCATGCACTTGAACAGCAGCTCTGCCGCCGCGCGAACGCCGGAGGGGCCGCGGCCATAGTCAAGCATCAACAGACTTTGGTCGGGATTGTACTGAGTATTCCCGACTTCGGTCTGCGCTGCATCCCCCGCGTAAGCCTGCTCCAGCGCCTCGTCCATGGCCTCGCCCCGCAGGCGTGCCACGACGGCGTCGTCCAGTATGCGAAAGGCGGGATCGATCCTCGCGGCCTCGAAATTGGTGCGCAGAAAGTCGGCGCAGAAGGCGTGGAGCGTGGTGATGCTGGCCCGGTCCAGCCGCATGAGCTGTTCCCGGCAGCGGACGTCGCCCTGGGCGGCCCGCTCGGCCAGCGCCCGCGAGAGTTTCGAGCGCATGTCTGACGCCGCCGCCCGGGTGAAGGTGACCACCAGCATACGGTCCACCTCCGCCCCAGCCTCCGTGATCAGCCGCAACACACGCTCCACCAGCACCGTGGTCTTGCCCGACCCTGCCGCCGCCGAGAGCAGTACGTTCCCGCCCCGCGCCTCGATGGCCCTGAGCTGCTCGTCCGTCCATTTCGTCATGGGATGACCTCCCCGCTTTTGTCAATAAAATGGAGAGTGGCGGCTTCACCACTCTCCACGTTCATCACAGCTTGCCCGCCAGCATGAAGTAAGCCAGTACCACGATACCCAGCGCGATGCGATACCAGCCGAAGAGCTTGAAATCGTGGGTCTTGATGTAGTCCACCAGCCGGCGGATGACCAGCATGGACACGGCGTAGGCCACCAGCATCCCCACCACCAGCAGCACGAACTCATCCCCGGAGATGGGCATATCGTACTTGATGATCTTCAAGAGGCTGGCCCCGGCCATGACGGGAATGGCGAGGTAGAAGGTGAACTCCGTGCCTACCTTCCGGGAAACGCCCAGCAGCAGAGCGCCCACGATGGTCGCACCGGAACGGGAGGTGCCGGGGAAGATGGCCGCGATGAGCTGGAACAGGCCGATGAACGCGGCGGTCTTATAGTCCAGCTTGCTCAGCTTTTTGATGGTCGGCTTCTTGCCCGCGTTCAGCGTCTCGATGACGATGAACGCCGCGCCCACCAGTATCAGCATGACGGCCACGCATACCGGGCCGTAAAACAGCTCGTCCAGTATGTCGTCGAACAGTATGCCCACGATGGCGGCGGGCACGCAGGCCACCAGGATCTTGAGCCACAGCTCGATCTTGTCCCACTTGACCCAGGAGAGTATGCCCTCCTCCGCCATGGGATGCTTGTTGTTCTTCTTTCCGAAGGGCCAGATGTTGTTCCAGTAGATCATCAGCACCGCCATGATGGCGCCCAACTGTATGACCACCTCGAACAGTCCGTAAAACTCCTCCGACACCTGAAGGGGCATGAGCTCGTTCAGCAGTATCATGTGTCCCGTGCTGGACACCGGCAGCCATTCGGTGATGCCCTCCACGACGCCGAAGAGCATCGCCTTCAGGATCTCAATAAAATTCATGATGATTACCCCCAGTTATAGATCAAATATGCTCATTTGCGAATACCGCTCCGGCAGCTCGCGCATGTACCGGAAGCAGTCCTCCGGGTCATCCATGATGCCGTGCGCCGCGCAGTTTTTGTGAAACAGCGCCATCAGCGGTTCACTGTTTGGACTCGGCAGCATGTAGGCGTTGCCGTACCGCTCGATGTACCGCGCCTTCAGTCCGGGAAAATGCCGGTCCAGGGCCGCGTAATAGTATTCCCGGTCGCCCTCCCGCAGGGTAAGCCCCATGTCAAAGCATATGATGCCCTTCACGCTGACGCGGACACATTCTTTTAATATGGCGGAGATGTTCTCCTCCGTATCGTTGATGAACGGGAGTATGGGCGTAAGCCACACGACGGTGGGAATTCCCCTGTCCCGCATGGCCTCCAAAACCTCAATCCGCCGCCCTGTGGCGCAGACGTTCGGCTCCACGATTTTGCAGAGCTTTTCATCGAATGTCGTCAGCGTCACCTGTACCACACATTTTGCCTTCTGATTGATGGCGTCCAGCAGATCGATGTCCAGTAGTATCCGGTCGGATTTCGTCTGTATCGCCGCGCCGAAGCCGTATTTGTGTATGATTTCCAGACACCGTCGGGTCAGCCGCAGACGCTCCTCACAGTGCATGTAGGGATCGGACATGGACCCCGTGCCGATCATGCACCGGCGGCGCTTCGACCTCAACGCCAGCTCCAGCAGCTCCGGCGCGTTCCGCTTCACCTCTATGTCCTCAAAGGGATGGGTGAACTGATAGCACCGGCTCCGGCTGTCGCAATAGATACAGCCGTGGGAGCAGCCGCGATAGATGTTCATGCCATAATATCCGCCGCCGCCTGTCAATAGTCCCTTCGCATCGACAAAGTGCATGTTTTAGACCCTCATTAATGTTGGTAGGCTTTCAGCGCCTCAAACGCCTTGCCGTGCTCATATTCGTAGATCTTCGCGTCCACCACAAAGCGATACCAGAAGGAGGATAGCACATGGTAGATAAAGCCCTCCTTGCCGTCCAGGAACCCGCCCCGAAAGATATAGTTGACGATGAACCAGAGGAAGGCCCGGAGAAACTTGGGAAATCTGTAGTATACGCCGTACTTTTTCCCGCGCTTGCGCCGGATCTCGGGGTCGTCGGTGTCGGCGTCCCGCTTGCCATGTTTATAGTCCATGTAATCCATGGCCTCACGGGTGGCGTACCAGTTGTAGCGGCCGATGAAGTTGTCCAGGTCCTTGAAGTCGTAGTGGAGGAAGTTGTGCTTTAAGGAGATGCTCCGCCCCTCTGAGAGTATGGTATGGGCGTCCCGCCTCCGGTCCTCAATGCGGCCGATGCCGCGCTTGAAAACCATCAGCTTGCGCTTCTTGCTTCCGTGGGTCAGAGCGCGGCCCAGGAAGAAGTAGGTGGCCTCCATCGTCATGCCGTTGACGTCGTCCTCCGCGTGGGCGGCGCACTCCCGCTCGATCTCCGCGCACAGCTCCGGGGGGAACTGCTCATCGGCGTCGATGCGGATGACCCATTGGGTGTCAATGCTGCCGTTGTCCAGCCCCCAGTTGAACTGCTTCGCATAGTATTCAAATTCGTGGAAATACACCTCGCCGCCGTTGGCCTTCGCCAGTTCCACGGTCCTATCCGTGGACCCACAGTCCACCACCACCATGCGCCGGCAAAGGTCCCGTATGGATTGCAGACAGCGTTCAATGTTCTTCTCTTCGTTGCGCGTCAATATGATCGCGGTTATATCGGCCATGGCCGCTTCTCCTTTGGGAAAGAATGAAGTTCCGTGTTTATAGAAATACAGGGATTTGTCACGTGGCGTAAACAGCCGAAAGATCCCTTCTGTTCCTTATCGCTTCCGTTTCTCCATCTCCGCCCTGCGCTTCTTAACGCCCTGTATGGTATAGGTGAACCAGGGCCAGGGGTCCTTCAATGAAAAGATTTGATCCGCTGTGTTGCGGAAACTGAACCAGCTCGGCCGCGCTTTGAACCGATCCTTGGATTGCAGGAACCACAGCAGATCCGTGTGCATATAGCGCAGGCACGCGCCGTCCCTGTAATCCGTATAAGCGGTCACGGGCCTGCCAGTGCGCAGCTCTAAGATCTGCCGGGCGAAGTCCACCCCGGCCAGAAAGCATATTTTCACGCAGGCGGTGATCCGGGGGTTGATCTCCATGACCTTCGCCAGCCCGTCCCGCGGGTCCTCGATCAGGTCCACGTCCCCGTAGCCCCGCCAGCCCATGGATTGCAGCAGTCGTATGCAGTTTCCGGCGATGTCCGGGCGGTGAACCGTGGTGCTGCAGCAGGTGGAGCCGCCGTCCACGGGATACCAGCGGGTCTTGTCGAACACCACGGCGCTCTTCGGCTGTCCGTCGGCGTCCAGGAACACCTCGCACTTGTACTGCTTGCCCGTCTGGGGAATGTAGTCCTGTACCACCACCGGCCCGAACCGCTGCACTGTATTATCGAAGACCTCCCGAAGCTGCTGTTCATTCTGGATGACGTGGAAGCCGATGGAGCCGTAGCCCATCCTCGGCTTGATGATGAAGGGGAAGGGCATCCCCGCTTCGAGTATCTGCTCAACGCTCCCCATGTCGTAGATGGTATGGGGGCAGGGAATGCCCGCCTCCGCGCAGGCCCGCATGGTGGCCTGTTTGTCCGCCGCCTTGTAGAACACCTCTGGCGGATTCACCGCGGGCTCTGCGAAGTGCCGTATCTCATCAATGTGGTCGGAGAGCAACCGTGCGGAGAAGTCCGTCATCGGTATGACCACATCGTAATGCCCCTTTTCCAGCACCTTCATCAGCGCGGCAAAGGAGCTGTCGGCGTCCTCCCGGTTCCAGTATTCTATGAGCTTTACATCCGGCCAGCGGGAGGCATAGCCCACGTCCAGCTTGCTGGCGTTGTAGGTGGTCAGATGACAGCCCAGCGCTTTCAGCGCCGGCATCAGCGCCATGTTCTGCCGCGCGAACCCCTCAAGCAGCAGCACCCGCACGCCTCGCAGGTCGGCGGAACGGGGCGGGATGGGGGAGGGGTCGCCCCCCTCGAGGAAGCGCTCACCCGCGGCGAGGTCGAACCGCTGGGGCTTCAAGACCTTGTTGACGTTCAGTCGAAGCATCTTCGGGAACAGCCGTGCCAGGCCAGTTCCCAGCCCCCGCGTGAATTCCGGCAGGCAGATCGTGCTCCCTGCGCCGCGGGCGGCGATGACGTCAGCGGAATTGACGGTCATGGCGTCGCCGATGTTCACGACGCCGGTGGGTGCTTCGTCGCGACTCGCCCAAGCGCAGATGGTCTCCACCGCGCGGTCGATGTCCAGAAAGCGGTATTCCGTCCCGCCCCCGACCCGGAAGGCCATGGCGGGGTATTTCACATAGCAGCGCTTTAATATGTCGTGGCAGTCCTCGTCGCTGTAAATGGGGCAGAACCGGGCGATCATATGCGGCGTGTCGCCCATCAACTGGATAAGACGGTTCTCGGCCTCCAATTTGGATCTCGCGTAGCTGCCCACGGGTGCGGGCTCAACAGCCTCGGTGATGAGCTCCTTTTGTATGCCGTAAACATCCACGGTGCTGGCAAAGAACACGGGGATATGCCGCCGGGCCGCGTTTTCAAAGATGTGCTGACTGATGAGCACGTTGATACGGAAATAGCGGTTCCAGCTCAGATCGGTCTCCCCGGTGACATGGGCCAGCGCGGCCAGATGGACCACCCGGTCCGAGGGGTAGACGTCGAACAGCGCCGCCACGTCGTCCGGCTGGGTCAGGTCGCAGCGCACATGGGTATAATTGACGTGATGACAGGCCGGCATCCCGAGGTCCACGCCGATGACCTTGAAGCCCCGCGAACAGAGCGCCTCCGCCGCGCGGCTCCCCAGCATCCCCGACGTGCCGGTGAGCAGTATGACACGACTCATGCCAGCCCACGCTCCTTCCGATCCTGTTCCAGTGTGATCAGCCGCGCGCCACGCCGCTTGAGCCAGCGAATCACCTGGCGCAGCTTCTTCAGATTGCCCCGCCGCCCGACGAGACAGCGGAATTTGGTGCCAACCCCCAAATCCTTCGGCAGGGGCAGTTTCGTGGGCGTCAGCTCGAAGGGATGGACGTATATCGTGAAATTCTCATGCCTTTTCGCGTACTTTCCCAGCAACAGGCGCAGCAGCCAGAAGGGGAACAGCCTCAGATAGCCGCCCCCGGATATAGGGATGGAATATTTCATGATATCCAGCGTGGGGATCTCATATTCCGAAAATCCCTCCCGGACATAGACCAGGTCCTCGACATTGTCAAAGCCCGTCAGATCGAGATTGCGATACAGCGGATGCTGAGCGAAGCGGATCTTACTGGAATCATATCGGAAGCCCAGCGCCTCGAGGGCGTCCAGCTTGTCCCGCTCCATGGTGAAGCAGGAGGCGCGGTAGCCGACGACCTTCGTCCCCGCCGCTTCCTCGATGGCCGCCCGGGCCTTCCGGGTCTCCTCGACAAACTGCTCCACGGATTTGTCCGTCAGCAGCGTGTGATCCCAGCCGTGACACCCGATGGCATGGCCACGGCGGACGATCTCCCGGAGAATGTCCGCGTTCTCCTCGGCGATTTCGCCCACGCAGAAAAAGGTCGCCTTCACGCCCTCGTCGTCCAGCATATCCAGAAAATCGAAGATCTGCGGCAGCACGCGGACGCCGGTATCCCGACAGGTGTCCGTGTCCAGGTAATCGAGGTGATACCATTCCTCCAGGTCCACCGTCAGAAAGGCCTTGTTCATCATCATTCCTCACCCATGTCATTGAACAGCGTAAACAAAGATATTGCTGAAATTATACCATAATACGCAATGGTGAACAACCACGTTATGTTGAATTTATCGGGCTTTTGACGGGTGGCTGAATGACCTATCTCCCGCATATAAGGTCGATTTTCTGAAGCTCCTCCGCGGTGAAGGTGCAGTTTTCAATGGCCCTGATGTTGTCCAGAATCTGCTCCGGCTTCGAGGCCCCGATCAGCACCGAGCAGACATCGCCGTCCTTCAATACCCAGGCCAGCGCCATCTCTGCGAGGGTCTGTCCCCGCGCATGGGCCAGCTCATTTAAAGCCCTTATCTGTTCCAGACGTTCAGGCGTCAGACTGCTCTCCTTTAGGAACCTGCCGTCACGGGCGATGCGGCTGTCGGCGGGGATGCCGTTCAAATACCGATCTGTCAGCAATCCCTGCGCCAGCGGACTGAATGCGATGATGCCCATGCCCTGTTCCCGGCAGTAAGCTTTGACTCCATCATCTTCAATGGTTCTGTCAAATATGGAATAGCGGCGCTGGTTGACGATCAGCGGCAGCTTTAATTCCCGCGCGATCTCGATAGCCTTTGCCGTAGCCTCCCGGTTGTAATTGGAGATGCCCGCGTAGAGCGCCCGCCCGGACCGGACGATATAATCCAGCGCGCCCATGGTCTCCTCCAGCGGCGTTTCCGGGTCCATGCGGTGGTGATAGAAGATGTCAACATATTCAAGCCCCAGCCGCTTCAAACTCTGGTCGCAGCTCGCCACCAGATACTTCCGACTGCCCCAGTTGCCGTAAGGGCCGTCCCACATGTCGTAGCCCGCCTTGGAGGTGATGACCAGCTCATCCCGGTAGGGCCGGAAATCCTCCCGCAAAATCCGGCCCGCGTTGGTTTCCGCGCTGCCATAGACGGGGCCGTAGTTGTTCGCCAGGTCGAACTGTGTGATGCCGTGGTCAAAGGCCGTGCGGCACAGCGCCCGCATGTTGTCGTAATTGCCATTGGAGCCGAAGTTGTGCCAGAAACCCAGCGATACCGCCGGGAATTTGAGCCCGCTCCTGCCCACGCGATTGTAGGCCATGCCGCTGTAGCGCCCTTTGTCTGCCAGATAGATGTTCGCGATGTCCGCCATGATGAATCCTCCTGTCATAAATGCTTGTTGTCCATATTATAACATGGAACTACGAGGGTATGTCAATAATTCCTCCCCATCAGAATTAACCTTAATGCTGTATAATAAAATAGATTATGCAAATTATCGGAGGAAGCTATGGCGAATGAATATACCGCCCGCGACATACAGGTGCTGGAGGGGCTGGACGCGGTTCGAATGCGTCCCGGCATGTACATCGGCTCCACGGGTCTGCGGGGGCTTCATCATATGATATGGGAGATCGTGGACAACGCCATCGACGAGGCGGCCAACGGCTACGCCACGGAGATTACCGTCACGCTCAAAAAGGACGGCTCCTGCGAGGTGACCGACAACGGTCGCGGCATCCCGGTGGACATTCACCCCAAGCTGGGCGTTTCCGCCGTTGAAGTAGTCTATACCCAGCTCCACGCCGGCGGCAAGTTCAACGACAAAAACTATGCTTATTCCGGTGGCCTGCACGGCGTCGGCGCGTCGGTAGTGAACGCCCTGTCCGAGTGGGTGACGGTGGATGTCTATAAAGATTACAGCCATTATCAGGCCCGCTTTGAATCCATCACCGACCCCAAGACCGGCAAGATCATCAGCGGCCACACGGTCCAGCACCTCCAAAAGCTGGGCAGCACCCGCAAGCGCGGCACCCAGGTGTGCTTCCTGCCCGACCGGCGGGTCTTTGAGGACGTGCGCTTCAACCGCGACACCGTTAGCCGCCGCGTGCAGGAGCTGGCCTATCTGAACAAGGGCGTGCGCTTCACCTTCACCGACGAGCGGGTGAGGGACCCCGAGGAGCGCACGCAGTCCTGGTGCTACGAGGGTGGCCTGGCGGATTTCGTGCGTTTCCTCAACGCGGACAAGACCGCCATCACCGAACCCATCGTCTTTGAGGCGACGAAGGACAGCACGCTGGTGCGCGTGGCGATCCAGTACACCGACGCCTACACGGACAACATCTATTCCTACGTCAACAACGTGCCCACTCCCGAGGGCGGCACCCATGAGATCGGCTTCAAGACCGCCGTCACCAAGGCATTCAACGACTATGCCCGCCGCGCCGGCATCCTCAAGGAAAAGGACAACAACCTGGCCGGCGACGACTTCCGTGAGGGCATGACCGCCGTGGTTTACGCCGGGGTGAAGAATCCCCAGTTCGAGGGACAGACCAAGGGTCGCCTGGGAAATACCGAGGTTCGCCCGGTCTACGAGGCGGTTTGTCTCGAACAGCTCTCCATCTATCTGGACGACCTTAAAAATCAGGACTTCGCTCAGGCCATCGTCCAGAAGGCCGTGAAGGCGGCAAAGGTCCGCGAAGCCGCGAGAAAAGCCCGCGACAACGCCCGTATGGCCGGACAACTGGAGGCCGCGCCGCTGGTGGGCAAGCTGTCGAGCTGCACGGGCCGCAATGCCGAGCAGAACGAGCTGTTTATCGTGGAGGGCGATTCCGCAGGCGGCAGCGCCAAGCAGGGCCGCGACCGCCGGTTCCAGGCCATACTGCCGCTGAGGGGCAAGCCGCTGAACGTGGAGAAGAAAAAGCTGGAGCAGGTGCTTCAAAACGAGGAGTTCCGCTCCATCATCACCGCCCTGGGCACCGGCATCGGCGAGGAATTCAACCTGAGCAAGCTCAAATACAACAAGGTCATCATCCTCTCCGATGCCGACCAGGACGGCGCCCACATCCGCGCGATCCTGCTGACCTTCTTCTACCGCCACATGCGCGAGCTGATCACCGACGGTCACGTCTACATCGGCATGCCGCCACTCTACAAGGTCGCCAAGGGGGACAAGACCCTCTATTGCTATGACGACAACGCCCTCCCCGCCGCCATCAAGCAGATGGGGAAGGGCTACACCCTCCAGCGCTACAAGGGACTGGGCGAGATGAACCCCGAACAGCTCTGGGATACCACCCTGAACCCCGATGGCCGCAAGCTGATGCGCGTGGGCATCGAGGACCTGATGGACGTGGAGCGCAAGGTCACCGTCCTGATGGGCGACAAGGTGGAGCCGAGAAGGGAATACATCAGCAAATACGCCAACTTCAACAAGGAAGATAACTTCGTTCCCGTAACAGGAGAAGTAAATTCATAAAGAACTATCCCTGTAGGGGCGGCGTTTCGCCGCCCGCTCTCCACAAACCAAATTTAGGAGCATCCCATGGCAAAGAGAAAAAAGGACGACATGCCTCCGCGCCGCCCGGAGGAGATCATTGATAAAAACATGGAGGACGTGATGCACGAATCCATGATGCCGTACTCAGAGTACGTCATACTGGAGCGTGCACTGCCCCGTGTGGAGGACGGTCTGAAGCCGGTCCAGCGGCGCATACTGTTCACCATGCACGAGCTGGGCAACACCTCCGACAAGCCCCACCGCAAGTGTGCCCGCATCGTGGGTGACTGTCTGGGCAAATTCCATCCCCACGGGGACACCTCGGTCTATGACGCGCTGGCCCGCATGGCCCAGCCCTTCGTGATGCGCACCCAATTGGTGGACGGCCACGGCAACTTTGGCTCCATCGACGGTGACAGCCCTGCCGCCATGCGTTACACCGAGGCCCGCATGACCCAGCAGGCCGAGACTATGCTCCAGGACATCGAGAAGGATACCGTGGGCTTCCACCTCAACTTCGACGACACCATCAAGGAGCCGGACCTGCTGCCCGCCCGCTTCCCGAACCTGCTGGTGAACGGCTGCAGCGGCATCGCCGTGGGTCTTGCCACCAACATTCCGCCTCACAACCTGGGGGAGGCCACCGACGCCGTCATCGCCCAGATCGACAACCCGAAGATCACCACCGCCCAGCTCATGGACATCATGCCCGGCCCCGACTTTCCCACCGGCGGCCTGCTGGCGAAGGACGAGGAACTGGTCCAGGCTTACGAGACGGGCCGCGGCAAGCTCAAGGTTCGCGCCAAGGTCCACATTGAAGATGGCACGGCAGGCCGCAAGCTCATCGTCATCGACGAGATCCCCTATCAGGTCAACAAGGCAGCCATGCTGGAAAAGATACTGCGGGTCTCCGAGGAAAAGAAGGGCGTTTTAACCAACATCTACGATATCCGCGACGAGTCCGACCGCATGGGTATGCGTGCCGTGGTGGAGGTCAAGCGGGACTGCGACCCGGAAAAGGTACTGAACGCCCTGTATAAATATTCCGATTTGCAGGTGACCTTCGGCGTCAACATGGTGGCCATCGCCGAGGGCAAGCCCAAGCAGATGGGCATAAAGCAGATCATCGGCTATTACATCGACCACCAGAAGAACGTCGTCACCCGCCGCACCAAATACGAGCTGGCCCAGGCCGAGGCCCGCGCCCACATCCTGGAAGGCCTCATCATCGCCGTGGACAACCTGGACGAGGTTATTAAACTAATCCGCGGCAGCAAGACCCCCAAGGAGGCAAGGGAAAAGCTGATGGAGCGCTTCGGCCTCACACAGATCCAGGCCCAGGCCATACTGGACATGCGTTTGCAGCGGCTGACCAACTTAGAGGTGCTGGCCCTTCGGAAAGAGTATGAAGAACTGACTAAATTAATCAACCGTCTGAATGGCATACTCGCCAGTGAGAAAAAGCTGATGGCCGTCATCAAGAAGGAGCTCCAGGAGGTGCGGCAGAAATTCGCCGACCCCCGCCGCACGGAGCTGGTGGATTCCTTCGAGGAGATCGTCATCGAGGAGGAAAAGCCCGCCGCCGACGAGGCCGTGGTGTTCGCCACCCAGGCCGGCTTCATCCGCCGCATGGCCCCGAAGGCTTTCGACAAGGCGCTGTCCTCCGGCGATTTCACTGACCCGCCCAAGACCATCCTGCGCACCATGACCGACCGCAAGCTGATGTTCTTCACGGACATGGGCAACTGCTACTTATTAAATGTCGCTCAGGTCGCCGAATCCACAAAGCCGAAGGAGCGCGGCCTCGCCCTGGGCGGCCTGCTGGCCGGTCTGGAGAGCGACGAAAAGCTGGTAGCGCTGCTGGATGCCGGGGACTGGTCCGGCGAAATACTGCTGGCCACGGAAAAGGGCCTCATCAAGCGCAGCACGCTGGCGGATTACAACGTCCGCAAGTCACGCTTCGCCGCCATCAATCTGAAAAATGGCGATAAGCTGCTGACCGTCCAGCGCCCCGAGGGCTACGAGAGCGTGCTGATGCTCAGCCGCAAGGGCATGGCGATCCACTTTGCCATCGAGGAAGTATCCCTCATTGGCCGCACGGCGGCGGGCGTCAAGGCCATGACCCTCGCTGCGGACGACAGCGCCGCTTTCCTGTTCCTCCACAACAGCGAGGGAGAGATCATCATGATCTCCGAAATGGGCTATATGAAGCGCTGCCTGCTCATCGACTTCGACCGCCAGGCCCGTGGCGGCAAGGGCGTCAAGGCCTTCGCCTTTACGAAGAACGGCCAGAACGGCAGCATGGTCGCCGGAGCCCTGACCGTCAAGGAACCCTACACCTTCCGGATCATCCAGAAAAACGGCACTGTCACCCCATACTATTCCGACAACATCCCCATCGAGCCCCGCACCGGCAAGGGCGAGCCCTACGTCGTTGTTGTGCTGGACGATGTGGTGACGGAGCTGGTCAAGGCATAAACAGACAGAAGGACGTCGCAATCGGCGTCCTTCTGTTTTTAGATGATGGGTTACGACCCGTGCCTGACGACTTACAGCAGCGGATTCAGCAGGTCGATGGCGTCAAAATTGCCCTCAGCGATGGCCAGCTCCATCAGCTTTTCCACGGCGTCATGGTCGGCACGGTCGGCGAAGCGGGCGACGGTGTCCCAGCGCTTGTCCTGGGCGCGGGCGAGGCAGAGGCGTCCGAAGTATTCGGGGAACAGCTCCTCCGCGATGTCGTCGAGAAAGTCATAGTCATCCTTGGAAACGACCTCATCCGCGAGGGTCTCCCGCTGCTCCGGACTCATGCAGTGCTCCACCAGCTGCAGCACCAGTACCTTTGACCCGGCGCGGTAGGCGGCAACGGCGATCTGATCCGCGCAATTATCCAGTGAGATCTGCTCGGCATAGGTGGAAACCCACTGCCAGTTCTCGGCCCTTGCGGCTGCCAGGGCGATCTTCTCCTGAATCTCGTCCTCGAACTGCCAGACATGGTCGCCCAGCCAGCTCCAGTTCCCCGACTCGATGGCGGCGTCGATGGTGCGGGTGTCGGCGTAGCCGTTCATGTGGTCCAGCACCCAGTCGTGCATCCCCAGCCCGTTGGCCTTCTGTGCGATGTCCTTGAGCAGCGCCTCGTCGGTGATGTCGTCCATGTGGGCGGCCAGCCAGTCCCAGTTGCCGTCCTCCATGGCCCGGCGGCATGCGGCGTTGCGCAGGGCGTTGGTCCGCTCCTCCCGTCCGCTGGTGCTGTCAACGAAGCTGTTGTAGGCGTTGACCACCTCGTTGACCATGCCCTCGCCGACTTCCCCGACCTTGCGGACCACCTTTTCCATGCCCCTGCCGAGGTCCTCAAACGCTTTGTTGATGTTCTCGCAGGTGTTGGGGTCCTGGATGACCCTGCCGCCCTCCGCGGCCAGCTTTGCCAGCCGGTCCACCACTTCCCGCTTGAGGAACGGCGCAATCTTCTGAAGATTGTCCCAGGTGATCTGAGAATTCGGGTTCTGTATCAGCTTTTCCAGACATTCCTTGGAAATAAATGGCGCGAACTTCGCGATGTCGTCGCTGCTGAGCTGTTTGCGATGCTTCAAAAGCAGCTCGTCCAGCGCCTCGCGGGACATGTAGGGCGCCATTTGCAGCAGCTTTTCCACATCAATATTATCGTTTTCATCGTCGATGGTCTTATCCTCTTCACCCTCCGGTTTGGGAGTCTGGAAGATGCCGTTGACGATGTTGTTGAAGAAGTTCCCGATGTTCTGAAAGGGGTCTTCACCGGACTCGTCCTTGTTGAAGCGATCCTCCGGCACCTCGCCGTTCAAAAGCTGTTCCATAGTGACGCCGAACAGCCGCGTCAGTTCCATCAGCGTCTGCACGTCCGGCAGCGCCGCGCCGTTTTCCCACTTGGAAACGGCCTGATGCGAGACGTTCAGCGCCGCCGCCAACTGCTGCTGGGTCATGTTCCTGCTCTGCCTCAGGGCCGCGATGGTCCTGCCAACTGCGCGATTATCGATCATATTTTTCAGCCTCCAATGCGATTTGATGGCTGTATCATAGCATATTCAACTATGAATTGCAAGCAACCGCAGGTTGAATTAACAAGAATCCCGGTTGAACATGGACATTTGCCCGCTTTGACGCTATAATATAACTATAAATATATACGGAGGCGCGGCTGTATGCGGCAGGGCATCAACATCAAGCGATACTGCATGGAACACGAGGCCATACTTCAGGCCTCGGAACCGACCCAGGCCCTGCTGGCGCTGCACCTTGAAAGGCTGAAGTGGCTCCAGCACGAGCGGCTGGTGCATCTGATCGTGGTTGTGATGACGGTTTTCATCGAGTTATTTCTGGTGGACCTGGTGGTGCTCCATCCCGAGACGAACCCGCTGGCTGCGTTGCTGATGCTGGGGTTTGCCGTGCTGCTGGGCTTCTATTTCTGGCACTATTTCTTCCTGGAAAATACCGTGCAGCAGTGGTATCTGCTGGCGGACAGGCTGCGAGAGAATATACACAACGACAAGGAGGCAAAATGATGAGCGAATATCTGGGAAAGGATACCTTCAAGCTGGGCTTCGGCCTGATGCGCCTGCCGAAGCTGGCCGACGGCAAGATCGACGTGCCGCAGGTCTGTCAGATGGCAGACAAATTCATCGCGGCAGGCGGCACCTATTTTGACACGGCCTACGTCTACGACAACGGCGAGAGCGAGGCGGCCTTTAAGGCGGCGGTGGCGGACCGCTATCCCCGCGATGCCTACACCCTCGCCACTAAGCTGAACGCCTGGCTGCAATGCCACGACGAGGCCAGTGCCAAGCAGCAATTCTTCACCAGCCTGGAGCGCACCGGCGCGGGCTATTTCGATTATTACCTGCTCCACGCCTTACAGCGCAACAACTACACGAAGTATGACGAATATCACATCTGGGATTTCGTCGCCGAGCAGAAGGCCAGGGGCCTTATTAAACATCTGGGCATCTCCTTCCATGCCGACCCGGAACTGCTGGAACAGGTCCTAAAGGCCCACCCGGAGATCGAATTTGTACAGCTTCAGATCAACTACGCCGACTGGGAGAACCCCGGCGTGGCGTCCAGGCGCAACTGGGAGATCTGCAAGGCCTACGGAAAGCCGGTTACGGTGATGGAGCCGGTGAAGGGCGGCATACTGGCCGATCCGATACCGACGGTAAAGGCGGTCTTTGACGCCACCGGCAGCGGCCTGTCCTACGCCGGCTGGGCCATACGCTTTGTGGCCAGCCTGGACAACATCATCACTGTCCTCAGCGGCATGAGCAGCCTTGCCCAGATGGAGGACAACCTTTCCTATATGAAGAAATTCAAAAAGCTGACTGACGCTGAGCAGGCCGTCATCCAAAAAGCGCGGGCGGCGATCGACGCGGATCAGTCCATCCCCTGTACCGCCTGCCACTATTGCGTGGACGGCTGTCCCCGGAACATCCCCATCCCCGAGCTGTTCGCGGTCTACAACCGTCGTGGCGGCAGTCCCCATTTCAGGACCGTCCGCGAGCACAACATCGTCACCCAGGGCCGGGGCAAGCCCAGTGATTGCATACAGTGCGGCCAGTGCGAAGGCGCGTGCCCCCAGCATCTGCCCATCATCCGCCTGCTGGAGGACTGCCGGTTCATGGAGAGCTGAAAGGAATCGGATGAGAAACAGAGTTATCCTTATCATTGTCGCGCTGCTTGCGTTGATTCCGAACAACGCCCGCGCGACGCGAGTTATGGTTGTTTCCGATATTCATTACATGGCAAAGTGCCTGTATGAAGGGAGCGACCTGTTCATCCGCGCGCTGCGCGCGGGGGATGGAAAGCTGACCCAGCACAGTGATGAACTGATGGAGGCCCTGGCGCACGAGGTCCATGAGCGAATGCCGGACGCGCTGATCGTAACCGGCGATCTGACCTTCAACGGAGAGAAGGAGAGCCACATCGCGCTGGCAAGCTGGTTTGAGAGCATCGAGGCCGAGGGCGCCTCCGTATGGGTCATCCCTGGGAATCACGACATCAATGTCACAACAGCCCGGGGCTTTAACGTCGATAGCTGGTATTATACGGAATCCGTCACACCGGAGGCATTCAGAAGCATCTATGCGGACTTCATGAAGCCGCCCGAGGGCAAGGCGAATCTCTCCTATACCGTCGAAGTGAACGACGACCTCATCATCCCGATGCTGGACGTCTCCTTCTATCAGGGTGGCGCGCAGACCTTCGGCATGTTCCTCGCGAGTCACGCGGACTGGCTGGAAAACACCTTACAGCACGCGGACGGCGCGACAGCCGTCACCGCCACCCATCACAATCTGCTCCCGCACACCGAATTCCTGAAGGACAGCTTTGTGATGATGGGCAATGAGTCCATGCTGAACCTGATGAAGATCTATGGTGTTCGCCTCAACCTGTCCGGACACATCCACGCCCAGCACATCGCGAAAAGTGACGGCGTTACCGACGCGGCCCTCGGGGCCTTCTGCACCTGGCCCCACAGATATGCCCTGTTGACGCTGGAGGATGGAACCCTGACCTATCAGGCGATGTCACTCAGTCAGGATTTCCTTCCCGAAGGATTTCTCTCAGAAAGCCGCGAATGGGCGGAGCAGATCAACCGGGAAAAGGTGAGCGCCGCTCTTGAGAATGTGAGTGATGAAAACAGAGAACTGATGGCGGACTACGCCACGCGATTCAATCTGGCCTATTTCTCCGGGACCTACCGAAGCGACGATCCCTCATGGAAGGCTGACCCGGCTTACGCGCTGTGGAGCGCCCAAAAAGAGAATATCTTTTGGCAATACATGAGCCTCGTGATGGAGGAGCACAATGGAGACAATCTGTACTGTCGCATAGAATAGACAATTCCCCGGTGGACGATCGATCCACCGGGGATTATTACAAAATAACAGCTATTCGATCAAAACCGCCACGTGCATACCCGGACGCGTGATTTCATTGATCGAAAGGTAGGCAAAAGCGGATTGAGAGTCGGTTTCAACAGTTCCGTTGAAAGAGATTCGTACAGCATAGGTAGTGATATTATCCTCTGAGGTTTCCGGAATGTAGGCGACGGCGGCGACGGTTCCCCCGAGCCGCAGTGTTTCCTCGGCGGTTTCGAGGATCACCGTCGCGGGGCTTCCGACGTTGACGGAGGGCAGGTCCTCCGCGCCGACCTGGGCGATGACCTCCAGCGAACCCACGGGGCAGAAGTCGATCAGCATACCACCGCGCTCGATGTCCGCCCCGGCTTCCGCGTAGATGGCGGTGACATAGCCCTCCGCCTGGGCGGGGATGACGCAGTCGGCAGAGAGAAAGCCGTCCGAAGGCAGCTCTGACAGCGTCTCCAGCAGAAGCTGCCCCTTCTCGACATAATCTCCGGGATGAACGTGGATGCGTGATACGAAACCCTCCGCCTTCACGGATTCTGCCGTTGCCGCCACTGCCGTACCCTTGCCCAGCCGGTCGGAGGAATCGCAGTCGGACTCCATGTAGACATACACGGTCTCACCGTTGTAGAAGCTGCCGCCGGTGACCTCCACGAGGAAGATGTCCCCATCTACGCGGGTGATGCGGCCCATGCCCCGGTGGGTGCCGTCCTTGGTGCACTTCATGTAGACCTCCTGCCCGGAGGAGAAGCGGGAGGTGCGCACGCTCTTGTAGGCGTTCTCGGCGGTGGCGTAGATGGTGTACAGGCTCTCCGGGGCGATGGTGACCGCCCCGCCGTACTGCTGGGTGGCCGCGTCGGCACTCTGGCCGATCCCCGCGAATACCGATTCCACGGTGCCGCTGCAAGGCGCGTAGACCCGATTGGGCGACAGCGTGACCAGCGCGTCGCCGGGGCGCACGTACTCGCCGGCCATGACGTTGACCCTGCTGATCCGGCCACCCATGGTCGCCAGTTGTGTGATGGCCGCGCCGTACTGTATCACGCCGTTGGCGGAGACCTCCGCCGACGCCGCGGAGGCCAGACAGAGCAGAGCCAAAAGCAACAATAATGTTCGTCTCATGTCGGCCTCCTTATTCAGCGCTCAATACGAGCCGGCCAAAGCCGTTGGACGCGGCGCGGTAGCGCTGTCCGTTGATGATTACGGTGATTTCCCCGCCGCTGACGGTATAGGTGAAGGTATTGTCCGTATAGCCTGCCGTGCGCAGCATGTCGTAGACCACGCCGGTGAAGCTGTTGGCGGTGTTCAGCGTGACCCACTGCACGCCGCTTCGGGACAGTGCATGGAGCGCCTCGCCGTCAAAGTGCCAGACCGGCGCGCTGCCTGTGCCGGTGAGCTGGAGCACCGCGCCGTCAACGCTGTGGACATAGGTGCCGTTCTCAATGGCGAATCCCGGTAGCATGGTGTTCCCGTCCAGGTCGACGCTCCCATAAGCGGTGGTATTCTTATTGCCGCTGACGTGGGAGGAGGTCAGCGCCTCGCCGGGGGTCACGCCGTTGAGCCATTCCTTCGTTTCCTCCGAAACGTTTTCAGCGGCCGAGGAACCGGAAGAACTGCCGCTGCTTTTGGTCGACGCCTTGGCGGACGCGGACGGCGAGACGGAGGGGGAGGCGGAGGGCGACCTTGAAGGCGATGTGCTTGGGGATATCGTGGGCGTCGGCGTGGCCGTGGGTTCGAGGACTTTCGCCAGCGTCTTGAGCAGCGCGTAGGTCACGTCGTCACAGATGCCGGTGACGGGCAGCTCATAGTCCTCCTGGAAGGCTGCCACCGCTAGTATGGTCGCCTCGTCGTAGATGCCGGTGATGTATTCCTCCGGCAGGTACTCCAGCAGGTAGAGCCACACCTGTATCCGGACCACCTGCTTGCTGGCCTCCTCTTCCTCAGGCTCTTCCGTCGGGGCTTCGGGCGAAAGGGAGGGGGTGGGGGTGATCTCCGGGGTGGGCGTCACATCATCCCCTGGGTTTTCCCCGGGGTCAGGCTCGACGGGCGTCGTTTCTTCGCCCACGTCCACAGGCTGAATGGATGGAACCGATTCGGAGTCCTGGACTTCATCAGGCGTTTCCTCCTGCTCTGGATCAGATTCATCTTCCGGTTCGCCTTCATCCTCTGTTTCAGAAACAGCTTCGGGCTCCGGTTCCGGAACGGGTTCCTGTTCGGGTTCCGGTTCTGGCTGAGGCTCCGCCAGCATTGCAGGCTCGGGCTCCGGTTCAGGTTCGGACTCAACCGTCTCCTCTATCTCCTCGACGGACGCGTCTTCAGCCTGAGACAGGCAGACCGTCCCCGCCAACAGGGCGGCGATCATCAGCACGATCAGCCAACGCTTCATGGGACTCCCTCCTTTTCCCACAGAAATATTAGAATATTATTCCTTTGCCCTGTGCTTTCCCTTTGCTTCGTGATCTTCTTCTGCCGCAGGTTCTTCGACGGCGTCGTCCTCTTCCTCCGCCTCGTCCACTTCGATGGCCTTGTCCTCTTCCTCGACGGTCGCGGCAACAGCGGGGCGGACCGTGGCGGTCATGCCCAACCGGATGCTGTCGTCGGCGTCAAAGTCGATATAGGCGGGATAGATGGCGGTGTCTTCGCCGCCGCCGGATTCCAGGGGCGTGTAGAGTATGCGGCTGACGGTGCCCTGATAGACATGGGCGTCTTCATCGTCCTCGTTCCAGTTGAACTTGATGTTGACCAGGGTGCCCACGGACAGCGCGGACAGGTCCATCTCGTTGACTTGGGCCTCCAACTGGAAATTCCCGGTGGGATAGATAGTGGCGACCACATCGCCCTTGTTGATAGTGCCGCCGGCCTGGGCGTTGACGCTGGCCACCACGCCGTCGGCAGTGCTGACGATGTCGCTGCCGGTGCAGTAGCGGGCGTCGAACTCCCCGGCGAGGGTCTCTATCAGCAGGTCGCCAGCCTTGACTTCGCTGCCTTCCCCGACGTGCATGAACACCACGCTGCCACCCTCGGAGGGTCCGGAAACGGCCACATTGGCGATGCGCCCGATGTCGCCCCGACCGATGCGGCTCTTGGCGGTACGGCTGGAGCTGCGATAGATGGAGACCGTCTCACCCATGTAGAACCCGCCTGAGGTGACCTCCACATTGTAGTTGGTGCCGTCCACGCTGGTGACAAAGCCCTCGCCGGTGTGTGTGCCGTCCGCGCAGCTCAGCCACACCTGCTCGCCCACGTGAATGTACTTGTTTTCGGACAGGTTGTAGGCGTTGTCCGTGGAGGCCGCCACCGTGTACTTCCCGTCAGGCTCAATGTACATCAACGCCCCATAGTGTCCCACGATGTCGGATATGCTGTCTCCGGGCGCGCAGAACACGCCGGTGACCGTGCCATTCGCCCCGGCGTAGATCTTCGTGGTGCTCAGCGAGACCACGACGTCCCCAGCGTCGATGAGTTGCCCGGCCTGTACCGGTACGGAGGACACAGTGCCCCCGATGGCCGCCGTCACATATTCCGGCTGGATGCACACCACCGTGGCGTCAAAGTCAAAGGCAGATTCCGCCAGCGCTCCGAGGGACGCAAGCAGGCACAGGGAAAGGACAACGCAGATGAATCGTTTCATGGGGCAGCCTCCTTTATAATAGGTTATTTGTGGAAAAACAAGGATTTGTCAGGGGGCGTCCCCCAAAAACCCAAATATGCTGTGCCAGCATTACATCCGCCTCAACGCGTCGATGGGATTCAGCTTGCTGGCCTTTCGCGCCGGGGCCCAGCCGAACACGATGCCCACCAGGGCGGAGAAGCCTACGCCGAGGATGATGGCCCCGTGGGAGACGGTGAACGCCGCGCCCATGGCCCTGCACAGGCCGAAGGATACCCCCAGGCCGATGATCGTGCCGATGACGCCGCCAGACAAGGATAGTATGAAGGATTCGATGAGGAACTGGGCCTGGATCTGCCGCGGCTTGGCTCCGAGAGCCTTCTTTAAGCCGATCTCCACCGTGCGCTCGGTGACGGAGGTCAGCATCATGTTCATGATGCCAATGCCGCCCACCAGCAGCGCGATGGACGCGATGCCGCCCAGCAGCGCCGCCATCATGGAGGTCATGCTCTCCATGGTGGATTCCAGACTGTCCATGTTGTTGATCTCGTAGCAGTCCTCCTCATAGCTGAACAGCTCGTCCAGGGCGCTCTCCAGCACAGGAGTGGCGGTGCCGCTGTCCCAGCCCTCGGCGAGGTACAGCGTCAAACTGGTCACGTCGGTGGTGTTGTTCAGCCGCAGGGCGGTGGTGTAGGGGATGAGTATGTCCGGGGAGCCGGACAGCATCGCGGCCACGGAGGTGTCGCCCGACGTGTCGAATATCCCCACCACCGTGAACGGCAGGCCGCTGACGTACAGCGTCTTTTCCAGCGGGTCCTCTCCGTAGAAAAAGGATTCCTGCATGTCCTGGTCGATAAGGCAGCAGTAGTGTATACCGTTCATGTCCAGCACGTTCAGTTGACGGCCCCGTGTGACGATGTCCTCGTTGACGGAGAACCAGTAGGGATTGCGCCCCGCGATGGTGATATTGCTCTCGTAGTCGCTGCCCCTTGATACCCTCGAGCGGAGCGTCACCGAAGGCGTCACGCCCTCGATGCACTCCATATTGGTCAGCATCTCCAGATCCTCCGGGGCCAGACCGGTCTTTAAGTCGCTGCCCGTCACTGACAGCGTCAGCGTGCCCGCGCCCATGGAGGCGAAGGAGGAGGTGATGGAGGTGGACACCGCCGTCACCGTGGTGATCAGCGCGATGACTGCCGTGACGCCGATCATGATGCCCAGCACCGTCAGCGCCGACCGAAGTCGGTTCTGCGCGATGTTGGTCACGGACATGTGGATGTTTTCCAGCAGCATCGAGAGGGATGCCCGGAGACGTCTAAGCATACTCCGGCCCCCCTTCGGGTTCGGTGATCTCGCCGTCCACGATGTACACCACCCGGCGGGCATGCTTCGCGATGTTCAAATCGTGGGTGATCATGATGATGGTGTTGCCCTCTTCATTCAATTGCTGGAACAGCTCCATCACCTGCCTGCCGGTCTTCTGGTCCAGCGCGCCGGTGGGTTCGTCCGCCAGCAGGAGGGTGGGTCGGGTGACCAGCGCCCGGGCGATGGCGACGCGCTGCTGCTGGCCGCCGGAGAGCTGGCTGGGATAATGTTCCATGCGATCCGACAGACCCACGCGCTCCAGCATCTCTCTGGCCCGCCTTGCGCGCTCCCGTCCCGGTACCCCGGCGTAGATCAGCGGCAGCTCCACGTTTTTCTGGGCGTCCAGCCGGGGCAGGAGCTGGGAATTCTGGAAGATGAAGCCGATCTCCCGGTTGCGTATCCAGGCCAGATCATCCTCGTCCATGTCCTCAATGCGCTGACCATTCAATATGTAGTCTCCTGATGTGGCGGTGTCCAGGCAGCCGATGATGTTTATCAGCGTGCTCTTGCCGCTGCCCGAGGGCCCCAGCACGGAGAGATATTCGCCCTTCTCCAGTGTCAGACTGATGCCGTGCAGCACCTCCAGCCTCTCGTCGCCCAGGGGATAGGACTTGCGGAGGTCTGTCATGGCGAAAAAGTTCGGTCTTGCTTCCATAGGCGCTACCTCTGGTTTCCGCCGCCGGGCGCGCCGCCTGTGCCGCCATTGCCGCCGGAGCGGGTGGAGCCATTGCTACCGTTGCCGCCGGTAGTGCCGCCGGGTCCGCCCCAGTTGCCCTGATTGGTGCCGCGAGTGCCGCGCTCCTGATTGAACTGATTGCGCTGCATACCGCCGAACAGCGACATGATGCCACCCGAGGTCTCCTCTTCTTTGGCCTCGACGTAGACGGTGTCGCCCTCCTTCAGCCCGGATTTGATCTCGACATAGCTCTCATTGTCCATACCCAGCTCCACGCTGACCTGTTTCAGATATTCGCCCTCATCCTTCATCCAGACGTAGGCTTGATTGGTCTTGTCAAAGCTCAGCGCGTCCATCTTCAATATCACAACGTCCTCCACGGAAGCCTTGGGGATGGTGATGGTGGCCTGCATCCCCGGATAGATCCCCTCCGAAACCGCCACATCCGCGGTGGCCGTGTAGTAGGCCACATTGCCGGTGGACTGGCTGACATAATTAATGGAAGCGATTTCCGATTCGAAGCTCTTCTCCTGGCTGGTGGCCGTCACCGTGCAGGCCTGGCCTACGGACACCTCGCCGATGTCGTATTCGTCCACCCGGATGCTCACGGACAGCGTGGAAAAGTCCGCCACCTGGCAGAGCTGCTGGCCCGTGCTCACCTCGTCGCCTGCCGCCACTTCCAGCGTGTTGACCGTGCCGTCCATGGAGGCCTTCACCGTCTCCCCGGTGGACAACCGCACCAGCCGGTCCCCGGATTTCACCCGGTCGCCCGCTGCCACATAGACGCTGCGCACCGTCCCGGACGAGGAAGCCGACAACGTCTCCGCGTTCTTCAGCGCGAAGCTGCCGCTGAAGGAGAGGTTGTTGGAGATGGATCCCCTCGTGGCGGTGTAAGTGTCATATGTGGTGGTTACGCTTTTCTGGAGCATCGGCAGTCCGATGAAATAAAAACCACAACCAAGCAGCGCCAGCACGACCAGCCACACAATCCGCCTGACCCATTTTTTCTTTTTTCGCTTCATGCCCATAAACTCCCGTATTTTGGTAGTCTTAATGGAAGAATACAATAGAAACCTTAAACGAACCTTTAATGAAAGGGGAGTGATTATGGCAGTAAATGTCATAATTATACTTGCCAATGGATTTTTAACATGATATAATAGATTTATTAAACCTGAATTATTCACGAGAAACCTAACCACCCCAGAGAAAGCTAACAATAGCAAGGCCTCGCGCAATCTATTGCATTTCACCCCAAAAGTGCAAAAA
>CACZXF010000012.1:5741-43412 GCA_902785105.1 uncultured Eubacteriales bacterium | reverse complement strand
GGCTGTGAGCTGCCTGGCCAAGTCGCGCTCCTGGCTGTCCATCATGATGTTCGCCTTCGCCGGAATGCTGCTGTTCATGATGATCCCGATGATGACCCCTCTGGACGCTGGCATCATCCACGTCGGACTCTGCCTTGCTGGCAGCGCCATGTTCGGCTTCGGCCTCGGCGCGGTATCCAATATGCTGTTGAGCAGGCAAGATTTGGTATAAAAATGACACCCCTACAAGCTACGGCACGGTGCTGAAGCGTGAAGGGGTATTGCGCTATTTCTATATTATTCAGGACGCCTGTATGATCCTGCTCTCCATCAGGAGATTCAGAAAATCGTCCTTGTCCATATTGGCGACTTCTTCCTTGTCCTCGGTAAATCGGTCTTCCCACTTGGTGATGCTTTCATTCTCGTTCATAGGTCGATCCTCCAGTGCCGATAATAGCCAACAATCCTATTATACTTGATGGGGCCGCGTTAGTCCATTGGAACAAATGCAATGAAACATTTTTGTAATGCCAGGGCTTATCCAGTCGGCTTGAATATCCGATAGATATCAGAAAACGGTATGACGTGGGTCTCGACTCCGCTCCGGATAGAAATGTGCTGCTCATGTGGGTCGACCTTCAGCACAACGCCAGTGACGGTTTTGTAATGGCCTTTCACCAGATAGGCATCGTTCTCCTCGTCGGTGCATACGGCGAAATACTCGATGGATACACTGACCATGTTCGCATGGGCTAGTCGAGAATTGGCTGTGAGGCAGTGGAGTTTGTACAGCCGGTGGTTCAGTTCCCATTCCTCGTCGGCATCAAGCTCGTGCTTGGGAACATAGTTGATCTCCTTCTTGCGGACGCGTTCATCGAAGCCCACTAGGGCCGCAAATGGGGCGAAAAGTTTAGCACGGTTTTGCTGGCTCATCTTGGGGTGCTTCCGACTGAACACGTCTCCGTCGTGGACCGGCCCGTCACGGAAAATGATGTTTCCATAGCGAGCAATCGCTGGTGGTACTGATAATGACACCGGGGCTGTCTTGGGTATAGACACAAAATCACCTCCCATAGTTCACTCAGGCGCGATGACCCCCGATCTGCTGGCTTCGTTCAAGGGCAGTCGCGCCTTCCAGCATATTCTTTCCTTTCATGATGACGCGGGGTGCGGTCGGCCCATACTTCTGTCTAATCTCCAGAAGCACCCGCTGCAATCTCTCCTCCCGTTCCTGTTCTTTGTAGTCCGTGAAGAAGTCCAGCTGCACATAACCGGCTTGAAGGTTTCCTGCAACTACGCCGAGCCTTCGTATGTACAGGCGCGGGTCTACCTTCTTGTCAAAGGCATACAGGAGAGCCGCACTTATCTCCTTCCTGCTGGATGTATGTGCACTCAGGCGCACGCTTCCGACCACATGACATGGGTGAAGCCTGCCATAGTAATCCAGGGACACCGGGCCGTCGTAGCTTGGCAGTTCCTCAAGCGTGATGGGGTCGAACGATACCCAAAACGAGAGCTCCTTCGTCCTTGTTTCCCGAGAAACCAGATCCATAGCCAGCTGGTCGATCATCTCAGAAAAGACAATACGGGCTTCGCCGAATTTGTATGGGCGGGGAAGCACCTGCCCGACAGATCGTGAATTGGCCTTGGGCCGGTAACTCTTGATGTCAGCGAGGGTGCATGGTTCCTTACCCCAAGCGTGGTCGATTAGCAGCTCTGCATCAACACCAAACTGCTTATAGAACCACTCCTCATCCACAAGGGACATCTGAGCGATATCGCCCATTGTGAATATGTTATACCTTGCGAGGCGGCGAGCCTTGCCGGGTCCGACCTGCCAGAAGGCTGTCAGGGGTGTATGGCACCAGAGAAGCATCTTGTACGACAGTTCATCCAGCTCTGCAATACGAACGCCATCCTTATCGGGTGGAGCTTTTTTGGCAACAATATCCATAGCCACTTTTGCCAGGTACAGGTTCGTACCGATGCCCGCCGTGGCGGTGATGCCGGTGTTCTGAAGGACGTCCCTGATCATCGTCATGGCAAGGTAGTGTGGGGTTTCCATACCGGCAGCCTTTGCATGCTTTTCGTACAGGGACATGTAGTGAGTAGCCTCGATAAAAACCTCGTCGATGGAGTAAACGTGGATATCGCAGGTAGAGATGTACTTCAGGTAGATCGAGTATATCTTCGCGGACACCTTTTCGTAGAGGGCCATTTGAGGCTTGGCGATGATGCACCCGACCTTGGTATGGTGCTGGGCTTCGTATAGCTTTATTGCCTGCTTTGCCTCGAAAAGCCGGGGACGGCTGGGAACTCCCATAGCCTTGAGGGATGGACTCACGGCGAGGCAGATTGTTTTGTCCGACCGCGTTTCATCTGCGACGAGCAGGTTAGTGGTCAGGGGATTCAGGCCTCTCTCGACGCACTCCACGCTTGCATAGTAGGATTTGAGGTCGATTGCAATGTACACCGGCCTCTTAGCTTGAGGGGTTTGCACTCTGATAGTCCTCCCCATCGCATAAGATAGCGAAAACACCTCTCGAAGAAAGGGCACAGTTTTCGATCTGTGCTGTTTGGATTCTTTCGTAAGGTGCTTTGCGTAAGTTATTATAATATCGAACATACGTTCTTGTCAATGAGCAAAGGGCAGCATTGGACAAATTTCATGCTTTTGACATTTCGTGTTCGAAAAAGCAATCAAAAGGCACAATGAAATACCTTGATACAGCAAGTCGCCCAACACTTCGCAATTTACTATTGTAAAGTGAAACATTTTGTGATATAATAATATGGGTGTTTTTTAGAAAGTAGTAGCCTCACCCTTCGATATGTTGTTATAATGAAATAATCGCCCAAAGAAGTGGTTGCTTTCAGAAATCTTTATTAAAAAGTAGTAAGGAGAGCTTTAAGGCAATTAACCTTGGAAGGCTGACGATTATGCAGATGCTGGGTGTCATTTTGCAAGCAGGCAGGAAATGTGCTGGACACCTTCAAGGAGGAAGTGTTCGATTACGAGGCGATGCTGACCACCGTCACCGATGAGGACTTCAAGGACAACATCATCGACGGCATCCGAAGCGCGGCCAGGACGGCGGCGGTCACGCTGACCAACGAGGCCATCGGCGCACTGACGGAGCACTTTGACCTTCAGCTGGAGGCCGAAGAAAAGCAGGCCGAGGGCCATGTCATCGACACCCAGGCCATCGCAGGCGCGGGCGCGCGGGAGGTCGGCGTGGCCGGCAGCGTGGCCATCACGGTGCTGAACGCCGAAACCAGGGCCACCATCGCCGACGGCGCGAAGATCGAAGCCTCCGGGGACATGACCGTGGAGGCCAGTGAGCTGCGGGCGGTCCACAACACCGCCTCCGCCGCGGTGGATTCCAAGGGCAACGCCAGCGCCAACAAAGGGCGCCGTGGCCGATGCCAAAGACGACGTGGCCGACGGCAGCACCGGCTCCACCGTGAAGGGCGGGCACGTCACGCTCAATCTGGGCGCGGGCGCCGAGGGCAGCATCCGCCAGGGCGACATGGCGGACGACAAGCCGAAAATCTACATTGAATTGAAGGACGGCTGGGAGTTCCAGGAGAAGAACGGCAAGATCCTGGCCGAATACAGCTATACCAAGAAGGACGGCTTTGAGGTCAGCGGCACCGTCGAGGTCAAGAAGGACGGCGACAGGTACGTGCTGGACCCCGCCTCCGGCGAGCTTTCAGGCGACAAGGTGGACGCCGATGTGGATGTGGCACTGACGCTGAATCCCGTGGAGGCGCTGCGCGAGATCCCCAGGCCCGACGTGATGACCGACGGCAAGGTGGACGTGCCCGAGGGCACCGTGACCGTGGCCGTCAGGGACCGCGAAGCGAAGGACGGCAAGCTCTCCGCGAAGGCGGGCGACATGATGGAGATCAAGGTCGCCAAGGGCGAGGGCCGCAAGGTCGGGGAGATCGGCTATTCCTACGAGGACGCCGACGGCAACCGGCACGACGTGGTCATCAACCCCTCCGAGGACAGCGCGACGGGAAAGGAGAAGGCCTACACCCAGCGGACCTCCAACGAGGAGGAATACGTCTATGCCATCGAGGTGCCGGTGGGAAAGATCACCGACATCGTGGTCACCTTCGAGGAGGGTGCGGAGCCAGACGCCGGGGATTCCAGGACATCGGCCACGGACGGCACCGGCAAGGGCGTCGGCGTCGGCGCGGCGTTCTCCATGGTGTACGGCGATTCCGAGGTGAAGGCGGAGATCGGCGCGCGCGACGTCAGCGCCGGTGCGCTTTCCGTGACCGCCGCCTCCGATCACAGGGAGGACATCGCCTCCGCCGCAGGCTCCGATCCGCTGGAGGAGGAGACGGACGAGGATGATCTGAAAAAGTATTCCGTAGACGTCTCCGTGGCGCTCAATATACTGGACAATGACATCGCGGCGGCGGTCAGCGGGAATGCCAGCGTGAACACCGAGGGCGATCTGAACGTCAGCGCCAAAGAGGAAGCCGAGACCGAGACCACCTCCAGCGCCTTCGCCGTAGGCGGCAAGACCGCGGTGGGCGCCAGCGCGGCGGTGAACATCGCCTCCTCTGACGTCCGGGCGAACCTCTCCGGCGGCGCGACGGTAGGCGGCAGCGCGGAGGTGACCGCCGACAGCCACAGCGAGGACACCACCAACGCCATCGCCACCGCCATGGGCGCGGACATCGCGCGCTCGATCAACAAGCTCCACGAGAAGGCGGACGACCTGGAGGAGGGGGCCAACGGGTTGCTGGATGGCTCCTATCTGGACAAGAAGGACGACAAGGACGACGAGGCCACCGACACCAACAAAAACATCACCGAAAAGCTCAATAAAAAGAAGAGTGACGGGGGCAAGACCGCCAAGGAAAACACCTCCGTCTCCCAGAGCGTGCTGCGCAGCCAGGGCGTGAAGGCCGAGGGCGAAGACGCCGGCAACGAGGGCGCGGAGGAGGCCGAAAACCAGATCGGCCTCAACACCGACAGCAAGGTGGACGCCAAGAAGGACGGCAAGGGCAGCACCTATCAGGTGGCCGCGGCGGTGGGCGTCACCGTGACCGACCACAACGCCTCCACCCGCGTGGGCACCATCACGGCGGGCAGGGATATCCGCGTCACCGCGGAGAACACCGCCAACTTCAACACCCAGGGCACCGGCGCGGCCATGTCCCTTGCGGAGCATGCCAATTCCATCGCCGCGGGCGTGGCGGTGAGCGTCAGCGAAAACACCGCCGCAGTGGATGTGTCCGGGGAACTGGTCTCCAATGATAAAGGCGACGTGAGCGCCACCTCGAAGCTGACCCAGAACCTGGACGGCGACTTCGCAGGAAAGCTGTCGGCCCAGGCGCTGTCCGGCTCCGTGGCGGGCAAGGATTCCAGGCTTTCCATCGCGGGCGCAGTGAGCGCGGTGGTCTCCAGGGCCAAATCCACGGTCAACCTGGCGGGCCATGCCGAAAAGACCCGGCTACACGGCGGCGACATCACCGTGGAGTCCACCGACAAATCCCGTCTGACGGCGCGTGCCGGCGGACTGAGCGTGTCCAAGGGCGCGAGCATCGGCATGGGCATCGCCTCCACTACCATCGTGTCTCAAAACGACGTGCGGGCCGAGATCGGCCGGAACCACGACATCCAGGGCAATTCCCTGAAGCTGAACGCCGAGAAGCTGGCCGTGACCGCCGAGGACTTCAAGAACCTCATCGACATGCGCTACCTCATCACCGATTCCAGCAAGCTGGACGACGAGGAGCGTGAGGAGGCCGAGCTCGGTCTGATCGACCTGCACAAGGGCGAGGACGACGACAGCTACTCCATGGACATCAACCTGTCCTCGGATAAGCTGCTGAAGGCCATGGACGGGCTGAACTTCCTGTCCGGCCAGAATACCTACGCCGAGGCCATCGCGGGCTCGGTGGCCTTCGGCGGCGACAACAGCAAGCTGTCGCTGGCGGGCTCCTTCGCCGTGGCCAGGGCCAGGAACAATGTGCTGGCCGGGTTGGGCGAGGGCACGACCGTCAAACTGACTGCCGACGGCGGCAAGAGCGGCAACATGAACGTCAACAGCGCCATCGGCACCACCTCCCGGATCATCGCGGGCTCCCTGTCCGCGGCTCCGGCCAGGACCAGCGTCGGCGCGACGGTGGCGGTGCTCGTCAACACCGACGAAGCCAGGGCAGTCACCGGCGCAAACACCACCGTGGACGCCGAGGGCGACGTGCGCCAGCGCGCAAATGCCACCGGTGAAGCCCAGGTGTTCACCGCCGCCATGGCGGTGGCCGCCAGCGCCGATAAGAAGTCCAACGCGGCGGGCGGCGCGGTGAACGTCATCGTCAACGAGAGCGCGGCGGAGAACAGCGTGGGCGACAACACCACCGTCAAAGCCGGCGGCAGCGCAACCGTCGATGCCGACGCGGTCTTTGACCTGATGGTCATCTCCGGCAGCGCCAATGTGGCCGCGTCCTCCACGGCCTCCGTGGCGGCGGGCGGCACGGTGAACGTCATCGTGGACAAGGCCGCCTCCAGGGTCTCCATGGGCCAGAACGTGAACCTCGACGCCCGGAAGGGCGTGAAGGTGACCTCCGACGTCTCCGACCAGCTCATCTCCGGGGCGGCGTCCCTCTCCGCGGGGGCCAGCATCGGCGGCAAGGCCGGCGCGGGCGCGGTGAACGTGATCGTCTCCAAATCCGCCGCGGAAACCGGGGTGGGAGATGGCAGCATCCTGACCGCCCAGGCAGGCGATGTGAAGGTGACCGCGAACAACGACGCTTGGATGCTCAACGCCACCCTCGCGGCGGCGGGCGGCGGCAACAAGGCCATCGGCGGCTCCTTCAATGTGAACGTATTTGACCGCAAGGCCACCGTGGACGTGGGCAGGAATGGGCGGCTGAACGCGGGCGACGACCTGCTGACCCAGGCCGGCGGCAGGGATTCCAATATCCTCGCGGGCCTGGCCGTGGCGGGCGCAGGCACCGGCATGACGCTGTCCGGCAACGCCGTGGTGCTGGTCCAGAACATCGCAATCAAGACCACGCTGGGCGAGAACACCGTGGCCACGGCTCAAAAGAACGCCGTGCTGGAAAGCTATTACAAGGACTTCACCGTGGCCGCCGGAGGCAGTGTGGCCGTATCCGGCATGGGCAGCGCCGTCGGCGCGACCGTGGCGACGGTGGTGAAGCACAATGACATCGGGACTTATCTGAACAACGCCAGCGTGACGGCGAAGGGCGGCGGGGCAGCCCTGGAGCCCCTCTCCCACGAGAAGATCAACGGCGTCTATGTCGGCGTGAACGCCGCGGAGACCCAGTTTGTAGGCGGTGCGGGCGTCGCTGTGGCCGGGAGCAACGCCATCAACGGCGTGGTCGCCGTGCTGGCGAACAACAACAAGGTCATCTCCGATGCCTCCCGGGCCGCGCTGTCGGGCGTCGGTGTCAGCGTCGTGGCTTCGGATGACACGAAGCAGCTCCTGCTGGCGGGCGGCCTGAGCGCGAGCCTGGGCTCCGGCGCGGGCGCGGCGGTGGTCACTCTCGTGTCCAACAAGGACGTCGAGTCGAAGGCCCACGACATAAGCGCCAACAGGAAGGCAACGGTTTCCGCCGACAACCGGGACGACATCAAGCAGCTCGCCATCTCCGCGGGCCTGGCCGGCGGCAGCGGCGTGCAGGTCGGCGCGGCAGTGCAGGTTTTGAAGAGCAAGGCCATCGCCAACGTGGACGGCGCGGTCAGATCCGTCAGCGACGACTTCGACCTGAAGGCCAACAACGACACTAAACTGTACAACATCGGCGCGGCGCTGCTGGCCGCGGCCGGCGGCGCGGCGGTGACGCCCGTGGGCGTGGTGACCTACTTCCAGGGCGAGACCGAGGCGAGGCTGGCGTCTGGCGCCAGCGTTGAGGCCAACAACATCAACATCGGGACCACCGCCAACAAGAGTATCCATATGTATGCCGCGGGCATGGCGTTCTCCGGCGGCGTGGGCGTCTCCGGCACGGTGAGCGCGCTGGTCAGCAAGGACACCAACAAGGCCAGCGCCACGGAGGGCGCGACCCTCACCGCCCGGAACGACCTGAAGGTGGACGCGCAGAGCGACTACAAGCTGCGCGCAGCCAGCGCGGCGCTGGCGGGCGCGGGCACCGTGGCTGTGGGCGTGAACGCCGTGGTCAGCGTTTTGAAGAGCAACACCATCGCCGAGTTGGGCGGCACGACGGGCGAAGCGGCCCGGAGGTCGAACGTCAGGGCGAAGAACCTGAGCGTCACGGCCTCGGGCAAGCGGGATGTCATCGACATCGGCGCCAGCGCCGCCGTGGCCGGCACCGTGGGCGCGGGCGTGACCCTGATGGTGCTGTCCGCCGGCGCACCCATGAGCCAGGACGCCGCCGACATGCTGGCCTACGGCAACGGCAACAAGCGCAAGAAGGACAACAAGACCGGCTTTGACGCCACAAAGTTCATGAACACCGTGGAAGCCAACGGCGTCGCCAGCGAGCACTATGGGTACAGTCTGGACGCCGCCACCCTGGAGGAGGACCTCAAGGGCAACGGCCACCACGAGAGCGAGCAGAATATCGGCACGAAGGACGAGAGCGGAAATACCACCTTCGACGCCTCCTCCAAATACCGCAGCGAGGACCTGGACGACAAGAATTTCGGCAGCGAGCGTGAAAAGAAGGCTTCGGACGACGAGGATAAAGATCCGGGCAGTGAGAAGGGCCGCGGCGAGGATCTGTCCGTCACCTCCGTCGATGCGGACGGCAGGGAAGTGGACGAGGGCGACACCGAGGACGTGAAGAACGCCCGGAACGCCAACACCTACACCTATTACGACCCCACCGACGCGGTCATCGCCCGCATCACCGACAGGGTGTCGGCGGACGCGGAGAAGGTGAACGTCGAGGCCTCCCAGCCCGTCGCCGTCGACCTCCTCGGCGCGGCCGTGGGCGGCGGCATGGTGGGCGTGGGCGTCAGCACCGCCGTGGCGATACTGCACAGCAATGTGTCCGCTGCCAGCATGGGCGAGCTCCGGGGCGCCGGGAACGGCGTGACGGTCAACGCTTCCTCCGTAAGCGGCGAATTCGACGCGGACGAGGATGCCGACGCGCGCAACGACGCGGCGGCGGACATCCTGTCCAACAAGCCCGAGGAGAAGGACACCAAGGACGCCCCGAAAGACCAGGACAAGGATTCCCTGAAAAAGCAGCTCGCGGACAAGGTCAAAAACCGCAGCATCCGCGTGTTGGGCGTTGCCGTGGGCGCGGGCATGGTCGGCACGGCGGTGAGCGCCGCCGTGGCGCTGACCGACAACACCACCGAGGCGGTGCTGGGCGGCAAGGTCACCGGCGCGGGCGCGGTGGATGTCGCCGCGAAGCACGATTACGGCTCCGTCATGGCCGCCACCGGCGCGGTGGCCGGCGGCATGGTGGGCGCGGGCGCCAGCGTGGCCGTGTCCCAGGCCAACGGCAGGGTGAAGTCCATCATCGAGCGCGATGCCGTGGTGGAAGCCGACAAGGACATCAACATCAGGACCGATACCAACGTGGGCGTGGATGCCCTGGCCGTCACCGCGGGCGGAGGCCTGGTCTCCGCGAACGCGGGTGTGGCGCTGGCCTTCAACCGGCTGGAGCAGGAGACCGGCATCGACGCCGGCGCGAACATCAGCACCGACGGCAACGTGAACCTGACCGCCGGCACCGAAACCGCCGCCAACACATATCTGCTGGGCGTGAGCGTGGGCGGCGTGGGCGTGAACCTGAACGCCGCGGTGAGCAATGTGGCCGCGAAGGTCAATACCCACCTGGGCGAGAGCCTGCCCAGCCGGGTGGGCGATCCCGACTCCGACAGCATGCCCGAGGCGAAGGTGAAGGCCAGGAACGTCAACGTCTTAAACGACGTGCGCAGGAGCTTCTCCGACCCGCAGGTGCTCTCCGTGGCGGCGAGCGGCGTGGCCGTGGGCGGCAATGTGCTGCTGGCCTTCAACGACGCCGAGGCCCTCGCTCTGGTGGACAACGGCAATGTGACCGCTGAAAACCTGGATGTGGTCAGCAACCTCAAGGGCGACACCCGTTCCAGCCTCACGGCGGCTCAGGCGGGCGGCATCGCCGTGGGCGTCAGCGTGAACTACGCGGACATGAAGGCCTACAACACCGCCATCATCCGAAACAGCGCGATCAAGACCACCGGCGAGACCCACGTCGAGACCAACCGAAACGGCGCGGCGACCACCGCCGAGGCCCACACGGTGTCCGCCAACGCGGGCCTGATCACCGTGGGCCTGAACGCGGCCATCGCCCGCAACAACAGCCGGAACTACGCCACCATCATCGGCGACGGCACCGGCATCATGGACTTTGGCAAGCTGACCATGCACGCCCGCGGCAATGCCAACGCAGTGGCCGACATGGAGGGCGTCGATTACGGCGCGATCAGTGTGGCGGCCTCCACTGTGGTGGCCTTGAACGACGCCGATGCCCGCACCACCGTGCTGACCACCGACCTGGAGGAGGGCGAGCACACGGATGATTGGGCCGTGAGTAAAAAGACCAATCCGAAGGCGGCAAACGGCCTCACCTTCAATGTCACCCAGATCGGCGACACGAAGGCGAAGGTCGCCACCGGCGGCGGCAGCCTGATCGGCGCGGCACTGAACGTGGCCATGGCCTACGGGCGCACCAGGTCCGTGGTGGACGCGGCCATTCACGGCGGCGGCGAGTACGCCTATATCAACAGCCACAACACCGCACGGAACGACACCGCCAGCGAGATCGGCAATTCCGCCTTCTCCGTCATCAGCGCCGCGGCGCGGTATGGCGCGGCCTACAGCCAGGATCTATATTACAGCAACCTCCAGCTGACCGGCGGCGACTACACCATAAACGGCGACGTGGACGTCAGGACGGACTACGACATCACGACCACCGCGGACGTAACCCCCTCCACCAGCGGCCTGGACATCAGCCTGGGCTCCCTGAGCGTGAACGAGGCCATGGCCCGGAACACCGCCAGCGTCGAGGCGCGGTTTGAAAAGAGCATCGGCGACGCCGATATCAAGGGCGATCTGAACGTGCTCGCCCGGGGCTCTGCCATCGCCGACGCGAAGGTCAATACCGCCGCGCTCTCCGTGAGCGCCTTGTCCGCGGGCGCGAACGTCGCCACCGCCGACCTGTCCATGCGGCAGGCGGCCAGCCTGGTGGTGGGCGGCAATCTGGACGTGGACGGCGGGGTAAACGTGCAGAGCGTCATCAGGAAGGATTCCGCCGGCAAGGACCTGGTCCGCGCCACGGCCACCGTGGCCTCCGGCAGCAACAGCTTCAGCCTGGGCGAATTCAACGTAAGCCGCGCCGTGGCCCGTGAGAACCTGGAGAACACCGCGGCCATCCGGGGCGGCGCCTCGGGCGACCAGAAGATCATGGGCAAGGTGGACAAGGGCCGTTATGTGACGGAGACGTTCTACGATTACGACTACGACCAGGTGGACACCGTCACCTACCGGCTGAAGGTGCCCGGCGATCACCTGACCTTCACCACCAGCGAGGACGAGGCCACCGCGAAGCGGCACTTCCTTATGGACTACCTGTTCGGATGGGAAGGGGCCGACAGGAGCAGCTTCGGAAATAAGCTCGGGGACTTTAGGAAGGTCGAAGCCGTATATCAAAACAGCCGTGACCAGCTCGTAAGAGCGCGCTCTACCCTGCGCCATTATTCCGAGGCTGAGATCAATAAAATGCCCAGCGGCCTGATCAGAACCATACTCATTGGTCTGTCAAGTGACGTCATCAGTGCGGTCAAGGAGCTGGAGGGAACGAACGACATGCACACGGTGGCGATGAAGCTGAAAAGGTACACCGACGACAACCATTTCACCGTCGCGCTGCAGACCGCCGTAGATGAGGCGGACAGACGCGGCCTGCTCGAATGGGAGGAGACCTACAACTACAAGAAGACCGAGCAGACCAGAACCGTATGGCATGAGAATTGGGAGGACATGGAGATCGAGGTTCCGGTCTATAAGGCTGGGTACAACCGGCTGAATGCCGACAGCGTTGGCCTCCATGCCTCGGGCGACACCCGCGCGGAGGCCCGCACCGACGGCGCGCTGAGCTTCACCGGCATCACCGCGGGCAGCCTGGAGGCCGATTCGTTCAGCACCGATACCGGCAGTGCCATCGTGGAGGGCCTGTTTATCATAACGAAGAAGGACATTGACATTCGCTCCGAGGGCAATACCACTGTGGACAGCGTCGGCTACAAGCCGGGCGGCATTTCCGCCGTGGACGCCGGCAATACCGATGTGAAGGCAGGCGTGGACACCAGGAATGCGCGCAAGAGCGTGACCGTGGTGGTGGGCGACGAGGTCCGCATGACGGCCCATGGCAACTTCAATGTCGAGGCGGATAACCGGGGCAGCGTCACCGCCAGCATGAATCAGGGTACGTCCGGCAGCCTGGGCAAGATCAAGACCTCCAGCCAGGCTACCGAGTCCTACTACAATACCCTGATCTCCTTCGGCAAAGAGAACTACATCACTGCCGATGGGGACATCACCATCAAGTCCAACGACGCGCCGAAGGCCGAGTCTAAAGTCGCCTCCAACAACATCGGCATCCTCATGAACTTCAACACCATGATGGGCAAGAACCTGGTGCGCCAGGAGAACAACATCGACTTTGGCTCCAACGCCGTTATCACCAGCCGTCACGGTGACGTATTCGTCGAGGCCCGCCAGAGCACGCTGGCCGAGGCGGAGACCGTCAACAACGGCGGCAGCCTGCTGGAGGGCTCCAACGCCCAGGCCTACAACCTGGTGGATCGTCAGGTGCGCGTGAACATGCGCAACTCCTATATCCTGGATCACGATAAGAATACGACGATCCGGGCCATCTCCGGCGAGGGCGACAGGATCAGGACCCGGGCCTATACGGGCAGCGCAGGTCTGGCCAGCGTGGCCAAGGCCGATGTGCGCAGCGACGCCGAGGTCATCATCGGCTCCGGCGCGAATATCGACTCCAAGGCCGGCACGACCCTGGAGGCCATCGCCACCAGCTACCAGAAGAAGGGCAGGAGCAGCAACGATGTCGGCATAGAAACCATCGGTCAGGTGGATTCTAAGGGCGCGGTGAGCGTGCCCAACGGCATCGCCAAGAACGACCTGAGGTTCAATTCCTACATCTTGGTCAACGACCAGGGTGATTACGGCGGACGGCCCTGGACCGTCATTCAGGTTTCGGATGGCCCCATCAACATACGGGCCACCAACGATGGACTGACCGCCAGCGCCAACGCGCTGGCCGACGGCAAGGGCGGCGTCGGCGTCAGCAACGCCACGGCCTGGAACGTCGCCAATCTGCAAAACGCCATCCAGATCGACGATGCCACGATCAGCTTCGACATCACCAGCACGTCCGAAGACGTCGCGGTCAATATCTACGCCACCAACGGCACCTCCGGCTCGGACCGCACGAACCTGATGTCGACTTCTCACGCGACGCTCAAGGGCATCGCCGGCAAGGTGGCGCCCACCTCCCGCATCACGGGCACTCAGGTGAACCAGATCCGGACCAACGACGAAAAGAAGGTCTCCTTTGGCGGCAAGTCTGCGGCCAACAGGGTCACGCACAAGGCCACCGCCCCCGAAAAGACCCTATGGGCGGAGCTGAAGGCCAGCTACGACCGCAACGAGATCAAGACGCCGCTGGTCACCATCTCCCTCACCAAGGCCGACGTGATCAAGACGCTGGAGTGGTACGTCCACGCCCGGTGCGACTTCTGCCATGAGGGCACGGAGGTGGATGTGAACCCCTCGCCCCAGGAGACCATCGAGGAGCGCTACAAGAAGGCCTACGAGGCCGCGCTCGCGAACATCGACGCCATTGATGCGCTGGCCAGGAAGCTGCGCGTCGATCCCCAGGCGCTCATCGGCGCGCGGTTGGCCAAGGGCCTGCTGCCGCTGACCTACCTGAACACCCTGGTGAGCCGCCCCGGCGTGATCTACAAGGCACGCTACGGCGTCGAGGACAGGACGGCCATCGATAGGTTGTACGTGCTGGAAATTGAGAGCATACTGAAAAACGACGCGCGTCTGGGCGGCGACGCGCTGCGGCGCGCCTTCATCTGGACCAACACCGCCACCGAGCACGACGTCTACGTGCTGCCCAACGCCACACGGATGATCCTGAACGGCAGCGGCGCGCCGCAGTACGTCTCCGATGTCTTCACCAGTGTCAACGAAGCCGGCAATACAACGGATATGGAGATCATCGTGGCTCTGAACCGGTACGCGCTCGAGCATCCCGAGCTGCCCATCGGCGGCGACGGCGCGATGGACTTCACAAGCGGCGTCTTTACCATCCCGCAGCAGGCGGAGATGGAGCTGTACCTGGACGAGGTTTCCGCCCGGTGGCTGGTGGAAAATATGAACGACGGCACGATCCGCACCCTTGTCGCGGACAACGGCGCGATCCACAGCTTCATCTACGCCGATGGCGACCTGCCCTCAGGCACGATCGTGGATGCGCTGACGGACGGCGGCGCGCATGACGGCCTGAAGCTGTTCTGGATCGGAGACACACCCGAGACGGCCGCCTCCGACGATGCCGCTCTGCTGCTCATGGCGGTGGACGACACCATCGACGAGGTGTGGGCTTACCGCACCACCCGGGCCATGATCGACAACGGCGCGGACCCTGTGTCCGTGAGCCTGTATCTGTACCGCGACAGCAAGAGCGACCGCAGGGAGGAGGAGAAGTACAATGTGCTCTTCTTCGATACTCCCGCCGGAGGGGACAGCGTGGTGAAGGTCGTGACCGATGTGCTGATGGGCCGTACCCTTGAAATGCCGAGGCCCATGCGCTTCACCCTCCGTCCCAGGTCCGTGGACGGCTCGCCCTGGCCCGCCTACACCGTCAGCCACCGCCTGCTGGTGCTGGCCGACGGCACCCACGGCAATATCAGCATGTTCGACGGCTTCTACCTGGCCACCTTCGACGGCGATGTCTTTGAGAGCGATTACACCCGGATCGAGGGCATTGCCTCCGGCAATCTGAGCGTCATCCTCAAGAAGGATCAGCCCGTGTGGCCCCAGTGGACCGGCAAGGATACCGCCGAGGACCTGGACGGTGAGCGCTACATCCTGTCGGACGGCCAGTGGGCACGGGAAACCGGGCGCGCTGCGGGCCGAGGAGAATATGGGGGAGTGGACCGTGCTGGTTTACCTGTGCGGTTCCGATCTTGAATCGAATCACGGGTTTGCCAGCTTGGATCTTGAGGAGATCCAGATGTGCAAGGCTCCGGTCGCCTTTGCCGATGCGCTGAATGCGGCAGAGGGCGTCGCTGAAAAGCAGCCCCGAAACGACGTCAATCTGCTGATCGAGACGGGTGGGAGTCGTCAATGGCATACGGAAGCGCTGGACTTCAGCATCGCCTCCGACAGCCTGCAGCGGTGGCGCTATGATTACGTGGGTCGAAGCTTTTCACTGGAAGCAACGCTGCCCCTTCAGAACATGGCCGAACCGGATACGCTGGCCGATTTCATCCGCTGGGGAGTGAAGACCTGTCCGGCTAAGAAGTATGCGCTGGTGCTGTGGGACCACGGTGGCGGCGCAAAGACGGGGCTCTTCATAGACGAGCTCTACGATGGCGACACCATGTATATCAACGAGATCGGCGATGCCCTGCGGGATATCGGCGTTCATTTCGAGGCGGTCCTGTTCGATGCCTGCATGATGGCGAACCTCGAAACCGCCTATCAGATCCGGGAGAGCGCCAATTGGATGATCGCTTCTGAAGAGGTCGTGCCGGGCGAGGGCACTGACATCAAGGGCTGGCTCCAGGAGCTGCTGAACAATCCCGGAATGGATGGCCGGGAGCTGGGCCGATGTGTCTGCGACATGACCGAGATCCGATATGCCAACATGGAGGATCGGCAGTACGAAGCCCTGATGACCTGGTCGGTGATCGACCTTTCACGCATCGAACGCATGGCGAAGGCCTTCGATGACTTCATGGCCGCCATTGGCGACGCCTATGCCAGCGATCCCAGTCTGCTGGTCACCTATGCCAGCCAATTGAATCAGGCTGAATTCTACGATAACGGCAGGGAAGGCATGCGGGACATCGGCAGCATATTCTATATACCGAATTCAAACGCCGTCACGGATGTCAAACTGCGCGGTGAGGTGCTGAACGCGCTGTCGGAAGCGGTGGTCTATGTGGTGCGCGGCATAGGCCGCAGCGAGTCGCGGGGACTGTCCTTCTGCTATGCCGTGGGCTTTGACGAAAAGGCGCTGGATGTCTATTCCAGAAGCTGTCCCTGCCCCCATTACATGGCCTTCCTGGACGCCGTGTCGGACTGGACCGCCCCGGACTGGGTGTATGCATTGGCGAATCGCCTGCCGGAGCTGAATACCCTCGACGACTATCAGATTACCATTGAAAAGCGCCGCCGTGACAACGGCATGCCCGCGTGCTATGTGAGCTGGGACGAGGAAGCCCTCATCGGCGATGTCAATTACTGCCTGTACCGCCGCGACGAGGCCACGGGGCAGATCATCAGCCCGGGCAGAAATGTGTGCCGGCAGATCATCCAGAAGGACGGCGCACTGTGGAGCGCCATCGACCCCGGTCATTGGGCCGCGGTGGAGGGCGTGACGTGCAGCATTGACGTCGTGGCCGCCACAGAAAGCTATTGTCTCTACAACATTCCCGTTCGCATCGGCTCAGTCAACTGGAACCTGCGCTGCGGACGAAGCTATACCCGCTATCTCTCCGAGAAGTATATCGAACAGTACACCCCCAGCGAGTACATCATCTTCGGCCTGTGGGAGGGCTACGATAATAACAGCGAGATCCCCAACCGCAACATACTGCCCCTCGCCCAGATGGCCGGACAGGAATTCCGGCTGCTCTATCCCGTTTACGGCGCCTCCGCATCGGGCAGAACGACCTATGAGAGCAGTGATGATATGACCCTGTACCGGGTGCTGAAGGTGGAAGAGCAGCCGCTGACCCCGGGCACTTATTACATAGACTATGATATCATCGACATCTTCCAGCGCCGATATGAGCTGGAGCGCGTAGAGATGTACTGGGACGGGGAACAATTCACCTATCCAGAGGATATGGTATGGGAGGGTATTGTAACCATCAATAGACGATAGAGCTTATGAGGAGCTTTTTCAGATTATGGCGGCTCCAGGAATAGCGGGGCTGTCAGAGGCAGGACATTGCCCATACGATCTGAATCAGCCAGTCGACCTGTCGAGAGTTGCTGGCAGGCGAAGCAGCACGCATGGATGCGCTGCAACGGATCTGCGCTGCCCTGAACGTCGATGTATGTTGAACTGCAACCCGAAAAGCAACCCAAATCTGTTCGACCATTACCGGTTTTGTCCGGTTATAAAGCTCGAAAACAGGACATAATCGGACCCCTTCGGCCACATGAGCCGGCTTTCGGGAGCAAAAGAATGCCGATTATAATTGTCAACTCAACCGAAAAACAGGCATCCCCCCTTCACCCCTCCGCACCGTGCGGAGCTTTGAAGCGGGATCGACGCTCCATCGCACGTCGGCCCCACGTTGCCCCTGTCGCAGCTTTTATCCTCCGGTCGATCAAATCCCGGGGCCACCCTCCCGCCGCGATAATGGCCAACGTGGGGCCGACGTGTGGCAAAGAACCCCTATCCCCCGTCAAACTTCCGCACGGTGCGGAGGGATGAAGGTGATCGTATTATTGAACTGTGGTGATTGGCGCGAGGTTCCCCAGGGCACGAGCCGCCCCGGCTTCGTACAATAGCCGCTTTGCATTTTCTCCAAGAATCATAGCAATTTCCTCTTTTGAAAACTGGAGATTTCTTGTTTTCAACAACTCCTTCTCAGGCTCCGCCCATGGGCTATCAGTTCCCCAAAGTACATGTCTATCTCCATAGGTATGAACCAGTTCGCAAAACGCCTCATCATTCAGTAACTGAAGATCCTCTTTTTTCCACTCATGTTGGTCTGCTGCTGGCGTCATCATCCCCAAAGAAAAGGCAGTGTCTATAAAAATACCGGTTTCGGATAGCAGTGTACGTGCTTCATTAGAAAGTCATCGCTCTCGTCGGACCGGACATGACCATCTTCGATAATTTCGAATGTAATCCACATTTGCAGTATTCAAAAGAACCTTACAGCTTTAAAAAAGAGCAAGCACATTGGAGTCAGAACAGCGATGATTGAAGGAAAAGAACTGTTTGAGATGATAGTGTAGAAATTGGCTGTAAGGCGATTATATCAGCCATAAACAGTGACAGGGGAAGCATGCGATGCCTGCTGCGGTGTGGGCAATTTGTACAGAGACTGATGTGCTTCAACATCACCTACACTGTGCTGTAGTTATCAGGCATTCTTACCTAAAATTCAGATTCATACTCCTGCATAACTATACTTGCAACTATCAGGTTTTCTTACGGAAAGCCTTGCTCAATGAGGCTTCCTTCCGTCATCGGGATAACAAACAAGACGGCTTAAGGCGGTGGGGGAGGCTTAACCATACTTTGCTTGCAGCCACTCTGCATAGTTGGTAAAATAACTACCTATGATGTTGACATTCCTACTTAATATGTATTTTAAATTATAGCGTGCTGAGGATAACTGTGCCTATTACGCTTAATAATGAGTGCTTACACGATCCGTGAAGAACCAGAAAAATGCAATAGGTAAAATGTAAGTTCTACAGTATGTGATTCAATAAGCCTGAACACTGCTTGCCTCCGCGATATTATTCTATGATATGGGAGGAGAATTAATATTATGAAAATTACTGTTGCCGGCGTTGGCTACGTTGGCCTGAGCCTCGCGGTTCTACTGGCGCAGCAGCATGAAGTAACCGCGATTACGACCACAGAAGCCAAAGCTGAGAAGCTGAACCGTTTCTATAGTCCCATTCATGATGATGAGATTGAACGATTCTTTAAAGAGACGAGGGATGGGCTGCGCGTCCTCAAACTCTATACCACCACTGACAAAGCAGCGGCCTACGGTTCCGCGGACCTGGTCATTATCGCTACTCCAACCAATTATGACGATCAGCATCACTTTTTCGATACCAGCGCTGTGGAGGACGCCATTGAGTGGACGTTGAAGGTGAACCCGGATGCGATGATGGTCATAAAGTCCACGATTCCAGTGGGCTATACCGAGTCAGTGCGCAGGAAATATGGCGTTTCAAACATCATCTTCAGCCCGGAATTTTTGAGGGAATCCAAGGCACTCTATGATAACCTCCATCCCAGCCGTATTGTGGTGGGCTGCGATGACAATCAAAGGGCACAGGGGCAAATGTTTGCCGATCTGCTGTTGGAGGGTGTACGGGCGGAGGAGGCGCGCACGGGAACGCCTGAGCAGACTATCCCTGTGCTGATCACGCATCCGACCGAAGCCGAAGCCATCAAGCTGTTCGCCAATACCTATCTGGCCGTGCGCGTCAGCTACTTCAACGAGCTGGACACCTATGCGCAGACGAAGGGACTGGATACACAGATGATCATCGACGGCGTGTGCCTGGATCCCCGTATTGGCAACTACTACAACAATCCGTCCTTCGGCTATGGCGGATACTGCCTGCCCAAGGATACCAAGCAACTGCTGGCAAATTATCGCGATGTTCCCCAGACCATGATCGAGGCTGTGGTCAGATCCAATACCGTCCGTAAGGATTTCATCGCGGACCAGATCATTGCAAGGGATCCGCAGACAGTGGGCGTGTATCGCCTGACCATGAAGAGCAACAGCGACAACTTCCGTACATCCGCCATCCAGGGCGTCATGAAGCGCATCAAGGCCAAGGGCATACCAATCATCATCTATGAGCCGACGCTGGAGGACGGAAGCGAGTTCTTCCGCTCCAAGGTTGTAAACGATCTGGCACGGTTCAAGGCGGAGAGTGATGTGATACTCGCCAATCGCTTTGACGCTGAAGCGTTGGGAGATGTGGAGGAGAAGGTTTACACGCGGGATCTGTTTCGGAGAGATTGAAAAATGCTCTGCGAAGAAAGGTATTTCAGCTTATGCAGCCGGGGACCAGACAGCAGGGCATGGAGAATGACGGGCAAGCGGTACGATATCGGCAATCTTGAGAGCTATGAAAGCCGTCAGAACCACCTGTAAATGCCCTGATCAGCATGGAGAAGCACCATGGAAAAAATCGATCTGAATGGAAAAAATATACTGATTACCGGTTCGCCGGGCTTTATCGGCGCCAATCTGACGCTTCGTCTGCTGAGAGAATTATCCTCCGGCACGGTGGTGAGCCTGGACAACATGAACGACTACTATGATCCGAAGCTGAAGACATACCGGCTGGGGTTGATCGAAAAGGCCGCAGAGAACAGCCCGGTGAAGCATGTGTTTGTAAAGGGCTCTATCGCGGACAGGGACCTCGTCAACGCGCTGTTTGCCACTTATCACTTCGATGTGGTCGTCAACCTGGCCGCACAGGCAGGTGTCCGCTACAGCATTGAACACCCGGACGTGTACATCGAAAGCAATATCATTGGGTTTTACAACATCCTGGAGGCGTGCAGGCACTATCCTGTAGCGCACCTCGTTTACGCGAGCAGCAGCAGCGTTTATGGCGGCAACAAAAAGGTGCCCTTCTCTACGGAAGATAAAGTGGATAACCCGGTGAGCCTGTATGCCGCTACCAAAAAGAGCGACGAGCTGCTGGCTCATGCGTACAGCAAGCTTTACAATATTCCGTCTACGGGGCTGCGCTTCTTCACGGTTTATGGCCCCGCCGGTCGTCCGGATATGTTCTATTACAGCGCGACACAGAAGCTGGCCGCAGGAAAGACCATTCAGATATTCAATTATGGGGATATGCGCCGCGACTTCACCTTTATCGACGATATTGTTGAGGGCATCGTTCGTGTCATGCGAGGCGCGCCGGAAAGGAAGAACGGCGCAGATGGTCTGCCGATCCCACCATATGCGGTGTATAACATTGGCGGCGGTCAGCCAGAAAACCTTCTGGATTATATCGGCATACTTCAGGAGGAACTGGTGAGAGCGAGCGTCCTTCCAAAGGATTACGATTTTGAAGGGCATCGGGAACTGGTCGGAATGCAGGCCGGCGATGTGCCTGTGACCTACGCAGATTCCGAGGCATTGGAGCGGGACTACGGCTTCACGCCCAGAATCGGCATCCGTGAAGGTCTGAGAGCTTTTGCAAAGTGGTATGCGGAGTATTACAATTAGAGTATGCCTGCGCACATCTCCCTGGCGTGGAGGCTGCACAAGTATCCGAACGTGGTGCCCATCCCCGGCTCCGAGAACAAGGCTCGCATCGTGGAGGACCTGAGCGCTTCCAATGTGGAACTGACGGGCGAGGAGTTTAACGCGCTGGAAGTCACCCTAAATCAGTGTCGCGTCTACGGGCATCATGGCCTGGGTGGATTTTGACGAAGACTGAAAGGAAAATGCAAGCATAAAAGTTGATTGCTGTCCTGATGATCCTGTGCATGCTGTCGGCACTGCGATGGCGGAGTCCGCGCCCTGTATCCTGATCGCCTATGTCTCCCGCGCTGGTGAGAACTACAACGTGGGCGTCACCGATCCCAATTCCGCCAGCGCCGCCTATCCTGGATATGTGGAGAAGGGCAACACCGAGATCGTCGTGGAAACCATTGCAGAACTGACCGCGCCTCCATGCTGATCCGCGCTCAGGAGGAACTGGACAACAACACCAGGCAGGAGCTGGCAGGCGAGCTGTCGAATCTGGAGGATTACGACGTGATCATGATCTGCTATCCGATTTGGCATGGCGCAACGCCCCGCCGGTGCTGACCTTCCTGGAGAGTTACGACCTGTCCCGCAAGAAGTTGGTCTCCTTCAATACCCACGAGGGCAGCGGCCAGAGCGAAACAGTTTCCGAAATCGCCGCCTCCGCGCCGAACGCAGAAATGCTGAAAGATATCGCTATTCAGGGCAAGGTGGTCCAGGAAGATGTGAAACGCACCGGCGAGCTGCTTGCCGATTGGCTGTGCGAAACAGGTTTGAATTGATCCGGGCAATAGCAAAGAAAGTCCACCCTGCCAGCTTGTAATACTCAGAAGCTGGCAGGGCTTTGCTTACCCCAGTTTTCTCAGAAGATCCGTTTTGCCGTCCCACCCTGCGGCAACGCGCAGGATCGCGTCATGAAGCCGTTTGGCCCGCGGTGTAATGAGCTGCACCATCATCCCAAGCTCTTTGCGCATATCCACGACCATGAAGCTCGGCTTTCCCGCGTTCGCAAGAATGTCCTCTTTGCTCGTCCCTGTTGCCTCGGCTTTTTTCAGCGCATTGGTCAGATCAGGATATCCGACGGTAGCCACCGGGATTTCCAGCACCTGACAGGCATGCTCTGCCTCTGCCAGGTCCTCCACAAACATGTGCAGGTGATTGATGCCGACCGCATCCATATCGTTGCAGGCGCGGAACATGGTCGGTACGTCCTTCGGGACCTGCTCTACCACTTCTACAGAATGGCTCCCCCAGGCTCCGTAAGCCGCGTGAAATTCCAGTCCCGTGCAATCGACCTCCTCCCCATAATACAGGAGTTTTCCGAAAGTGTTGGTCGTGTAATAAAAGGGTCCCGAACCGAAGATCCGGTGATGGTTTTCAACGAAGGCTTTCCAGTCGGGCGCATAGAAGCCGACCTGATGGACAAAGTCTCTGTGTTTGAAATAGTCTTCCCATTTGCCAGTGTAATGGTCTTCCATCTGTTTTCATTCCTTCTTCATGTTTTTTTATCCGCACAACTCGCCACCGTCGATGACCAGACACTGGCCCGTCACCCAACCGGCCGCATCCGAGGCAAGATAGAGGATGCCGGCGGCCATATCCTCCAGCGTGCCGAGGCGCCTCAGCGGTATCCTGTCCGCCGCCGGCAGGACTCGTTGATTAAAGATTTCGTCCATGCCCTCCGGATGAACCATTTCCGTGTCTGTCAGCCCCGGGGCCACGGCATTGACGCGAACCCGGTACGGTGCCAGCTCTTTGGCAAACAGCTTCGTCCATGCACGGATCGCGCCCTTTGTGGCGGAATAGGGCACGTGGCCTGCCGCCTTGAAGGCCGCAAGGGAATTCAACATGATAATTGAACCCTTCCCGTTTTTTGCGCATTCCGGCCAGCCGTATTTGACCATAAAGAAAATGCCGTCCAGATTTATGCCCATCACCTTCCGATAGGCTTCGGTGTCAAACAGCTCTTCCACAGTTTTCGGTGACTTGCCTGCGGTTCCCGCCGCGAGAACCATGATATCCAGTCTGCCAAAGGCTTCCACACATTTTTCGACTGCTGTCCTGCACGCATCCTCTTCCGAAACATCCGCCGCCCAATATTCCGCCGTTCCGCCGTCCTCGCGGATCGACTGCGCGATTTTCTCCAGCTTCTCCACCCTCCGGGCGACCAGAAAAACCTTTGCTCCGTACTCCGCGAGTGCTTTCGCCGCCGTACTTCCAATGCCTCTTGAACTGGCTCCCGTAATCAGAGCGACCCTTTCGTCCAATCGGAACATTTCTGAAACAGCCATTTTCTCCTTTTTCCTTTCGTTCGTTTGGAAATGATCTGATTTATTCCTTCAAATGGTAGTGATTTTCTACGTAAGCAGAAGTATAACATAGCAATGTGGCAGGAGTGTTATCTCCCCATCCGTTCTAAAACTCTGCAAACTGATCCACGTCCAGGTAATCAAACAACAATCTCACGATGCGGTTCAGGTTCCTTCCCTCCAGTTTCCTGACGCCGATGATTCTCGCCAGATCATCAACGAGCGAGCCTTTTCAGTATTGGACACCGCGTTTGTTGAACGTTGCTACAGATAGATATGTTTTCAGCAGCCTAATAAGCAAAATAAATCCCTTTGCTTAAAGTAAGGCCAGTTAGGACAAGCGATGCTGATTGAGATACAGCAAGTGGTGCAGTAGCACCTCAAGTATTTTTTTGGGGGATAGACAACAGGCTTCTCCAGCATTAACACATACTCTGTTGCATCCGCTATATTAAAGGGTTAAAATGTGAAAAAGAATTCTACGGAGACACAAGGATAAGGACTTCAAGGGTTCCCAGTGTTCGATGTCGCGAAGCAGGTCGAGAATCTGAGCATTGATTACACGCAAAAGAATGGTGTGCCTCCAATGCCGGGTCAAGTGACGCATTGATACTATCAGTGCTACGTGATCTTGGAAGCTTTTGAGAACAATTATGTGGGTGCAACCAGCGTTGTGGTGGATGCAGAAGAGCTGGAATACATCTCTTCTGTTGGACTGAGGGTGCTGCTGATGGCTGTGAAGAAGCTGGGGGCCGGGGCTGCCACAAATCTCAAAACCTACGAAGCAGCGAAGGAGATATTTGAAACGACGGGCTTTGACAGAGGATCACAGTGGCGTAAAAATCATTTGGAGGTGCTGTGCTTGAAAGAATTTTATGAGCCGATGCTGTATTTGTCCACGCCGGACCATCCCAATACGATGGGTGCGCTTGTCGTATTGCAGGAGCCGGTGGATGGCGATATCCTTGGAGGCGTTGTGGAGGAACTGCGCGCGCGATTTCCTTACTATTATGTAAAGGCTGCCGCGAAGAAGAATGATCTGTTTCCCGTTCCAAATCCGCTTCCCATGACTGTGCGGAACAGCTGGGATCCGATCAACCTCAATTCAGAGGAATCGAACGATCATCTGGCCGCGTGGAAATACGAGGGAAAGCGCCTGGCCTTTGAGATCTCCCACTCTTTGACGGATGGTGCGGGGATGCTCCCTTACATCAAAAGCACCCTGTATCTCTATCTTTCCCGAAAGACCGGGCAGAACTTTGACCCGGAGGGCTTCCGGCTGCCCGGAGACGACATTCCCGAATCGGAGACCGGGAATCCCTTTGCCGGTCTTAAAATCGACGACGCAGAAGCACCGCTGTATTCAAAGGCTGCAACGGCGGATTTCTATCGCATAAACGCTGAAGCAGAGAAGGATTCAAGGATAACCTATATCAAGCTGTCCGAGGCGCAGTTGATGCAGTATTGCAAGGACTTTGACGGCAGCCCGAACGCCTTCTTCTCTGTCATGTTCGCAAGGGCAGTGCGCCGTTATGATCCTGCGAGCGAAAAGACGATCAGCATTGCCGTGGCCATCGACCACAAGGCCATGCTGGGCAACCGCAATAGCTATCGCATGTTTGCAAATGTGGTCGAGCTGGATTTTCCCAGGAGCAGACCGCTGAATGATCTGATGAAGGCGTGTACCATGGCCCGCGGGCAGATCATGCTGCAGGCTCAGCCGGAAAACTCCCTCTGGGCCATGAAGCAGCGAAAGGCGCTCTACGCAAAAATGGGCCAGCTTCCATTGGAGACGAAACTTGGAATCATAGCAAAATCAGCGGGCAGTCCGCGGTGGAGCATCTCCGTATCCTACGCAAACAGCCGCTCCTTTGGCCCGCTGGACCCGTATATCGATGAATTCTATGTGCTGTCAGAGACGGGTGTGTCGGACATCATGTGCGAGATTGCCTGCATCAACCACAGCTTCTTTCTGGCCATAGGTCAGAACTTTTCCTCTGATGGATTTGTAAAGGCATTTCTCGATGAGCTTGCATCGGTTGGGATCGGCTATGAAGTGAGGGGAAGGGAACCGTTGCGTCTGTGCGGGCTTGAGACATATGCAAGTCTCAGTCAAAGCCTATGAAATGATTCTACAAAAGGACGAAACGAGAAAAAAATGAAACTGACGATGCTGGGCACCGGCAACGCGCTGGTGACGGAATGTTTCAACACCTGCTTTCTGATGGAGGACGAGGGCCGGCTGTTCATGGTGGACGGCGGCGGTGGAAACGCTGTTCTGCACCAGATCCGGCACGCGGGCTATGACTGGATGGACATCCGCCACATCTTTGTGACCCACAAGCACATCGATCACCTGCTGGGCATCATCTGGATGGTCCGCATGATCTGCCAGTTCATGAATCACGGAGAGTACAGGGGCGACGCCTGTATCTACTCCCATGGCGAGGTGCTGGACCTGATCCGGGACATGGCGGGCAAGCTGCTACGGCGGATTCGACGGACAGGACATCCGTCTGCAGTGTGCGCTGGCAGAAGATCCAGGCCATCAGGTCGTACTTGTCCTGAAAGTGATAGTAGAAGGTCGGGCGCTCGATCTCGGCCTCCCGACAGATCTCCGTGACAAATATCTTTTGAAGCGGCTTCTTCACCAGGAGCCGCTTCATTGCGTCCGCGATCCAAATCTTTGTGCGCTCAGCCATATCAAACACCGTTTCTTACAGATTTTCAGAAGTGTATTGAAATCTATCACTATTATAAATCTGTATGTAGAAAAATGCAAGGGGATGGGATACAATACAGGCAGATAAAAGAAGCGGAGGACAAAGATATGAGTTTTATGGAACTGGCGAAGAACCGTTATTAGGAGCCTTTTTTTGATTCCCGACCCGTGGAGCAGGAAAAGCTGGACAAAATTCTGGAGGCGGGGCGTATCGTCCCCACTGCCTGCAACTACCAGCCCCAGCGGTTCTACGTGTTGCGCAGTCCGGAGGCGCTGGCGAAGGTACGGATGGTGACGCCCTTTCACTACAACGCGCCGCTGATGCTGCTGGTCTGCTACGACCTGAACACCGTGTGGAAGGTGCCCCACGACCGCATGTTCAGGAACTACAACTCCGGCGAGCAGGACGCCAGCATCGCCGCTACCACGATGATGTATGAGGCGGAGGAGCTGGGCATCCACAATGTATGGCTGCGCGGCTTCGACGCTCAGACGGTGGCAGAGGTCTTTGAGCTGCCCGACAACATCATCCCCGTGATGATGTTCGCCATGGGCTATCCCAATGAAAAGGCGAAGCCCAACGCCTGGCACTTCGGGCGAATGCCGATTGAAGACTTCGTGACGGAGCTGTGAGGAGGGCGCACCATGCACTTTACCGGAACCGTATACAGAAATCCTTATTGGCCCACCTGGCCGCTGCTGGAGATCACCCAGGGCTGTACCCACAACCGGTGCAAGTTCTGCACGATGTACAAGGATGTGTCCTTTCGTATGTCTCCGATGGAATGGATCGAGGAGGACCTGCGGGAACTGGTTCGGACCGACCCGGATGCGACCACGATCCAACTGCTGTCCGCGAACCCGCTGGTGCTGTCCTATGACAAGCTGGCCCCGATCCTGGAGATGATCAGAAGGTATCTCCCGAAGATGGAATATGTCTACCTTGCCGGAAGGGTCACGGACCTCAAGAACAAGACCGTCGAAGAGTTGAGAAAGCTGAAGGACTTGGGCATGCGGGAGATCTCCCTGGGCGTGGAGAGCGGCGACGACTGGACGCTGGATCGCATCCACAAAGGGTATCACACCTTCGACATCCTGGAGCAGTGCGGCAAGCTGGAACAGGCAGGCATCGACTACTGGATGACCTTCCTGAACGGCGTGGCGGGCAGGTCACACAGCAAAGAGCACGCGATCAATTCCGCAAAGATTTTCAGCCAGTGCAAGCCCATGCTGGTGGGCACCGGCGGGCTGACGCTGTTCCCCGGCACGCCGCTGCTGGAGGAGGCGCAGCGCGGGGAGTTCGATCCCCTCTCGGAGAAAGAAATGCTGGAGGAGCTCAAGCTCTTTGTGGAGAACCTGACCTGCGACTGCGCCTTTTTCACTCACCACACCGTCGCCGCAAATCTGACGGGCCCGAACTTCCTGAGCCGGAAGGACAGGATCGTCGCCGCCCTGGACCACGCGATCCAGCACGGCGATATGGCCAAAATGGCCGTGTACAGGAGGAATAAGCGAACGCTGTAGAGGGGGAAATGATATGCATTTTTCAAGCGGGATCAACCGCCCGCCTTATGAGACGGCGGACGGATATTTGCAGACGACGGAGGGGTGCTCCCACAACACCTGCCTTTTCTGCACCTATTTCAAGGACCAGAAGTTCAAGAAGTCGTCCATTGAGGAAATAGAGGCGGACATAAAGGAGATACCCCGGTATTTCGGCGCGCCGAAGCGGATATTCCTCCAGGGCGCGGACGGCTACGCGGCGGACTACGACGTGCTGATGAAGACGGCGGAGCTGCTGCGCAAGTACGTGCCCTCCGTGGAGACCATCGGCGGCTATGCCCGCATCGACAACTTCTACGACAAGACTGAAGAGCAGCTCCGGAACATGGCGGCGGCGGGCTTTGCCAACCCCTACATCGGGGTGGAGTCCGGGGACGACGTGGTGCTGAAGCGGATCAACAAGGGCTATACCGCCGCCCAGGCGCGGGAGCAGCTGGAGAAGATCGACGCTTCCGGCTTGCCCTACATCGTCAACTTTCTGAACGGCGCCGGCGGTCACAACTATGGCCTGGCCAATGCTCAGAGAACGGCCGCGCTCTACGACGGCCTCCATCCCACGATGGTCAACACCTCCATGCTGACGGTGGTCCCGGGCACGCCGCTGTACCGCGCGATGGAGAAGGGGCTGTACACCGAGTCCACGGAGATGGAGAAGCTGGAGGAGATCCACGAGCTGGTGCGCTGCCTGACCAACGATACGATCTTCATGAATGAGCATGCTTCCAACTTGTTCCACGTCAAGTGCAGGATACCGGAAGCCAAGGAAGAACTGCTCAAGTATATCGAACAGTTCATGGAGAACAGCGATGAAAGGGAACTGCGCCAGTATAGGGAGAGGATCACCAAGGCTTTTTGAATGAGGGTTGTATTAAGAATGTATCCCGATACAATTTCCAAAATGGTCTATTACTCTGGCAATTTAATAACCACAAACGGGAGACGTTTTTCCATGCCATTCGCATTAATGATTCTCAAACAATTCTCAAACAATCCTCGAAAAAAAGTCCCTTATAATGTCAACATCAACTGAAGGGAGAATAGAGCAATGAATAATATGAATGGCAATATCAAATATCTGGTAACCGGCGCGGCGGGCTTTCTGGGCGGGACCATCTGCCGCCAGTTGATCGAGCGGGGTGACGCGGTGCGGGCCTTTGTGCTGAAGAACGATCCGGCGATGAAGTTCGTGCCCGATGCCGCCGAGATCTGCGAGGGCGACCTGACCGACATGGACTCCCTGTCCCACTTCTTCGCCGTGGACGAGGGTACCGAAACCATCGTTATCCACTGTGCCAGCGTGGTGACGGTGAACCCGGATTTCAACCAGACCGTGATGAACGTGAACGTGGGCGGCACCATGAACATCATCGACCAGTGCCTTGCGCACCCGGAGTGCAAAAAGCTGGTGTACGTCAGCAGTACCGGCGCAATCCCGGAGCGTCCCAAGGGACAGCCCATCCGGGAGGTGGATCACTTCGACGATAGCATGCTTAAAGACTGCTACAGCCAGTCCAAGGCGCTGGCCACCCAGGCGGTGCTGGACGCGGTGCGAGAGCGCGGGCTGAACGCCTGCGTGGTGCATCCCAGCGGAATCATGGGGCCGGAGGACTTCGCCATGGGTGAGACGACCTCTACCATGATCAAGATCATCAATGGAGAAATGCCCGCGGGCATCGACGGCAGCTTCAACCTCTGCGACGTGCGCGACCTGGCCGACGGCACCATCCGCGCCACCGAGAAGGGCCGCAGCGGCGAATGCTACATTCTGGGCAACCGCGAAGTGCGGTTCAGGGACTTTGCCCGGATGATCGCCGAGGAGGCAGGCACCAGGCCCATGCGGATGTTCCTGCCCCTGGGTATGGCGAACCTGATGGGCAAGATGATGGAAAAGCAGGCGAAGCGCAAGGGTACCAAGCCCCTGATGACCTCCTTCTCCGTGTACAACCTGGCCCGAAACAACTGCTTCGACTCCACCAAGGCCATGCGGGAGCTGGGCTACCGCACCCGCAGCTATCAGGAGACCATGCACGACGAGATCCAGTGGCTGATCGAAGCCGGAAAGGTGAAGAAGCCTGCCATCAGGGAGGCGGCCATGCAGCCCGTTCCCGCAAACGCATAAAGGAAAACAAGAAAAATGCCGACGACTTTTCACGTTTTGCTGAGGGATAAGGTACGAATACAGGGTAAAGCAAGGTTACAAATCATTGCGCGTTTTGCTTGATATAGCCATACCTGTCGTCGTGTTTATATCTTTATTTCCAACGGATTGTCTGGCGTTTATATGCGGTGATGAATATCTGCCCCTGTAAGTTGACTGTTAAATGCTGGCAAACCGTTGTAATTTTGGCGGGAATATGATAAAATGTAAGGGCTGTGATGGAGAGAGTAACCCGAAGCCTCAATCCGAAAGAGAGCTGCGCCAGGGGCTGAAAGCGCGGCGGAGGACAGGGCGGGCGAAGTTCACTCCGGAGCTTCCGGGCTGAAAGAGCTACGATTAGGCGCGGACGTTTTAATCCTACGTTATAAGGATAAAAGGTTCAATGCGATTGAACGAATGCGGGTGGTACCGCGGAGCGTGATACAGGCTTCGCCCCAGAAGATGGGGTCGGAGCCTTTTTTACGGGAACAAAAAGGAGTGTGTCATATCATGGAAAACAAACTGCGCGAGATACAGCTTCGCGTGATGCAGAGCATCGAGGAGGCCCGGCAGAGCGCCAATCTGGAGCAGATTCGCGTGAGCATCCTGGGCAAGAAGGGCGAGCTGACGGGCCTGCTGCGCGGTATGGGCAAGCTGCCGCCGGAGGAGCGGCCGAAGATGGGCCAGTTGGTGAACGACGTGCGCGCCGCTATCGAGGAGAAGCTGGAGGCACGGGCCGCCGAGCTGAAGGAGAAGGAGAAGGCCGCGCGGCTGGAGTCTGAGGCCATCGACGTCACCCTGCCGGGTCCGGAGCGCGGCGCGGGTTCGCTGCACCCGATGAACATCGCCCTCCAGAAGATGATCGAGATCTTCGTGGGCATGGGCTATGAGGCTGTGGAGGGTCCCGAGGTTGAGTTCGACCACTACAACTTCGAACTGCTGAACATCCCGAAGAACCATCCCGCCAGGGACGCGCAGGACACCTTCTATGTGGATGACAACATCGTGCTGCGCACCCACACCTCCCCGGTGCAGGCCCGCATCATGACCACCCGCAAGCCGCCCATCCGCGTGATCTGCCCCGGCCGGGTGTATCGCGCCGACGAGGCCGACGCCACCCACAGCCCGGTGTTCCATCAGATGGAGGGCCTGGTGATCGACGAGAACATCACCATGGGCGACCTGAAGGGCACGCTGGATGAGTTCGCTCGCCAGATGTTCGGCGAGGGCATCCGCACCCGCTTCCGCCCTTCCTTCTTCCCGTTCACCGAGCCGTCCGCCGAGGTTGATCTCACCTGTGCCAATTGCCGGGGCGAGGGCTGCCGCATGTGCAAGGGCACCGGCTGGATCGAGGTACTGGGCGCGGGCATGGTGAACCCCCGCGTGCTGGAGATGTGTGGCATCGATTCCACCAAATATTCCGGCTTTGCCTTCGGCATGGGCGTGGAGCGCATGGCGCTTTTGAAGTACAACATTCCGAACCTGCGGTATCTGTATGAGAACGATCTCAGGTTCCTGACGCAGTATCGCTGATAAAGGGGAGGCAGAGCAAAATGAAAGTGCCGATGAAATGGCTTAAGGAATATGTGGATATCGACATGTCGGCGGAGGAATACGCCAGCAGAATGGTGATGACCGGCACCGCCGTGGAGGGCGTGGACAAGACCGGCGAGCAGTTTGACAAGGTCGTGGTGGGCAAGGTGTTATCCTGCGTGGATCATCCCAACTCCGACCACCTGCACATCTGCATGGTGGACGTGGGCGGCGAGGAGCCGTTGCAGATCGTCTGCGGCGCGCCCAACGTGCACGAGGGCATGAGGGTCGCGGCAGCGCTGGACGGCGCGCACCTGCCCGGCGGTGTCAAGATCAAAAAGGGCAAGATGCGGGGCGAGGTTTCCATGGGCATGCTCTGCTCCGGTCCCGAGCTGGACGTCCCCGCGGGCCTCTATCCCCACATTGGCGACGAGGGCATCATCGAGATTTTTGAGGACGTGGCCCCCGGCACCGACGTCAAGGAGGTCTTTGGCCTCGGCGACGACATCATCGACTTTGAAATCCTGGCAAACCGTCCAGACTGCCTGAGCGTCTGGGGCCTGGCCCGCGAGTCCAGCGCCGTGCTGGAGAACCATTTCGTCATGCCCGAGATCGCCGTGGAGGAGAAGGGCACAGGCACCTTCGACGATTACGCGAAGGTGAAGGTATTGGACGACGTGACCTGTCCCCGCTACTGCGCCCGCATCGTCACCAACGTCAAGATCGGCCCCTCCCCCAAGTGGATGCGCGAATACCTGTACGGGGCGGGGGTCCGTCCCATCAACAACATCGTGGACATCACCAACTTCGTCATGCTGGAGACTGGCCACCCGATGCACGCCTTCGACCTTTCCAAGGTGAAGGATCAGACCATCGTCGTTCGCCGCGCGAAGGCCGGGGAGCACCTGACCACCCTGGACGGCAAGGAGCATGTGCTGGACGAGAGCATGCTGGTCATCGCGGACAACGAGAACGCCACCGGCCTGGCCGGCATCATGGGCGGCGAGGAATCCGAGATCGTCAATGATACCGCCAGCGTCCTCTTCGAGTGCGCCGCCTTTGAGCGCGCCAACAACCGCGTCACCGCCCGCAAGCTGGGCATCCGCACCGAGTCCAGCGGCCGCTTCGAGAAGGGCGTCTGCCCCGATACCGCCATGGAAGCCCTGAACCGCGCTTGTATGCTGGTGAACATGCTGGAATGCGGCGACGTGGTCCCCGGCGCCTATGACAACTATCCGAGACCCCAGGAGACGAAGGAGATCGACGCCAGCGTCAGCCGCATCTGCCGCCGCATCGGCGTGAACGTACCCGGCGAGGTCATGGAGGACATACTGAACCGTCTCTACATCGACACCACGCTGGTGGGGGAGGACACCCTGCACTGCGTGTTCCCGGCCTACCGACAGGACATGGAGAACGAGGCCGACGTCTCCGAGGAAGTCCTTCGGATGTACGGCTACGACCACATCCCATCCACGCTGATGAACGCCGTCACCATGCCCGGCTATCGCAATGAGAAGTTGGTGTTCAACGACCGGGTAAAGGCCGCGCTGGTGGGCATGGGCCTGTATGAGGTGCTGAACTACTCCTTCATCAGCCCGAAGTGGATCGATAAGCTGAACCTGCCCGAGGACGATGCCCGGCGCAATGCCGTTGTGCTGCGCAACCCGCTGGGCGAGGATACCTCCGTCATGCGCACGTCGCTGGTGCCCAGCATGTTGAACACCGTGGCCGCCAACCTGAACCGGGGCATCGGCGAGGGTATGCTGTTTGAGCTGTCCAAGACCTTCGTGCCCGCCGAGACCGCCGGGGAGCTGCCCGCCGAGCGGAACGCCCTGTGCGTCGGCATCTTCGGTGGCGACGCGGATTTCTACACCGTCAAGAACATCGTCACCTGGCTGCTGGCCAAGTTCGGCGTCACCGCGACCATCGCCACGGCAGGCGATGCCTATTACCATCCCGGCCGCAAGGCTGTCATGGACGTGGAAGGGAAACAGATTGCCGCCTTGGGCGAGATCCATCCCGACGTGGCCGAGGCCTTTGACATCAGCGGCAAGCGCGTCTACGTGGCCGAGATCGACTTGGACGCCCTGCGCCCGCTGGAGAAGGACTTCTACGGCGTGAAGCCGCTGCCCAAGTTCCCCGCCGTCTCCCGCGACATCGCCGTTGTGGTGGATGAGGCCGTCGGCGCGGGCACCATGATGGACGCCATCCGCAAGGCCGCCGGCAAGACGCTGGAGGACGTGAAGCTCTTCGACATCTATCGCGGCGACAAGCTGGGCAAGGGCAAGAAGTCCGTCGCCTACGCCATCACCCTCCGCGCCGCCGACCGCACTCTCACCGACGAGGAGATCAACAACACCATGGAAAAGGTCCTCAAGGCGCTGAACACCCAGTTCGGGGCCGAGCTGAGGGCATAACCCACTACAGAATACCGGTGATCCAGCTTTGAACAAAGCCTTGTAGGGGCGGCGTTTCGCCGCCCGCCCAGCACGATGAAATTCGTACTTTCCAACGGGCAGCGAAACGCCGCCCCTACAGGCTTTATTTATGATAGACCGCGAAGTCCTAATTTAAGCAATGAAGTACGACAACATCCACGAGGCTGTCTTTCTCCGCCGCCTGAACCGATTCGTGGCCGAGGTGGAGCTGAACGGCATGGTCGAGCGCGTCCACGTCAAAAACACGGGCCGCTGTGCGGAGCTGCTGGTGAAGGGGAATAGGGTCTATCTTGTGAAATCAAACAACCCGAACCGCTCAACTGCTTATGACCTCGTAGCCGTGGTCAAGCAGGGTGGCAGACTGGTCAACATGGATTCCATGGCCCCGAACCGGGCGGCGGGGGAGTGGCTGGCCGCGGGCGGTCTCGGTGAACTGCAAAACCTTCGGGCCGAGGTCACGGTGGGGGAGTCCCGCTTTGATTTCGCCGCCACCCAGGACGGTCGGCCTGTCTACATCGAGGTCAAGGGCTGCACCCTCGAACAGGACGGCGTGGCCCGCTTTCCCGACGCGCCCACAGAGCGGGGCGTAAAGCACGTCAAAGGCCTGACCGCCCTCGCAAAGCAGGGTTGCCGCTGCGCCGTGCTGATCGTCATACAGATGAAGGGCGTCCATACCTTCGAACCCAACTGGTCCACCCATCCCGCCTTCGGCGAAGCGCTTATAGAAGCTCAAAAAGCCGGGGTTGAGATCATCGCCATGGATTGCCGGGTCGTTCCCGGCGTGGTGGAGATCGATAAGGCAGTGGCTGTTAAGCTGGACAGATAAACGTGAATTTGTCGGAGAGTTATCCGCTCTCTTGTAGGGGCGGCGTTGCGCCGCCCGCCCGATAGAACGCAACGTTTCACAAGGGGTGGGCGGCGAAACAGCGCCCCTACAAGGTTGTTCCAACTGCCAGAAAATTTCCAATTTACCATATGAAGTTTCCCCATGAAAGGAACCAACCATGAACACCGATATCGTCATCATCGGCGCGGGGCCGGCGGGCATATTCACCGCGCTGGAGCTGATACGCAAGGGCAGCAAAAAGAAGATCACCATCTGCGAAAAGGGAGCGACCATAGAGAGGCGCCACTGTCCCAAGGTCAAGACCCAGAAGTGCATGAACTGCAAGCCCTACTGTCACATCACCACCGGCTTTTCCGGCGCGGGGGCCTTTTCCGACGGCAAGCTGTCCCTGTCCTATGAGGTGGGCGGCGACCTGCCCACGCTGATCGGCGAGAATCTGGCCCAGGAGACCATCGACTACGCGGATTCCATCTACCTCGAATTCGGCGCGGATACCCACATCGAGGGCATCGGCAACCGCGAGGAGGTCAAGCGCATTCGCACCCGTGCCATCCAGGCGGGGCTGAAGCTGGTGGACTGTCCCATCCGCCACCTGGGCACCGAGAAGGCCCAGACCATCTACTACGGCATCGAACAGTACCTGCTGGAGCACGGCGTGGAGATGTTCTTTGGCTGCGAGTGCCGGGATCTGATATTGAAGGACAAGGTCTGTCTGGGCGTGCGCGTGGTCATGGACGGGCAGGAGCAGGAAATATTCGCGGGGCGCACCATCGTCGCCACGGGCCGACGGGGCGCGGACTGGCTGGAGGGCCTCTGCGCCGAGCATGGCATCGCCCATTCCCCCGGCACCGTGGACATCGGCGTCCGCGTGGAGTGCCGCAATGAGATCATGGAGAAGGTCAACGAGGTGCTCTATGAGTCCAAGCTCATCGGCTACCCCAAGCCCTTCAAGAACAAGGTGCGCACCTTCTGCCAGAATCCCGGCGGCTTCGTCAGCCAGGAGAACTACGACAACAACTTGGCGGTGGTCAACGGCCATTCCTACAAGGAGAAGAAGTCCGAGAACACCAACCTCTCCATACTGTGCAGCCACAACTTCTCCGTGCCCTTCAACCAGCCCATCGCCTACGCCCAGAAGGTGGGCGAGCTGACCAACATGCTGGGCGCGGGCCACATACTGGTGCAGCGCTTCGGCGACATACTGGACGGCAAGCGTACCTGGCAGAAGGAGCTTGCACAGTCCAACGTCAAGCCCACGCTCCCCGACGCCGTGGCCGGCGATATCACCGCCGCCATGCCGTACAGGGCCATGATCAACATCATCAACTTCATCCAGGCCATGGACCACGTGGTCCCCGGCTTCGCCAGCTATGAGACGCTGCTCTACAGCCCGGAGCTGAAGTTCTACTCCAACCGCGTGAAGATGGACGAACAGTTCACCACCTCCATCAAGGGCCTCCACTGCCTCGGCGATTCCTCCGGCTGGACCCGCGGCCTGATGATGGCCTCCGTCATGGGCGTCCTGATGGGCCGCCGCATCGCGGAAGAAGAATAAAATGCGACAAAATGGGAATGGAAGCCATCCATTCCCAATTTTGGTATGGTAATTTCTATCAAACCGATGTATAATGGATATTGGTCAAGTCAACATGAAAGAGGTGTGATCCCAATGGTTGATATGAGCAAATGGCAGGCAATCGCCAAGGAAAAGATTCACGAGCGCCCGGCGACGGCGGGCCGTCTGGCGGGGAAGGTAGCCATCGTCACCGGCGCGGCTCAGGGCTTCGGCAAGGGCATCGCCGAGGAGATGTACAAAGAGGGCTGCACAGTGGTCATCGCGGACATGAACCTGCCCGGCGCCCAGGCCGTGGCTGAGGAGCTGGGCGAGCACGCCTGCGCGGTGGAGGTCAACGTCACCGACGAGGAGAGCGTGGCCCGCATGGTGCAGCAGACCGTTGAAAAGTTCGGCGGCCTGGACATACTGGTGTCCAACGCCGGCGTCGCCAAGGCCGGCAGCCTCATCGAGCTGGAGAAAAAGACCTTTGATTTCGTCACCGGCATCAACTACACCGGCTATTTCCTCTGTGCGAAGTACGCCGCCTCCATCATGGAGGCCCAGCACGCCGCTGACCCGGAGTGGTTCGGCGACATCATCACCATCAACTCCAAGTCCGGCCTGGAGGGCTCCAAGAACAACTACGCCTACGCCGGCTCCAAGTTCGGCGGCATAGGCCTGACCCAGTCCTTTGCGCTGGAGCTGTGCCCCTTCAATATTAAAGTCAACGCCATCTGCCCCGGCAATTATCTGGACGGCCCGCTGTGGTCCGACCCGGAGCGCGGCCTGTTCGTTCAGTATCTGAACGCGGGCAAAGTCCCCGGCGCAAAGACTGTGGAGGACGTGCGCAAATACTACATGTCCAAGGTCCCCATGAATCGCGGCTGCTTCCCTGCCGACGTGGCCAAGGCCATTTTCTATTGCGTCGAGCAGAAGTACGAGACCGGCCAGGCCATCCCCGTCACCGGCGGACAGGTGATGCTGAACTGACAGGTTGATGTATGGGAGACAAACTATCCCCTCTGTAGGGGCGCCGTTTCGGCGCCCGCCCCCTGCGAAGCGGTATGCTCTACCGGGCGGGCGGCGCAACGCCGCCCCTACAGGAGAGAGGGCAATTTCCCCACAAATCCCTGTTTATTTGCACGGTTAAACAATATAAAAAGCGCCTGAACCCTATACAAAGGATTCAGGCGCTTTTGTATGTCCATCAGATCTCCGGCGCGCTGTCGTTTTCGACTGCCACGTTCTCCACGCCGCCCACGGCGCTGCGCTTGATGACCACGGAGCCGTCCATGTCGCCCAGCTTCAGGGTGATGGTGTCGTCCTTCAGCT
>CACZXF010000012.1:0-5720 GCA_902785105.1 uncultured Eubacteriales bacterium | reverse complement strand
CCCACCTTCAGGTTGTCCAGCATGTTCTTCACAGCCTTGTCCTTCTTGCGCTGGGGACGGATGAGCATGAAGTAGAACACAGCCACCATGACCGCCATCATCAGCAGCATGGAGATCATATCGCCTGCGCCGCCCGGTGCGGCAGCGGCGGCATTGGCAGTGTCGGTGACGGAAACCGCCTGTTGGGTCGTCTCGGCGAGAGCAGCGGTCAAATTCATCAGCATGGTCGAATCTTCCTTTCAAACGATATAAAATATATATTATTATAACCCACCATGGCGTTAATTACAACTTTATAGGGTGATATTGACCATAAAATTAACAGGGGATGACCGATGCGGCCAATCCCCTGACGCAAACGGGTCTAACTGAACACGTCCCGCAGCCGGTCCATGAAGGACTTTTTCTTTTCGTACTGATTGCTCGTGGTGGTGCCGTCGAACTGGCGGAGGAGCTCCTTCTGCTGGCTGGTGAGCTTCTTGGGGATCTCCACCACGGCGGTGATGTACAGATCGCCCTTGCCGCCGCCCCGCAGGTGGGTGACGCCCTGACCCTTGAGGGTGAACATCTGGCCGGGCTGGGTGCCCTCAGGGAACTTGAACTTCACGGGCTTGTCCAGCGTGGGCACATCCAGCTCCGCGCCGAGAGCCGCCTGAGTGAAGGTGAGGGGCATTTCGATGTAGAGGTTGTCGTCCCGCCGCTTGAACAGCTTGTGGGGCTTGACGGTGATGACCACCAGCAGGTCGCCCGCCGGGCCGCCGCGCTCACCGAGGCCGCCCTGGCCCCGGATGGTCAGCACCTGGCCATTGTCGATGCCCGCGGGTACCTTGATGGTGCGGCGCTTGCTGACCCGGACCTTCCCCCGGCCGTGGCACTTGGTGCAGGGCTCGGTGATGATCTTGCCGGAGCCGTGACAGCGGGAGCAGGTGCGCACGTTCTGGATGCGTCCAAAGGGCGTGTTGGAGACCACGCGCTCCTGGCCGGAACCGTGGCAGTTGGGACAGGTGTCGATCTTCGAGCCGGGCTTCGCGCCAGAGCCGTTGCAGGTAGGGCATTCCTCGTCCCGCACCAGATTGATCTCCTTCTCGCAGCCCTTGGCGGCCTCCTCAAAGGAGATGGTCAGGTCATAGCGCAGGTCGTCGCCGGGGATAGGGCCGTTGCGCGTCGCGCCGCCCATGCCGCCGCCGAAGAAGGAGGAGAAGATGTCCTCAAAGCCGCCGAACCCGCCGCCCTCGAAGCCGGAGAACCCGCCGAACCCGCCGCCGCCGAAGCCCGCCTGGGGGCCGTCGGGGCCGAACTGGTCGTAGGACGCCCGCTTCTGGGGGTCGGACAGCGTCTGATACGCCTCGTTGACCTCCTTGAATTTCTCCTCAGCGGTCTTGTCCCCCGGATTCACGTCCGGATGGTATTTCTTCGCGAGCTGCCGGTACGCCTTTTTGATGGTCGCCTCGTCCGCGTCCTTTGCGACGCCCAGCACCTCGTAGTAATCGCGTTTGTTTGCCATTTATGGATCACCCCTTTTTTGAATGGGGAAGGAATTATATATAATGAGGAATTGGGAATGGGGAATAGGGGAATGAAATGGCCGCCGCCGCTGTCTCCGGTAGAAGCATATCATTGTAGGGGCGGCGTTTCGCCGCCCGCCCCTACAGTTTTCTATCTGGGTGCGGGGTAATCGCTATTCATTCCCCATTCCCCATTTCCCATTCCCCATTTAAATGAGGGGCAAAGCCCCTCATTTGAATCAGTCGGTGAATTCGCTCTCCACGGTGCCGTCGTCGTTGACGTTGGCGCCGCCGTTGCCCTTGTTGAAGTCATTGGGGTCGAAGCCCTGGCCGCCGGGCTGGCCGTTGGGGTTGGCCTGCTGGTACATCTTGGCGAAGATGTCCTGGACGGCCTTGCTGAAGTTCTCCATGGCGGACTTGATCTCGTCCACGTTGTTGCCCTGGCGCACCTGCTTAAAGGTGTTCAGTTCGCTCTCCAGGCGGGACTTGTCGGCGGGGTCCAGCTTGTCGCCGGCGTCGTTCATGGTCTTCTCGGTCTGATAGATCAGCTGGTCGGCCTGGTTGAAGGTCTCGGCCTGCTCCTTGTTCTTCTTGTCCTCGGCGGCGAACTGCTCGGCCTCCTTGACGGCCTTCTCGATCTCCTCCTCGCTCATGTTGGAGGAAGCGGTGATGGCGATGGATTGCTCCTTGCCGGTGCCCAGGTCCTTGGCGGAGACGTGCACGATGCCGTTGGCGTCGATGTCGAAGGTGACCTCGATCTGCGGCACGCCGCGGGGCGCGGGCGCGATGCCGGTCAGCTGGAAGCGGCCCAGGGTCTTGTTGTAGGCGGCCATCTCACGCTCGCCCTGGAGGACGTGCACGTCCACGCTGGGCTGGTTGTCCGCGGCGGTGGAGAACACCTGGCTCTTCTTGACGGGGATGGTGGTGTTGCGGTCGATCAGGCGGGTGAACACGCCGCCCAGGGTCTCAATGCCCAGGGACAGGGGGGTGACGTCCAGCAGCACGATGTCCTTCACATCGCCGCCCAGCACGCCGCCCTGGATGGCTGCGCCCACGGCCACGCACTCGTCGGGGTTGATGCCCTTGAAAGGCTCCTTGCCGGTGATGCGCTGTACCGCGTCCTGCACGGCGGGGATACGGGTGGAGCCGCCCACCAGGATGACCTTGTCGATCTCGCGGGCGCTGACGCCTGCGTCGCGCAGAGCCTGATTCAGCGGGCCCACGGTCTTTTCCACCAGGTCGGCGGTCAGCTCGTTGAACTTGGCGCGGCTGATGGTCACGTCCAGATGCTTGGGGCCGGTGGCGTCGGCGGTGATGAAGGGCAGGTTCACGTTGGTGCTCATCATGCCGGACAGCTCGATCTTGGCCTTCTCAGCGGCCTCCTTCAGGCGCTGGAGGGCCATGCGGTCCTGCCGCAGGTCGATGTTGTTCTCGCGCTTGAACTCCTCGGCGATGTAGTCGATCAGACGCTGGTCGAAGTCGTCGCCGCCCAGACGGTTGTTGCCGGCGGTGGCCAGCACCTCGAAGATGCCGTCGCCGACTTCCATCAGGCTCACGTCGAAGGTGCCGCCGCCCAGGTCGTACACGAGGATCTTGTGGGCGTCGCCCTTATCCAGGCCATAGGCCAGCGCCGCCGCGGTGGGCTCGTTGATGATGCGCTTCACGTCCAGACCGGCGATGCGGCCCGCGTCCTTGGTGGCCTGGCGCTGGGCGTCGGAGAAGTAGGCGGGCACGGTGATGACGGCCTCGGTAACGGTCTCGCCGATGTAGCTCTCGGCGTCGGCCTTCAGCTTCTGCAGGATCATGGCGCTGATCTCCGGCGGGGTGTAGTTGTGGCCGTCGATGCTGATCTTGCGGTCGGTGCCCATGTCGCGCTTGATGGAGATGATGGTGCGGTCCGGGTTGGTCACGGCCTGGCGCTTGGCCACCTGGCCCACCAGACGCTCGCCGTTCTTGGCGAAGGCCACGACAGAGGGAGTGGTGCGGGCGCCTTCGGCGTTCGCGATGACAACAGGCTCGCCGCCTTCCATGACGGCGACGCAGGAATTGGTGGTGCCCAAATCGATACCGATAATCTTGCTCATTTTAATATCCTCCTATAAGGTCGAAATTGCTCGTTGTTGGTGTATGTGAACCCAGTTGTTGGGGTAGTTGTTATTGCCAAGGCTTTGCGGGAATCCACCTCATCCGGCGCTTCGCGCCACCTTCCCCTCAAGGGGAAGGCTTTTGGATGCCGTGGTTCCCAACCCCCTGCCTTCCCCTTGAGGGGAAGGTGCCCGTGAGGGCGGATGAGGTGGCTTAGAACGACGCTCCAATAAGCGTTACTCTTCAACCGCTACCTTAACCATCGCGTACCGGATGATCCTGTCCTTGACCTTGTAGCCCTTCTGGAAGACCTCCAGCACCTTGCCCGGCTCGTCGGAGACCTCGCGCATCACGGCGTTGTGCTTCTCCGGGTCAAATTCCTCGCCCAGAGCGGGGACTTCCTCAAAGCCGAACCGCTTCAGCGATTCCATGAGGCTGTTCAGCGTCATTTTGACGCCCTCGGCCATGGCTTCTCCACCCTCGTGCTTCTCCGCCGCGTCGATGGCGCGCTCCAGATTGTCGATGGCCGGCAGCATGGCCGCGATGACCTCGCGGACGCCGTCGTCATAGCCGTCAGAGCGGGCGGTCTGGTTGCGCCGCTTGAAGTTCTGGAAATCGGCCTGCGCCCGGAGGAACTGATCCTTCAGCTCGTCCCGCTGCTTCACGGCCAGCTCCAGCGCGGCCTGCCATTCGGCGATGCTGGCCTCGGCGGTCTGTTCCTCGACGCCCGCCTCGGAGACCACCTCCGCGTCCATGGCGCCGTCGTCGATATCCTGATCGAGCCCCGGCGTCTCCGGGGTCATGGGTTTTTCCTTTTTATCCTTCTTCATTTCAGGTCCTGCCTTACTTATATTCTGATAGGACGTCGCTCAGCGCCCGGCCCATGAAATCCAGCACCGATATGACCCGGTTGTAATTCATGCGCGTGGGGCCGATGATGCCCAGGGTTCCGTTGGAGTGATCGCCCACCCGGTAGCTGGCGGTGACGATGGAGCAGTCGTTCAGCGCCGGCACCTGATTCTCGGGGCCGATGCGGATGGTGATCTCCATGCCGCCGTTCCGGGAAAGCACCTTACGGATGGTGTCCTTGGATTCCAGCACCGCCAGGAAGCTCCGGGCCTTGTTGACGTCGGAATACTCCGGATAGCCCAGCAGATTGGCGCTGCCGCCGATGATGATGTCCGACTGGTCCTCGGATTCCAGCTTCTGCTCGATGACCTGCAGGGCCTCGCCCAGCAGTCGCCGGTGATCCGCCGCGTCCCTAAGCATCTCCGCGAACGCCTGCCGCACCGCCTCCAGCGGCTTGTCGGCCAGGTTCTGCGTCAACACCCTCGAGATCGAATACAGGTCGTCGGCGTCCAGTCCCTCCGGCACCCGTATCATCGCGTCCTTCACGATGCCCGCGTTGGTCACGATGATCATCAGCGCCGTCTTTTCCGCCACCGGCACCAACTGCACGTGCTTGATGCGCAGCGTGCCCAGCTTCGGGGCGACGATGACCGAGGTGTACTTCGTGGCGTCCGACAGCACATCCGCCGCCGAACGGATCACGCCCTCCACCCGCCGGGATTTGTCCACCAGGTGCTCGTGTATGCGCTCCCGCTCGTCCGGGTTCAGCTTCACGGTCTTTATCAGATGATCCACATAGAGCCTGTACGCCTTGTTCGACGGGATGCGTCCCGCCGAGGTGTGGGGCTGCGCCAGATAACCCAGCTCCTCCAGATCGGACATCTCATTGCGGATCGTCGCGGGACTGTAGCCCACGCCGGACTTGCGCGAAATCGTTCGGGAACCCACCGGCATCGCCGTCGTGATGTAGTCGTCGATGATGGCCTGCAGGATCAGATATTTTCGATCGTCCAGCTGCATCCTGCATCCCCTCCCTTTCATGCGCTCTGTCTGTTAGCACTCAACACTGACGAGTGCTAACGACTGAACATAATATACAACCAACCCCGATTTTTGTCAATGGGTTTTGAAAAAGAAATGTGTAAATATTGCGTGAAACGGGGGAAGAGTGATGCAGAGTGGTAAATTGGAATTTGGCGGGGTGAGCGGGTAACCCACCTCATCCGGCGCTTCGGTGCCGCGCCTCAAATCTTCGATTTGAGCCGTGGCAGTCTGGCCTTT
>CACZXF010000011.1 GCA_902785105.1 uncultured Eubacteriales bacterium | reverse complement strand
TAATATATTCTTAACTTTCGCCGCCCCCTAGGGGGCGCCCCTGTTGGCGCTTCGCGCTCTTCCTCTCTCACTTTTCCCCAGATCTATTTTACACCGTCTTTTGAATGATGATTGATGCTTTACAGGCATAATAAAGGGCAGTAAAATAGTAACGGCAGGAGGTCGTAATATGGATATTCGCGTTTTAAGGTATTTTCTGGTGGTGGCGCGGGAGGAGAGCTTTTCCCGGGCGGCGGACGCGCTGTACCTCTCCCAACCCACGCTGTCACGTCAGATTCGGGAGATGGAGGAAGAACTGGGCGTGCAGCTGCTGACGCGCACCAACCGAAACGTGCGGCTGACCCAGGAGGGCATGCGGTTAAGGCGGCGCGCGCAGGAGATCGTAGATCTGATGGACAAGACGAAGGATGAGTTCACTCACCGGGAGGACGAGATCTCCGGCGATATCTTCATCGGCTGCGGAGAGACGCAGATCATGCGCCAAATCGCCCGGGCAATGATCCCGCTGCAAAGAGAACACCCCGGCATCTGCTTCCATCTGTACAGTGCCAATGCCGACGAGGTGACAGAAAAGCTGGACCGGGGCCTATTGGATTTCGGATTGATGATCGAGCCGTTCAATATGAAACAATATGAATCCATCCCGCTGCCGGACGAGGACACCTTCGGCTTTTTGCTCAGGCGGGACCACCCGCTGGCGCAGAAGGCGGAATTGACCATCGCGGACGTGGAGTGCGAGCCTCTGCTGATCCCCAGCCAGGGCAGCGCGGTGTCGGTGAATCTGCCCACGGACATCTTCGGTCTGGAGCCCGCGCGGGCCAACATCGTCTGCCAGTACAACCTGCTGTTCAACGCCGCCATCATTGTGGAGGAGGGCATGGGCATCGCCCTGTGTCTGGACCGACTTGCAGACACTTCCGAGCACAGCACCTTCACCTTTCGTTCCCTCGTGCCCCGGCGACAATACCACTTTCGCTTTGTCTGGAAAAAATATCAGATACTCACCCCGGCTGCGGAGCTGTTTCTTAGAGATATAAAGACATATCTCCGTCATTCAACATGATCCAACGTCACCAGAATCTCTCATCACAAATGCAAATCATTCTTTCAGATCGTCGCTGAAACCGTTCAGATCATCCAGCGTGATCACGCCATCCTGAAGCAAAGCCAGGAGGTTCGTGTACATATTCGACCGACTCATCCGGGCAACAACACCCACATGCCTCTGATCTTCCCGGATCCGCGCTTCAAGTGTCCAGAATTTATCGGAACCCGCGCCAGAGCCAGCTAAGAGAGCGGCATACTCCCGAATAAGGCCTTCCATATGCCTTTCCTGACAGTCAGGCAGGCGCTTCCTGAACAGCTACCAGTCAGATTCGTTAACCTGTAACATCAGTAATCCTCCTCGTATATTAGTTGTTGTGGGGAAGTGAGAAGTACATGGACGAAAAAAAACGGTCGTCCATCCGCCCCATGGAACCTGAAGGGCATAGCCCGGAAGGTTCCATGGGGCGGCGCGCTTTCACCTCCATGGTTGACATTTGCGGCACCCGGTACGATAATGGTATCACCGAAGTTCATTGGAGGATTGACAGGCTCAACGTTTACATCGGCGTAAGACGCTTCGTATCCATTCATGCGGATCAGTTCATTGGGGGCATAGCCATTATCCTTCCAGCCTTCGCCACAAACCAACTGTGTACGATCACAGCGCATTGCGAACCACACGCCATGCGCGGATGCACTCATGGGGATAACGGACATGGCTACAGGCAGGAGCAAGACAAGAACTCGGTTTTTTTCATGACAATCCTCCAATTCTATACATTATAGTTAGATTTTTCTAATCATAATAAAACTACAGCACTTTGGAGAATCGGAGTCAAGTTAAAAAAATAGATGTGCTTAATCACTATTTATTAGAGTCACACGATTATCTTCGCAGAAGAGTGTATTGTCTGCGAATGTGACCATCTTTCGCTTTAAATCAAGGTATTGAGCCTTCATCTCCTGGACTATTGTGTTCATCTCTGTTACCTGGTTTTTCTGCTGCCAGAATCAGTTTCTTTCCGTCATCCGGCATGAAAAGATTGACAAGCGTCTCTGCCGTCACACTGGACGCTTGCTGCTTGGACAGGTCTGCAACAATAAGTCTGCGGATCAATTCATCTGTCATGGCGCTCCCCTCCCCTTTGTTCGTCTTTTTTGGGGTTTTGTTTGGATATTTTCCCTTTGCTCGCCCGGATGGAAGAAGATGTGTGGTCACTCAAAAATGATAATCCAGCGTTCCGACGAAGTAATACTTCACGTCAGGCTTTGCCAACCGCATAAATCTCGCCAGAGTCATTAAGCCCAGTTCTTCGTTCTCGATATAGAATCCGGTCTCATTGTCATAGGCGCTGTTTAGGTCGTACAGTTTCTGTCAGAGGGTGCCAGAGCAAAACCGATCCAGTGTGGAAGAAGCAGTCAATTTCTGTATCGCCTCCTGGAAGACATCAAACCCCGCAGCGAAATAAGCCCACTGAAAGCCTTCTCTGAAAATCACACCGCGCCCTTCTCATCAGCGAAGAACTCCACAAGATCTCCGCATGCGCCAAGGATAAATCTGAGATTCGATAAGGGCTCCTCAGGGTCATATTCCTCATCTACATAGTCCGCGATGGATGATGTGAACCAGTGATCGCTATAATCTTCAGCAGTGATCACGCTATTGATAGGTATCGTCTCTATCTGTATTATCCGCGAATGTATTGTGCCACACCCATGTTTGTACAGAGAGGAGTTTGTTTTTCTTCATCTCTGACACTATATCGCCCGTCAGCAACGTTAGGTTTGACAGTACGTTTATCGTCATGCAGCAGAACAGGGACTCTGAGCACTCAGAGTCCCTGTTGTATGTCTGGCTTTTTGTCAGGCAGCAGGCTGTTCGCCGGCCATCTCCGCCAGATTCTCGTCGCAGAACAGGCCGATCACGTTCTCGGTCATCGTCTGGTCCGCATCCACCGTGAAACCGGCGGCAAGCCAGTAGGCATAGGGGCCGGTGGCGTACTCGGTCAGAGCGTCTACGTCACTGCCGTAGCGGAACTCCAGGTGATAGGTGCTGGCCGGTGTGTCGGGCATCATGAAGAAGTATTTGAATTCGCCCGCATCCGCGTCGGCAGTCTCATAGAGGTAGCCGTTCATCATGCCGCCCAGTGACAGAGGGCTGACATAGGCGTACTCGTGAGAAAACACCGTTTCGCCCGCCAGCGTGCCGCTAATGACCGCGCCGTCGAAGGTGATCTGGTCCACGCCATTGATGAACAGGCAGTCGAACTGCGCGCCGTTGGAGCCGTCGCCGTAGACGTCGATAGCCTCCTGGCCATAGATCGTGCCGTTGCAGGCATCCTTCAGGGCCTGTGCCACCGCCGGAGCCATCTCATCCCCCACCACGGCGGCGCAGTGGTCCAGCCAGATCTGATCGTAAGCGGGATCGGTGATAATCGGGAAAAGTGCCACGTATGTGCCTTTCACATCCTCAAGCAGTTGTGCCGCGGCGGCAGTGTCGTCAGCTTTCGCACTGTCCGTCGTGCAATTCACCAGCTCAAACTGAGTCGGCTGGTCGAAGGGCGCGCCCATGGACTGGGCCACCTGCTCATTGTAAAAGCCCGCACCCACGATGTCGCCGATGCCGTCGGCGTTTGCGCCCGCATTGACGGTCATATTCTTTGCGACGCAATTCGTGAACACGGTCACGGGCATGCCGTACTGTTCGTCCGCATAGCCGCCCGCATAGCCCGTGACGCCGCCGATCCAGAAGCAGTTGTCGCCGGCGGTGATGACCACATTATCCGCCGTGCAATCCGTGAACTGCTCCGCCGCGAAGCCGCAGCCGGATACGCCACCCAGGCCGTAGCAATCGTTGCCCGCGGTGACGGTGCCGGTGGCAGTGCAGCCCACGACACTGGTCATCTCCAGGCCGCCGCCCACGATGCCCGCGTTTGCGGTGCCGTCGGGCAGCGTGATATCCGCCTGGGCGGTGCAGTTCTCCACCATGGAGCCCATGCCCGCACCGACGATGCCGCCATACATGCCCTCGGCGCTCGCTTCGCCCCAGTGGGCGTTGACCCTGCCATTCACAAGTGTCACATTGCTCACGGTGGAGCAGTAGGCATAGCCCACCACGTCAGCGCTCATCATCTGCGCGTCCACGGTGGCGTTCTCCAGGGTAAAGTTGCCGACCTTCGCGTTGGAAACGCAGCCGAACAGGCCCTGCGCCCATCCCTCGGGCTGATTGATGACGAGATTGGAAATGGTGTGCCCCTGGCCGTCGAAGCTACCGGTAAAGGCAGTCTCAGCGGCGGGGATCTCCTGCTCCTCGGCACTCTCGCCGGAGGGCGCGTAAGCGCCAATGGACTTCCATTCCACACCCGCCAGATCGAGGTCGGCAGTCAGGACGTAATTCCCCGAAAGGTTGTCATTGATCGCGGCCAGCTCCTCGACAGTGCCAATCTCGATGACGCCCGTCGTCTCCGCAAGGGCCATCGCGCCAAGCATCATCACCAAGACCAGCAGTATACACGATAGCTTCTTCATCTCACATGTCCTCCGTTCAGCCGATGGCCTTTGCCAGCGCTTCCAGCGCCGCGTTGGCTTCGTCGTCGGGAGCCTCATTGCAGATCACGCTCTCGCAGGCCAGAGTCACGCCATTGGCCTGGGCGTCCGCTTCCCAGTCACGCATCCACTGGCCGTCACCCCAGCCATAGGAGCCGAACAGCGCCACCTTCTTGCCCGCCAGGCCGGTCTTCACGTCATCCCACATGGGCTGGAAGATGGTCTCCTCCAACACCTCGTCGCCCATGGCCGGGCATCCGAAGGCGATGGCATCATAGTCAGCCACCTTCGCCGCGCCGAAGGCCTCCGCCTCGATCTTGTCCGCGCCCAAGGCGTTCACGATCACGTCCGCCATGGCCTCGGTGTTGCCGGAACCGCTGTAAAACACGACTGCTACCTTGCTCATTTTGATATTCCTCCTCGATATTTATGCCGTTCTGGCCGCCACCGTCAGACGGGTCAGCGGGCAGCCCGACGCAAACAGCCGTTGATAGACTGTCTTGCACTTCTCAAATCGCGCAAACGCCGCGAGCGCCGCGCATTCATTGGAATACACCTTCCAGCAGCCGCAGGACAGGCAGTTCCTGCCGCCGTTTTCGATGAACCCCACGACGTCCTCCAGCGGATAGCCCAGAAAGACGCCGATCTCGTGGGGAAAGCTGTCGAGGTCGTGAAGCCGTGCCCGCAGCGTCTTTAGCGCTCCACCCACATCAAAGTGACTGTAGCCGCAGGTTTCAAGCAATTGCCGCACGCCTTCGTCCGCAAGCGTTCTCTCCAGTTCCTCCGCCCGGTAGAGATAGATCAGCGCCTTGCCCCCGGAGACCTTCAGGATCGTCATCGTCACACCCTTGTCCATAAGCTGCCTGCGCAGAGCGGCAAATTCCACGGGAAAGTCCTGTCCCATGGTATGGTTGAACAGATTGCCCAGCTTTAGCCGAGCCAGCGTGGGCGAGGCGTGATCGATGATGGCGCGATCCAGCACGTAACATCCCTCCAAGCAAATTAGTTTTATCTAATTCAATATTATATTACACTAACTCCTCCGTAATGTCAATGGTTTTTCGTGAATTTCACATTTATTATGGGAACTTGACAGGCGAAAACCAAATTATGCTGATATTATTGTCAGTTGTTGTTCGCAGGCTTTCGTCGCGTTTCTTCAAGCAATATCAATCCCAGCACAAGTACCAGCGCGTGGCCGAAGGACTCCGTGCCGTGATCCAGTTGGTTCAGCGGCCAGGGCAGCAGCGCCAGCAGGTTCCCCACGACCCCAGGCAGCATGAGTGGGTTGCACAGCGTCGCCAAAATGCGCGCACCGGTGCTTTTCAAAGGAATGATTCCTTTCCAGACCAGCGCAATCATGATGACCGTCAGCTCCACGTCACAGAGTATGTAGGCTACCGCCATGCCCGGCGCGTTGGCATAAAAAACCCGGTTGGCGATGTCCGCCGCCGTCTGCATATCGCCGTAAGCGTTGAACACATATTTGAAGATCAGCGCATCCGTCATGAACATGGCGTGCACCCAGGTCCAGGCGACGGTGCCGGTGATGTACGCCACCTTGAACAGCCGGACCCAGAGCCTGTCCTTCTGCCCGATCACGCGAAGGTCCAGCAGGCCATACATCTGATGAAAGCCCATGTAGTACAGAAGCGAACCCGTAAAGCCGCACAGTATACTCCCCCACATGCGCCACTCCGCCATGTCCAGATATGCCACCCGGGTGAACAGGCCGATGGTTTCCGTCGACTGACCCCGAGCCGTGGCGGCAAACAGGAAATCCCCGACCACATAAAGCAGACATCCGGCGATTCCAGCCAGCATCAGCTTCCTCGTCTTTTCAGCGTTCGACATCCGTCACATCCCCTTCTTCATCATGGCTGCGGCGCAGGGAATGCGTCCCTCGGCAAGCTGTACCGTCACATCGCCGTAACCCGCGTCCAGGAAGAACTGCCGGTAGCTCTCCACCGTGAACTGCCGCTTGAAGTCCGCCCCGGCCTTACCCACCGCACTGGCAAAGCCGCTGGTTTTCCCCGTTTTATCCCGGTTCATGTAGGTCGGGATGATCAGCTTTCCACCGGGTTTGCACACGCGGTCCAGCTCGTGAATCGCCTTCATGGGCTCGTCCAGCAGGTGGATCACGTTCCCGGCAACCACCGCGTCGAAGCTGTTATCGGGGTAATTGAGCGCTGTAATGTCCGCCGGTTCAAAGGTGATGTTGCCGTACGCAGCACAATTCTTCTTCGCCCGCGCGAGCATCTTTGGCGCAAAATCCGTGGCCGTCAGGCGCTCGCACCTCGGCGCGATGACCTCGGTGAGCAGTCCCGTCCCGCAGGCACATTCCAGCACGTTGTCGCCCGGTTGTATCTGTTCCGCGACGATCTTCCTCAATGTCTGATGGGTCTTTCGGTTGATGACATTGACGAAGATGTCGTATACTCCGGCTACGCTGTCCCAGAACATGATGGTTCCTCCCTTAATTCATGCGCTCCGCGATGGCGTCCAGTATGGGCTGCGTCCACTGGCTCTGGAAGATCCACGCCTCGTGCTGCATGTCAAAGCGGATGATGTCCGGGTCGCGGAAGTGCTGCATGTAGCGCTTCTCGTACTTGGGCCCCATCTTCAGGGCGTAGATGATGTGTACCGTGGTGCCATCGACGTGGATGTCATCCTCCAGCGGCGTCACATAGTCTGAATAGAACTCCCGCGCTACCGTCCTTGGATGCAGCGAGACCATGCTTCCTGCGAATTCATCCATGAAGGCATCCGTCTCGGGGTCCATGTCCATGCCGAAGTTCTTAACCAGCATGTCCTTGAGCTTCTGTCGCTTCTTGTCGCTCTTCGCCGCGCCCGCAATCCACCGCCCCACGATCCAGGTCATAATCCGGGCGACGACGGGGCTGCCCTGATCGAGATCGGAGGAGCCGATGAAGCCGTGGTCGATATGGATACGCCGGCGCTGGATCAGCAGCCCCACGAAGCTGCCGCCCAGCGAGGAGCCATAGGCCCCATCCACGCGCCCGCCATGGTTTGCGATGATGTAATCCTCAATCTTCCCGGTCACGGTCAGCATGTCCGTGAAGGGCTTTGTCGCCTTCTCATCGTCGAAGCCGTCGTAATTGACGCATATCAGATGATAACGCTCGGCCAGCCGGTCGATGACCGTGTGGAAATTGATCTCCCAGGTGCAGGCTGTGCCCGGCAGCAGCAGCACGGTCTTGCCATCCGGCCTGCCCATTTCTGTAAATTTCATAGGCAATCCCTCACTTGATTCCCGTCAGCAATGCCGAACCGCTCAGTGCCATCCAGCCCGCCTCGAATTTCGTCATGAACTTCCCGTCGGTGGTGTCGATCAGCTCCACCTTCTGATAACCCATATCCCGAAGCTGCTTCACAAATGCCTGCATGTCGCCGTACTTGGATTGGGAAAAGATGTCGTGAAGCGCGAAAGCGCCACCCTTTTTAAGCGTCCTCAGTGTCTCCAGCAGGTATTGCTGCCGGTCGCCGGGGATGTTGTGGTAAACATAGTTGCTGACCACGGCATCGAAGGCCTCATCGGCAAATTCGAGGCGCGTGGCGTCGCCTTGCTGGAAGGCGGTATTCTTCACACCCTCGGCCCTCGCGTTGTTTTCGCACAGCTTCCTGCTGAAGGAGGCGTACTCCTTGCCCCACCGGTCGATGCCCACGATCTCCGCCTGAGGATTGCGTTTGGCGACGGCGATGGCCAGCGCGCCGCTGCCGCAGCCCACGTCCAGGCACCTGCCGCCCCGTGGGAGCTTTACATATGCCGCCGTGCCCTCGATGATCTGCCGGGACATCTGGCGCTTGCCGTCATAGCTGAACGCGCGATGCATCAGCGCCATCCATATGGTCAATCCGCAGAAAATGATCGCCAACAGCGCAAAGATGACCGTCAGCACGGTTCTCAACGTGCCGTTCAACAACAGGTTCAGAACAATCGCAATGATTCCACAGCCGATCGCCCCGCCCAGAAAGGACCAGATCATGCCCTTGGGCATCCAGTTCTTGTAATCAGGTTTCATATCACTGTCCCCCTTGCTTTCTCGCCAGCACCGTGATCCACGGCTTGGAAGGATGATGGTCGCTCTTCACTTCGGAAAAGCCCGCCGCCCTCAGCGCCCCTTCGATCTCCTCTATGGTATGGTTCTTCATACCGTCAATGATCTTCTCGAATTTCAGGCTCGCGGCGTCTGTTCCGTCGGATTCATTGCAGATCATGAAATATCCGCCCGGCTTGAGCACCTTCGCCACCTGCCCAAAGCACTTCTCCAGTCCCTGCCAGAAGTAGATGGTTTCAAAGGCTGTAGCGAGATCGAATGACCCGGTGGGCAGCTTGAGATTGGATACATCTCCCTGCTGTACTTCGCAGCGTCCCGCGGCGATCATATCCCGGTTGTATTCTCGGGCCTTTTCCACGGACAGCTCGGAATAGTCGATGGCGGTCACATGCGCCGTGGGATACAACTTTAGCAGCTCACCGGCGTTCCGTCCGCCGCCGCAGCCCAGATCTGCCGCCTTCTCCGGGGTCAAAGCTGGCAAATGTGTAAAGCCCCAATCCGCCATCTTCGCGTGTCCGGAATTCATGCCGTTCAGCATCAGCTTTCCCAGAAAGCCCTCCGGCTTGCGGGTCTGGCTCACATAATCCTTGAAAAGTCCCATATTCTTCACCCCTTCATTAAGTTAGTTATAGCTTACTTTATTATACCTCACAAAGCGGGAAATGCAAGAGCTATTTGTTAAAACTAACACAAACATATTGAAGTTTGACGTTCAAGGCAGTAATATATAGCTAACTCATGAAAGGCAATGGAAGATGAGCTGGATATATGAAATCCTGAAGCGCACGGTGGAACTTGTCTGGAGGTATGACGATGCGGGAAAAGGATTTGCCGTTTGATCGCACAAAGCACGCGATCTACACGAAGAACGTCAAAAAGTGCGTTCAAAAGCTGCTGCACCGCTGGTACGATGAACGGACGGCGGCGGAATTGTGGGAAAAGATTCAACTGCAATACTGCGAATATCTGAAGGATGAGCCCGCGCTGGGCGGGGTGAGGATGACCACCAGTATTTACGACCCCATACTCATCTTCGCCTGGTACCGGGTGATCCCGGACAAGCCTCCGCTGGAAGACGTCCAGCAGGACATCTACGAATGCTTTATGGGGGTCTATAACCTCCTCGGCAGGGTATTCAATCTGAACCGCACGCCGGACAGCCGGCTGGCGAATCGAATTTTCAAAAGAGCGAGCGACATCCGAGTCGAGGAGATCCAGCGGTTCCCGGCGTCCTTCCGCATGGGTGGCTATACCTATGAGGACGGCGTCGTTCGCTACTGCTTCACACAATGTCCCAACGCGGAGTTCGCCAAACGACATCACATGGAGGATGTGCTCCCCGTGATGTGCAACTGCGATCACCTGGCCATGCAGGCGCTCCACGCGACTCTGATCCGCGAGGGGACGTGCTGCACGGCGGACCGCTGCGATTATCTGATCGTCGGCGACAGACACCCCATCGCGGCGGCGTATGATCTGGTAAAGGCGGAAAATGGGCTGCTTCTCAGCGTAAAAAAGTAAAGGGTGAAAGCTATGACGAGAAAGGATCAAATCAAAAGCGCCTACCGAATGGCCGGCGGGCAGGCCAGCTTCTATGACGGCATGATGACCTATTCCACGCTCCTGGGAAAGGCGATCTGCCGGGTCGTATGGAACATGGACGGCGAGAAGAATGCCCGCTATCTGGAACGCGCCCTGTCCGGCGTGCCGGAGGATTTCTCAGGAAAGCTGCTGGAGGTGCCGGTGGGCACGGGGGTGCTGACCATTCCGGTCTACCGGGACCTTCCCAAGGCGGACATCACCTGCCTGGATTATTCGCCCGACATGATGTCGGCGGCGCAGGCGCGGGCAAAGCAACTCAAAATTGAGCATGTGCGCTTTATGCAGGGCGACGTCGGCGCGCTGCCCTTCGAGGATGCGAGCTTCGATATCGTGCTCTCCCTCAACGGCTTTCACGCCTTCCCTGACAAGGAAGCGGCATACAAGGAGACCTTTCGTGTGCTGAAGCCCGGCGGCACCTTCTGCGGCTGCTTCTACATCCAGAGCGGCTGCAAGCGGACGGATTGGTTCATCAAGCACCTGTACCAGCCCAAGGGCTTCTTCACGCCGCCCTATGAGACGGAAGAAAGCCTGCGAATACGGCTGTCAAAGATGTATTCGGAAGTCGATGTCGCCCGATATGAAGGCATCGGCTGTTTCCGTTGCAGGAAGTGAGCGTCATGCGGATTATTATTCAACTGTTCCTCTATTGCGCCCTGTTCACGCTGATGGTGAAACTTGGGGTGGGCGGCAACGCTCTGAACGGCCTTTTCTTCTATCCAAAGCCGGTGCAGGAGAAGGTGTATGAACTGGGATTGACGGACCGGGAGACGGTCCGTTACAGGCGACGGCGCTTCATGACCGCTTTCTTCGCGGTCATGGCGGCGGCGCTCATACTGATCATTCGCGTCTGGAATGGCGTTTATGGCTTCTGGCCCGTATACCGTCAGGCGCTGCTGTTTCTGGAAGTGATGAACTGGTATGACGGCATTGTGATCGACCGATTATGGGTGGGCCACAGCCGGTTCTGGATCATCCCGGGTACCGAGGTCATTCCCTTCGTGCAAACCTGGCCGCAGGTGCTGAAAAAGCGTGGAATCCTCACGGCAATATGGCTGATCGGCGCGGCGGTCATCGCCGGCATTCTCCTCCTCATCTGAATCAGCTTAACTTCGTTGTCATCATGATCACTTCCATTCCGGGGGATTGTCTGTAGCTGTATTCTCCATTATCCACAGAACAAAACCTCTTATGGCAACCACCAAAAGAGCCCTGCCCGAAAGCAGAGCCCATTGTTCATGATATTATTTTGTTTCCATAACTGCCTGAAAATCCAGGCGTTCTGACCTTTATACTACACCAGCAGCCAGTCCGAATCAGTAGACTCACTCTTAAAGGACTGCTCATCATCCTCGGGGTATTTCTTTGCAATCTTCACTCGCTTTTTTGAAGTATATCTAAGGTTGCCGCCCTCATGGCAATAGTTGCCGCTATTTCAGCACGATGGCGTCAGGGCCGATGAGGTTGGCCAGTGCGCCGAAGTCATAACCCTCATCCACCCAGTAATCCCTCGGGGCCTGATAGGTCTTTTTCTCGTCGGCCATGTAGAGCATGACGCAGATGTTGCCGGGTGTCTGGGCGAGTATGGCCAGGGCTTTGGGCCGCGTCTCGGCGGTGAGCTTCAGATAGAGCTTTCGCCCGGAGGTGCGGCGGGGCGGCGGCGCATACCGTGAGGGCTGGCGAGGCGGCGCCTTGTCCAGCAGCTCCATATCTTTGAGCGGCGCGACGCGGTCCAGCAGCAGCTTGGGGGCCTCGTCCTCGCGGACGGACAGCTTGCCGGTCATGACCACGGCGGCATCCTCACGGAGCTGGTCGGCCTCCCGCTCGTAGACCCTCGGGAACACCAGCACCTCAGTGACGCCCAGCATGTCCTCCAATTGCACAAAGGCCATCATGCCGCCGGACTTCGTGGCCTTCAGCTTCTTTTCCGCGATGAGGCCGCCCATGCGCACGGTCTTCTGTTCCCAGGACATGCCGCCGTCCGGGGCCTCGCTGAGCTCCGCAAGGGTCTGAGCGTTGACATTCAGCTTGTTGAGCTGCTCCGCGTAGGCGTCCAGCGGGTGACCGGAGATGTACACGCCGGTGGTGTCCTTCTCCATTTGCAATCGCGTGAAAGAATCAAATTCCGCGATCTGAGGCATCGGCGGGGGCGGCGCTTCCAGACCGTCGTCCATGGCGAAAAGCGAAATCTGCCCGGACACCATGTTCTTGAGCTGTCTGCTGGCTCCGTCCATGGCCTTCTCGTAGACATGGAGCTTTTGAGAACGATACCCCGGCAGGCTGTCCATGGCCCCGGCGCGGATGAGGCTCTCCACGCCCTTCTTGTTCAGCGCCGCCCCGGAGGTGCGGTTGATGAAGTCGTACAGATCGCGGTAATCGCCGCCGGTTTCCCGCTCGTTCACCAGGGATTCGATGGCGTTGTGCCCCAGCGACTTGATGCCCGCGAGGCCAAAGCGTATGCCCTTCTTGCCGTTCGCGTCGTCCACGGTGAACTTCTCCAGCGAGCGGTTCACATCCGGTGGCAAAATGGCAATGCCCTTCTTGCGGCAATACTGGATGTAAAACGCGATCTTGTCGGTGTTGCCGTTCATGGAATTCATCATGGCCGCCATGAATTCCACCGGGAATTTGAGCTTGAGCCAAGCGGTCTGCACAGCCACCACGGCGTAGGCAGCGGCGTGGGACTTGTTGAAGGCGTAGGACGCGAAGGCGGTCATCTCGTCGAACAGCCGGGTGGCGGCGGCCTCGCTGACGCCGTTGCGCACGCAGCCGGGGACGACCACCTTGCCGTCCTCCTCCTGCCCGTGTATGAATATCTCCTTCTCACGGGCCATAACGTCGTGCTTCTTCTTGGACATTGCGCGGCGCACAAGGTCCGATCTTCCCATCGAATAGCCCGCCAGGTCGCGGACGATCTGCATGACCTGCTCCTGATAGACCATGCAGCCATAGGTGACATCCAGTATGGGCTTGAGCTGCGGCGTCAGATACTGCACGCTGTCCGGGTTCTGCTTGCCTGCGATGTAGCGGGGAATGGACTCCATCGGGCCGGGACGATAGAGGGAGATGGCGGCGATGATGTCCTCAAAGCTCCCCGGCTTCATGTTGGTCAGGAAGGACGTCATGCCCGAGGATTCCAACTGGAATATGCCCTCGGTGTCGCCGGCGGAGATCATCTTATAGACCCCCGGCTCGTCCATGGGGATGTCCGACGCCTTGAAGTCCGGGCCGAGCCGGTCCCGTGCCATCTCGATGGTGTCCATGATGACATTGAGTGTCCGAAGCCCTAAAAAGTCCATCTTCAGCAGGCCCAGCGCTTCCACCGTGCCCATGGGGAATTGTGTGGTGATGACATCGTCGTTGGTCTGCAAGGGGCAGTAATCCACCACCGGCCGCGCCGTGATCAGCACGCCCGCCGCGTGGGTGGAGGGATTACGGGGCATGCCCTCCAGCTTCCGCGCCATGTCGATGAGCTTGTGGACCTGGGGGTCGCCCTCGTAGAGCTTGTTCAGCTCCGGGTTCATCTTCAGCGCCTTTTCAAGGGTGATGTTCAGCTCAAAGGGCACCTGCTTGGCGATGGCGTCCACCTGCTGATAGCTCATATCCATCACGCGGCCTACGTCGCGGATGACGGCGCGGGCGGCCATCGTGCCGAAAGTGATGATTTGCGCCACATGGTCCGCGCCGTAGCGGCGGCGCACGTAGTCGATCACCCGGCCCCGGCGCTCGTAGTCGAAGTCGCAGTCGATATCGGGCATGGACACGCGCTCCGGGTTCAGAAAGCGCTCGAACACCAGCGCATATTTCAGCGGGTCAATCTCGGTGATGTCCAGCGCGTAGGCCACGATGGACCCCGCCCCACTCCCCCGCCCCGGCCCGACGCCCACGCCGTGGGTCTTGGCGAAGTGTATGAAATCCCAGACGATGAGGAAGTAATCCACATAGCCCATGGATTCAATGACGCCCAGCTCGTATTCCATGCGGTCCCGGGCGTCCTGCCGCTCCGGGCCGTATTTGCGCATCAGCCCGTCCTCGCACAGCTCCCGCAGATAGCCCTTATCCGTCTTGCCCTCCGGAAGCGGAAAGGCGGGCAGATGGGTGGTGGAGAAATCGAAGTCCACATGGCAGCGCTGGGCGATCTCCTCGGTACGCTCAATGGCGTCAATGAAGTTCGGGAAGAGCTTGCGCATCTCCTCCTCGGATTTTACATAGAGCTGGTCCGAGTGCATCTTCATGCGGTTCTCATCGGATAGCGTCTTGCCCGTCTGGATACACAGCAGCACCTCCTGGGCGTCGGCGTCCTCCTGGCTCAGATAGTGACAGTCGTTGGTGCAGACCATGGGAATGTCCATCTTACGAGCCAGCTTCACCAGCCTGGGCAGCACCTGCCTCTCCTCCGGGATGCCGTGGTTCTGAAGCTCCACGAAGAAGTTGTCCTTGCCGAAGATGTCGATGTATTTCTGCGCCATCTCCCGCGCCTCGTCCTCGCGCCCGTCCAGCAGGAGCTTTGGCAGGTCGCCGGAAAGGCAGGCCGACAGCGCGATCAGTCCCCCAGAATACTGAGAGAGCAGCTTGTAATCCACGCGGGGCCGGTAATAATAGCCTCGTATAAACGCTTCGCTGACCATTCGTGAAAGATTTCGATAACCTTCTTCATTCTCACAAAGAAGAATGAGATGGCTGTAATCTCTCGTCACGGAGGTTTTATTATTCATATCGGGGCACACATAGACCTCGCACCCGATCACCGGATGAATGCCCGCCGCCTTCGCCTCCCGATAGAAATCCACCACGCCGTACATCACGCCGTGATCCGTGATGGCGCAGGATTTCATGCCCAGCGCCTTCAGCTTTTCCATCAGCGGCTTGATGCGGCAGGCGCCGTCCAGCAGGCTGTATTCCGTGTGCAGGTGAAGATGGGCAAACATGGCAGATTCCTCTTTCGTCGTTCTACATATTCATTATTCTATGACGGTGGAGAGCGGTTGTCAAGCTTGAAAATTCCCATCAACAGTGCGCATGTATGAATTCTGTTTGACGATGCGCAAGTGAGAAAGACTACTGGATTATTGGCGGAAAGTGTGTTATAATAAGTCTGTTTGATTGGGCAAAGCGACCAGGAAAGGAAGAACTGTTCATGAGCAAGAACATTTGCAAGCCCGGCACCGGCGGGGAGCGCTATGTACCCTATGAGGAGCGCACCGGCAACGAATCCATCGTCTATTTCACCCGAGACCTGTCCCCGGAGGGGCTGAGGAAGTTGTACAACCGCGTCAAGGGCCGCATCGGCGGGCGCGTGGCGGTGAAGCTGCACACCGGCGAGCAGTACGGGCCGAACATCATCCCCCGGGACTGGGTGGAAAATCTGATCAGGACGGAGCTGCCCGACGCGACCATCGTCGAGACCAACACCTTTTACGAGGGCGACCGCGACACCACCGAAAAGCACCGCAAGACCCTCGAAGTCAACGGCTGGACCTTCTGCCCTGTGGACATCACCGACGATCAGGGCACGGCGGACCTGCCGGTGAACGGCAAGTGGTTCGACCACATGACCGTGGGCAAGACCCTGCCCGAATACGACTCCCTTGTGGCGCTGACCCACTTCAAGGGCCACACCATGGGCGGCTTCGGCGGCAGCAACAAGAACATCGGCATCGGCTGCGCCGACGGCAGGATCGGCAAGAAGATGATCCATCAGGCCGAGGGCAGCGACGACCAGTGGAGCATCGCCGAGGAGGAGCTCATGGAGCGCATGACCGAATCCACCAAGGCCACACTGGGCCACTTCGGCGTGCACACCTGCTTCATCGACGTGATGCGCAACATCTCCGTGTCCTGCGACTGCGAAGGCTGCCTGGCCGAGCCCGTGGTGACGCCGGACATCGGCATTGTCGCCTCCAACGACATCCTGGCTGCGGACCAGGCCTGCGTCGATCTGATCTACGCCCTGTCCGAGACCGACGGCGCGGCCATGCGGGAGCGCATCGAGAGCCGTCATGGCCACCGCCAGCTCTCCTACATGGAGGAAATGGAGATGGGCAACCGGCGCTATATCCTGCTGGACGTGGACAAGGGCGATGCCCGCGTCACCCCCGCGGACTGTGTGGAAGGCGTGGTACCCTTCGTGGAGCTGCCCGAGGTGGCTGAGCGCCGCATGAAGGCCCTCGCCGCCATGGCTGCCGCTGAGGCCGCCAAGGCTGAGAACTGACGCAAATCGGGCACAGGGCCGATGCCCTGTGCCTGCTTTTTATTTTACGATAACTGTTCAGTTTATCCGGGAAATTGGAATTTAATTGGGGGAACGTTTTCACCTCATCCGGCGCTTCGCGCCACCTTCCCCTCAAGGGAAAGGCTTTTGGGTAACGGTAACCCAGACTCATGCCTTCCCCTTGAGGGGAAGGTGCCCGTGAGGGCGGATGAGGTGGTTTAGAACAGACACCCCGACAAATCCCTGTTTATATAGGGCTGAATTATACTTTAGAAAAAGCGATGGCTGGAGGAGCGTCACGAATGAGAAGGCGCAGAAGAAAAAAATTCCGGAACACTGTATTGTTCGTTATCATCGGCGTTTTGGCGGTGACCTGCCTGTTTTTATTCGTGCGAGTCTCTGACCGGAAAACGGTGCGACAGGCGGAGATGATAAAGGCCGCCTTCCAGAGCGAAGCGGTGTCCCGGCGCAACCGTGAGCAGGGCGAGGCGATCTTCCGCGTCATGGTGGATGAGATCCGTGAAGCCCTTCCCGGCTTTGCCTGCTGGGGGGATGACTGCATGGCGGGCAATAAAGCCCTCAATCTGCCCTCGGCGGTGGAGGACGCTCTGCGGCGGTACTTCTATGACGCGCTTCAATCGGACTTCACCCGCTTCGCCGGGATCAAGGTGGCGCTGACGGGGCTGATTCCCGCCAACAACCTGGGCTTTCCCGGCGAAGGTCTGACGGAGGTCATGGCCCGTTCGGGTGCCAGCGCCATCGTCATTCATGAGGATTTTTCCGTTCCCCGCACCACCGACCCCGTGGCGGTTTCACTGATGGACGACGTGGGCCATCCGTTGAATTTTGACGGCGAGAACCACGCGCGGCTCGGCCGGGTGGCAATCGCTGGCATCAGGGGTTACTTCTTTCCGGGCAGCAAGGCCGTCAATCCCAGAGGCGCGAAGCTGGCCTTTGCCAGGGAGCTGACGGGCGAGCCGACGGCCATCAGCGCCGGCACGACGGTCATACCCGACGCCGCGGAGCGCTTCACAGGCTGTCTGCCCATACTCTTCTTCCGCGAACCCGATGATTTGACCGCCGCTCAGGCCGCCGAGGGCATGGCCGCCATCGTCAGCCGGCATCATCCCCCCAGCGGCCAGTGCATGGTGCTTTGCGCGACTCAGGCCGATTCCGATCTGGACAGGGCCCTCAAGGCCACCTTTGGCGAATACTACATGCGCATCGAGGGCGATCCCTCTGCGTTGAAGGCTTCAGATTATGCGCGGCTGGCTGACACGCTGGTTGCCTATCTCGACATGCAGGGCGCGCTGGACGGCGTACGCAGCGCCATCGACAGCGCTAAAAGCAGCCTGTATGCCCTTCAAAATTAAAGGATCACCGTGACATTGCGCTCCCGCATCCAGCGGTTGACCTGCCAGAGATAGCCCAATAGCTGTGCCCCGGCCATGAGCTGACCGAACCAGGGGGTGTCGGCGGGATTCAGATCGGAGCGGGCGATGTTCGCCAGCGCCTCACGGTCCACGATCTCAAAGATCGGCGCGTCCCGATCCATGATCAGCCGCAGGGCCATCTGCCGGACGATCTGGCCGTATTGAGGGCTGCATGTCTTGGGATAGGGACTCTTGGTACGTTTGAGCAGTTTGTCCGGCAGCAGATCGCGGACGGCGGCGCGGAACAAGCCCTTCTCCTGACCGCCCATGAACTTCATGTCCCAGGGCACATTGTAGACGTATTCCGCCAGCCTTTCGTCACACAGCGGGGTCAGCACCCGCAGGCCCGCGCCTTCGCACATCCGCAGGGCCCGCTCCTGCAAATTGGTCATAAAGTATTCAAAGCACAGCTTCTGCATGATCTTCAGCCGCCGCTCCTTGGGCGAACAGGGATAATCCGGTTCCGCCAGCGCCACGCGGGTCGAAAAGATGTCTTTGACATACTCAGTCAAATGCAATGTTTCCCGAAGCTCCGGTCTGATCAACGATTCCCTCAGCGCCATCGAGCCCGACCAGGGGAAGACCTCCCCCAGCTCCGCCTCGCCGCGAAACCAGGGATAGCCGCCGAATACCTCGTCGCCGCACTCGCCGGATATCACCGTCCGGGCATAGCGGGCGATGTCCCTTGAAAACAGCAGCAGCGACGTGTCGATGTCCGCCATGCCGGGGAAGCCTCTCAGGGATACCGCTCTGCCCAGCGACGCGGCGAGGCTCTGGGCATCCAGCACCACCGTGCGATGCTGGGTGTGATAGGTCTGAACCGCCAGGCGCACATAGGGCGCGTCCATCTCCGGGCGGAAGGCGTTGGCCTGGAAATCCCGATCGTTGTCCTGATAGTCCACGGAAAAGCTCATCAGTTCGCCCCGCTTCCGGGCCAGCAGCGCCGTCAACGCTGTGGAGTCCAGCCCGCCGGAGAGCATCAGCGCCGGGTTCAAGGGCAGCGTTTCATCCACGGCCTGCTCCAGCAATCCCCGGACCGCGTCCACCGTGCGGATCTCGTTGTCCTCATGGGGACGGGAGACGATTTCAAAGTAGCGGTCCGTCCGCCGCTCGGCGCCTGTCAGTATCAGCGTGCAGCCCGGCTCCAGCATGGCGATGTCCCGGAAGCAGGTCTTGCCCGGCGTGCGGGCGGGGCCGAGGCCGAACAGCTCCCGCAGGCCGTCCGCGTCCACCACAGGCTCCGCGGCGGCGTTTTTCAGCAGCGTATCCGGATGATCGGAAAAGGCCACCTTTTCCCCCATGATCGCGAAAAATACGGGCTGCTCTCCCATGCGGTCACGGGACAGCACCATGCGGTCCGACGTCGCGTCCATCACGCAGGTCATCACCGGGCCTTCCAGGTGCCGGGGATAGTCCGTCCCCCAGCGGCGATAGGCGTTCAGCACGATCCGCGCCGGCTCCGCGTCCGACGCGCAGCCCAGCGCCGACGCCAGCGAGCGCCGGTTTCTCAGGCGGCCCTCCGCCATGGCGATCAGGCCGTCCTCGCTGGCGCTGCCGTAGGCGCACAGCATCATCCGTCCCTTGGATACACACGGCGCGTCACATATGCTCCCGTTCCGCTGCACATAATCCTGATGATAAACGCCAAAGTAATTCATGGCCTCCACTCCTTCGATGGTCGGGCGCTGTCGGAACAGCGCCTTATACGCCATCCTATGAAAAATCGACGGCTTTCATGCCAGGCGAATTATTTTGGGTTGTATTTGGCAAATGGTGTGTGGTATAATCAATTTATCATTCCTTTGTGAGGTTTTCGATATGAAATTGACAATACTTGGCAACAACGGCCCCTACCCGGCGTCGGGCGGTGCCTGTTCGGGGTATCTGCTGGAGAGCGACTCCGGCAATACGACGATACTGATCGACTGCGGCACTGGCGTGCTGGCGAATCTGATGGGCGCGGGGGCGCTGGATAGGCTGGACGCGGTGGTGCTGAGCCACCTGCACTTCGACCACATGTCCGACATGCTGCCCATGCAGTACGCCATACAGTTCCATCCGCGAAAGCACCCGTTGCCGGTCTATGCGCCGAAGACGCCGGAGATGACCCGCGCGCTCTTGGACTGCGGCTGCTATGACCTCTGGCCCTGCGAGGACGTGACCATCGGCGAAATGCGCGTTTCCTTCAACCCGGCCCGGCATCCCGTGGAGACCAAAGCCGTATCAGTGGTCTGCGACGGCGCGCGCTTCGTGTTCACCGGCGATTCCAATACCGATCCGCTGCTGGAGCTGTTCTGCGAGGATGCCGACCTGCTGCTGGCGGACGCGGGCCTGTCCGAGGCCGACTGGAAGCCCACCGCGCCCCATTTCTCCGCCGCCCTCTGCGGCAAGCTGGCGAAGGACACACATGCCAAACGGCTGCTGCTGACCCATTTCAATCCCAAATACGACCCCGCCGACCTGCTGAACGAGGCCAAGCAGCACTTCGCCAAGGCCGAGTGTGCGAAGATCGGCGAAGTATATTATATCTGACAGCATGGACTGGCGGAACAGTCTGCCCTTTCGACAGCTTCGCGCAAGGCCACTGGCCGTGTTTGCGCTGGCTGTGCTGTGCGGAGAGGTCGTCGCCAAAACTCTGACCCTGCCGCTGCCCCTGTCATTGGCGCTCTGCGCTGTTCCTCTGCTCGGCATTAACCGACGTCGGTTTGTTCTTCTGGTGATGGTCATGGGCATCGGTTTGGGTATGCTGCGCATGACGGTCTGTCTGGACAGCTTTCCGCCCGTGCAGACCTGTTATAATGTGACCATGGTCGGCATTGTTGATTCCGACCCGTTCATAAATCCGGACACAAGTCGTATTATCGCCCGTTTTCTTCCGGAGACGGTAGATGATGAACCCAGCAGGCTGCGTCTGCGATTATATCTTCGCAGTGATGAAGAAGCGCCTTTCGACATTGTATACGGTCAAAGACTGCGATTAAAGGGGCATATTTGGACCAACGATCCCGTCACCAACCCCTTTGAGTTTGATTTCGGGGAATACCTACACCGCAACGGCATGGACGCCATCGCCACAGCGAAGTTAGAGGACGTGGAGATACTCAGTACAGACCGGAGTCTGTATTCACACATCATTGATCTACGACACGCACTGGGGCGGCGCATCGACGCGCTGTTTCCAAACAGCGCGGGAATGGTGCGGGCGCTTGTGCTGGGCGATCGCTCCCTCATCAGCGAGGAGCTGCGGGAATCCCTCAACGCCACCGGCACCGCCCATCTCATCGCCATCTCCGGTCTGCACGTCACCACGCTGGCCATGGCATTGAGCGCACTGCTTCAGCGGTTCATGTCCCGGCGGCGGGCAAACCTAATCGTGCTGGGACCGCTGCTGTTCTACGGGGCACTCATCGGGTTTTCCGCGCCCTTCGTCCGGGCGCTGACCATGTTCGGGCTGTTCAGCTTTTCCCGGGTGCTGGGGCTGCCCGCCGATCCACTGACGCGGCTGGCCGCGGCGCTGCTGGGGTATATACTGGTCAAACCGCTGGCCATCGGCGACGGTGGGTTTATATTGTCCTTCGCGGCTTCAGCGGGAATTATACTGCTAATGCCGCCGCTGAAAGCGCTACTCCGTCTGGACCGCCTGCCGCAGCCCAGCTATCATCAGCCCCGCAAGCAGAGGCTGATTCGTAAAGCCATCAACTATCTGCCAGAGCTGCTCTGCGCGTCGCTGGCCGCGCAGTTGGCAACCCTGCCGGCGGTCATCGCCTGTTTCGGCGTTCAGTCGGTGGTGTCAATACCCTTCAATCTGGTCTGCGTACCGTTGTGCATCGCCGGTTATCTTCTGGCGATGGCGGCGCTGGTGGTCAGCGTCATACTCCATCCCCTCGGCGCACTGCTGGCGCTGCTGCCGGATGGGATGCTGAGCCTATTGACGACCATCACTCAATCCAGCGCAAATCTGCCGCTGACCTCTATCAGAATCGGGCGGTATCCTGCGGTACTGATCCTCATCCACGCCGCGTTGATGATCGCCGCCTCGGAGTTGTGTCTCCTGCCCATCAGATGTCGTCGGCTGCTGCCGCTGGCTTTGGTCGTCGTTGCGGGGTTGTCCTCGCTGGTCACATGGATCAACTGCCAGCCCTTCCGCGTCACCTTTCTGGACGCGGGGCAGGCAGACTGCGCGATATTGCAAAGCCGGGGTCATGTCTATGTATTTGACACCGGGGATACTTACACGCCCGCGGCTGACTATCTCAGCGCGACCTGTTTGCAGGTGGACGGCGTGTTCCTCTCCCATCCCCATCAGGACCACGCAGGCGGATTGATGGACATACTTGAATGCTTTCGTCCGGGGTCCATCTACGTCCCGGCGGGCTGGTTCGAGCAGGAAGAGATTGCCGAGGCGGTCACCGAGGGAATTGTGAAGGCACAAAGTATGAATATTCCCATCGTTGAGTTGTTCGCGGGTGACGAGGTTGCACTCTCGCCTAACGCGCGGGTGACGGTTTACAATCCCCATGGGCCCTTTGATGAGGTGAACGACATGTCTCTCCTGCTACTGGCGGAATCGGAGGGACGCTCCGTGCTGTTCACTGGGGACCTGACCACGGCGGGCGAACCGGACGATCTGCCGGACTGCGATATATTGAAGGTCGCCCACCACGGCGCGGACAACGCCACCAGCGCCCATTTTCTGGAGGCGACAGCCCCGGAAATCGCGGTGATCTCCGTGGGTGAGAACAATTTCGGCCATCCCGCTGACCTGACGCTTCACAAGCTGGCCGAGGCCGGGGCGGACATATTGCGCACGGACGAGCGCGGGGCCATCACGCTCACCGCGTCGGCGGAGGGCTGGCGGGTGAAAACCTTTCTGGAGGCGGTTCATGAACTGGAGTGAATTTCGCAAGGCCATCGACGGCAGCGACATCGCGCCGGTCTATCTGTTCACCGGCCCGGAGGAATACATCAAGCGGGAATCCCTGGAATACCTGCGGGAAAAGCTGCTGCCGCCGGGGCTGGAGGCGCTGAACGACGCGGTGCTGGAGGGCGTCACAGCCCAGCAGATCACCGACGCCGCCGAGACGCTGCCGATGATGTGCGATCGGCGAGTGGTCACCGTACGGGACTGGGCCCCGCTGATGCCGGGGAAGTCGAAAAACGAGGAGGCCGAAGCCGCCTGGATGCAGAAGTGGCTGGACAATCCCGCGCCGGGATGTGCCCTGGTGTTCTACATGCGGGGCGAGCCCGACGGACGGAAAAAGCTGACCGGGCTGCTGAAAAAGAAGTCCGCGTTGGTGACCTTTGATTTTTTGACGGACAGCGAACTCGTGAAGTGGTGCCAGAAGAAGGTAAAAGGACAGAAGAAGAAGATCGACGCTCAGGCCGTCGGCACGCTGACCTTCATGGCCGGCCGGGAGCTGACCCGGCTGGACGGCGAACTGGACAAGCTGTGCGCCTATGTGGGCGACGGGCAGGAGATCACGCTGGAGCACGTGGAGGCCATCGTCTCCCCGTCACTGGAATACAATGTGTTCGAGCTGATGAACCATCTGCTCCGGGGCGACATGTTCAAAGCCCAGCAGACCGTCAACAGTCTGATCCAGGGCGGACAGAATGCCATGGGACTGCTGGCCATGCTGAACCGGCAGCTTCGGCAGATGGCCCACATGAAGAGCGCCCTGGACGCCGGGGGCAGTGCGGAGGCCGTGCAGCAGCAGTTGAAGCTTCATCCCTACGCCGCCAAACAGACCGCTCGACAGGTGGCCCGGCTCTCGGCGAACTGGCTGACAGGTCTGTATGACTCCGGGGTGGAGGCCGATTACGCCGTCAAGTCCGGCAGGCTCCGGGATGTGGATGCCCTCAACCGAATGCTCTTTTCCATCGGGCTGGCGCAGAACCGGAAACAGTGATTTTATGGAAGCAGGGAACCGAAGGGAAGGTTTTGCGTCCAAATGGTGACCGACTTAAAAGCCCGGGAGGGATCGTATATGAAGAAAAAACTGTGTTTCATGCTTGCGGCGCTGACACTGCTGATGTCGCTGTCGGCTTTCGCCGCGCCGGAGCTGTCCGATTCGCTGCTCAAAACGGCTCGATCCGCCGCCGGGTATCTGGGCTCAGGAGAATATGAGCGGCTGGTGACGCTATTACCCTTCTCCGGCATCGCGCCAGGGGCGGCGGAATGGGAGCGCTTCGCCCGCAACTATGACGCGCTCTCTAAGGTGGAGCCCACAGGAGCCGTGGCCTTCTGGAAGGGCGAGGGCTGGATCATCGCCGTACCCATGGCGAACGATATTGACGAGGACACAGAAGCGCTGATACTGCTCAGCGAGGACGGCAAGACCTTCGTCGGTTATCGCTATGCCACCTGGGAACAGGTGGAGAAGGAATGCGCCCGATGTGACAGGGTTGTCAAAGAGGGACTGTAAAGCAGTGCAGGACATCCGTTTTCGGATGTCCTGCACTACTTTATGCTTAATCGTTTGACAAATTGGAATTTGGCGGAGTAATGAAAAATGCTTTCGTTTACAGGCTGACTGTATCCCCCATTCATCTCGTCATATCCCTGTTTATTATTCAGAAACTAAGAATCGTTATTTCTCTAAGCTTCGCCCTTCAGCGCCCGCTTGTCCTCGTACATCTCCCGGTCGGCACGCTCGAATACATCGGTGATATAGGTATCCTTCTGATAATCGGACATGCCCACGGCCACCACCGCGCCGCCGTCCTGGAGGTGTTCGCGGGACTGTCCGCGCATCTGCCCGAGCAGCTCCTGCCGACGCTCGTAGTCCTCGCCCCTGAGAATGGCGACGAACTCATCTCCGCCCACGCGAAAGACCGGACTGTGGGCGTAGGTCGAGCAGATCAGCTTGCAGGCTTCCTGTAAAAGCGCATCCCCGGCCAGATGGCCTTGGCCGTCGTTGACGCCCTTCAGGTCGTTGACATCGCACATGACGATGGCCAGCGGCTCCGCCCTGCCCTCGTCGATGGCCTTTTGAAGCTCGTCTTCCATTTCGGCATAGGCGTTCTTGTTCCGGACGCGGGTCAGCTCGTCCCGCATGGCGCGGTGCTCCGCGTCGCGCATGGCCTTTTCCTGCGCCTTCTTGTGGCGAACCTTTTTGTCCACATCGGACATCGCCACGATCAGGTAGCGATCATCCTCGGCCCGCATGCAGCGGAAGTTGACGTAGATGTAATGCCCGTCCCGCTTGGCGCGGACGGTGATGGACAGCACGCCCTCAATGTCGATGGTGTCCAGCAGCGCCTCCCGGTTCATCAGCGGCTCCATGCGGTCACGATCGGCGGGATGGACCGCCTGCATCACCTGACGGCGCGCCAGTTCAAAGAAGGATTCATGCTCCCCGGTCACCTTTCGGCTGTCGCCATCCGACTTGACGGCGAAGCGGATGCAGCTCTCGTCCTCCAGGTCCACATAGTAGATGCCCTCGTAGCGATGGGCCAGCGTCAGCGCGATCTGGGAATAGACCTGAGTCCGGGCTTCCGCGTCCCGGCGGCGGCGCTCCCAGGCGTCCACATCCTTGAAGCCCACGATGAGGTGACGTCCGTCATCGGCCCACATGGCCTGACAGTTCATGTAGATAAATGTGCCCTGGAACAGCACCCGAAAGGTGGTATAGACCACGCGCTCCCGGTTGACCACCGAGGGCAGTTCATCCCGCCAGGTCATCAACGCCGCAAGGGAGCGATCCTCGGGATGGACGATCTCCTCCAGCCGGCGTCTGATTTCAGTGAAATAGTCGCTGCCGCTGGGTGAAAGCTCCAGTTCCCGATAGGCGTCGGTGGAGGAAAAGACGATGTACGCGCTGCTGGACACATCCACATAATAGATCGTGTCGTAGCGCAGCGCCAGGGAGCGGGCGACGTGCTCATAAGCCTTCCGCCGCTCGTCAGAAACCATTCCGATATTATTCATTGACAGTCCTCTGGGTTGAGCATATATTTTTCAATGGCGTGGCCCACGCCGTCGTGGTCGTTGTCGTCGGTCATCACGTCGGCCAGATCGCGCACGGCTTCAATGGCGTTGCCCATCGCTACGGCCAGTCCGGCGGCGCCCATGACATCCAGGTCGTTGCCGCCATCCCCCACGGCCATGGTCTGATCCATCGAAAGGCCGAGATACTCGCAAAGCAGTTCAAGTCCCTGGGCCTTGCTGACCCCCAGCGGGGAGATCTCATAGCCCGGACCAAGGGCGCCGGTCACCGCCAGGGGACGTCCCGCGATGCGCTCACCGTACAGCCGACATTCGGTATCGTCGGCAAAATAGAGGTTGATCTTGCTGACCCGACCCCGGTTTTCCCGGCATTTTTCCGGCGCGTCCTCGATAAACAGCGAAGTGGCTTCAAAAACCCCTCCAAAGGTCGAAAGATGATAATGCGCCCAGTCCCGGCTCCGGCCAAACTGCATGTAGGACTGATTGTCAATAAACACCTGCCAGGTGATGTCCATGCCCTCGGCAGCAGTCAGTATGGCGTCGACTTCGCTGTCCTCCAGCACGATCTGCCGAATCGACTTTTTACCGGCCACGTCGTAGATCCAGCCACCACTCTGTCCGATGACATAGCCAACGAAGGGCAGCTCGTTGAGATATTGGCGCAGTTCGGACAGACAGCGCCCCGTGCACAGCGCCAGTACGCGGCCCTGTGCTACCGCGTGCTCCATCACCGCACGGGTATAGGGCGTCACCTCATGATCGCTGTTTAAAAGCGTGCCGTCCATGTCCAGTGCGGCCAGCATAATGCGCTTCTCCATCTCCATCACCCTCCGCATCTTCATACAATGCCCGTTCCCAGTATCTTGACAAAAAAATGATTATCCTAATTATCTCCTCTGCATGGAAACTTTTCTATCATAAGCCGTAAAAATATGCTAAAGTGGCGGAAAAGAAAAGCGTCTCCCGGCAAGTCCTTTTCCAGTTAGACGCATATTATGACAAAAAAGTGCCGCTACCCAACCGCAAAACCATTAAATTCACCGGTTGAATTGGATTAAACTTTGTCGAACCCCCTCCAAATACCCGAACGTTCGGCATTTTTTACGGTTAATTATTCGGAATTGGATTGACGATATAATATAGCCCCGATATACTTATAGCCATTAATCGAGCCGGTTTATAGATCGGCGGTACGGAGGTCAGGCATGAAAAAGGCAGCCATCATCATGGGCAGCGACAGCGACCTGAAGGTCATGCAGGGTGCGATGGACACATTGAAGGCCCTGGAAATTCCCTTTGCGGTGCGGATACTCTCCGCGCACAGGACGCCCGAAGCGGCGGCGGCGTTCGCAAAGTCTGCACAGGCGGAGGGCTACGGCGTCATCATCGCGGCGGCGGGCAAGGCGGCCCACCTGGCCGGGGCCATGGCGGCAAACACGCTGTTGCCGGTGGTCGGTGTGCCGATGAAGAGCTCCACCCTGGACGGTCTGGACGCGCTTTTATCCACAGTCCAGATGCCCTCGGGCATGCCCGTAGCCACGGTGGCCATCGACGGCGCGGTGAACGCCGCCCTGCTCTCAGCGCAAATGCTGGCCCTGTCCGACGACCGCCTCATGAACCGTCTCGCTGCCTATCGTGCCGCCCAGACCGCCAAGGTCGAGGAGAAGGACCGCGCCATTTCAGAAGCCTACAGCAACCTTTAATATACAGGAGGAACAAACACCATGGAAAAGCTCAACCAGCTCTATGAGGGCAAGGCCAAGAAGGTCTTTGCCACCAGCGACGAAAACCTGTACATCGTGTCATACAAGGACGACGCCACCGCCTTCAACGGCCTCAAAAAGGGCACCATTGCCGGCAAGGGCGTCATCAACAACCGCATGAGCAACATGCTGATGCAGATGCTGGAGCAGGAGGGCGTTCCCACCCACTTCGTCAAGGAGCTTTCCGACCGGGAGACCCTGGTGAAGAAGGTTTCCATCGTGCCGCTGGAGGTCATCATCCGCAATATCTCCGCCGGTTCCTTCGCCAAGCACTACGGCGTGGAGGAGGGCATCGTGTTCGACGCTCCCACCATTGAGTTTTCCTATAAGAACGACGACCTGGGCGATCCCCTGCTGAACCGCTACCACGCGCTGGCCCTCAAGCTGGCCACCGCCGAGGAGATCGACACCATCGAGCGCTACGCCTTCAAGGTCAACGACGTGCTGAAAGCCTACTTCCTCAAGCTGAACATCACCCTGGTGGACTTCAAGCTGGAGTTTGGCCGTCTGCCCGACGGCACCATCGTGCTGGCCGACGAGATCTCCCCTGACACCTGCCGCTTCTGGGACAAGGACACCGGCGAAAAGCTGGACAAGGACCGCTTCCGCCGGGACCTCGGCGGCGTCGAGGATGCCTACAATGAAGTCATGCGCCGCCTGATGGGCAAGTGAGGAGCTTTTATGGCTATGAATAATTCCCGTTCCGACAGCTACGCGGCGGCGGGCGTGGACATCACCGCCGGCTATCGCGCTGTCGAACTGATGAAGCAGCACATTGCCCGGACGAACATCCCCGGCGTGCTGTCCGGCATCGGCGGCTTCGGCGGCCTGTTCGAGCTGGACATGACCGGGCTGACCCATCCCGTGCTGGTCTCCGGCACAGACGGCGTGGGCACCAAGCTGAAAATCGCCTTCCTGATGGACAAGCACGACACCGTGGGCATCGACTGCGTGGCCATGTGCGTCAACGACATCGTATGCTGCGGCGCGAAGCCGCTGACCTTCCTGGACTACATCGCCTGCGGCAAGAACGTGCCCGAGAAGATCGCCCAGATCGTCGCCGGCGTGGCCGAGGGCTGCGTCCAGGCGGGCTGCGCGCTCATCGGCGGCGAGACCGCCGAAATGCCGGGCTTCTATCCCGTCAACGAGTACGACCTGGCGGGCTTCTCCGTCGGCGTGGTGGATAAAAGCAAAATCTTTGAGCCGGATTCCGTGAAGGCGGGCGACGCACTCATCGGTCTCCCCTCCTCCGGCGTCCATTCCAACGGCTTCTCGTTGGTGCGGAAGGTGTTCGACGTGGAGAAGGGCTCCCTCAAGCTGTATTGTGAGGATTTGGGCATGACCCTGGGCGAGGCGCTTTTGAAGCCCACCCGCATCTACGTCAAGCCCGTGCTGAAGCTGGCTGAGTCCGTGAAGGTCAAGTCCGTCTCCCACATCACCGGCGGCGGCTTCTACGAGAACATTCCCCGCAGCCTGCCCGCGGGCCTGACCGCCTGCATCGAGACGAGCGCGCTGGAGACCTCCCCCCTCTTTGACCGCATCGCCCAGACCGGCAAGATTCCCGAGAGGGATATGTACAATACCTTCAACATGGGCATTGGCATGTGCATCACCGTACCCGCCGACCAGGCGGATGAGGCCGTGCGCGTGCTGAACGAGTGCGGCGAGAATGCCCGCATTATTGGCGAGGTCATCGAGAGCGAAGAGAGGGTCAGACTGGTATGAGGACGCGCATCGCGGTGCTGGTCTCCGGCGGCGGCACGAATCTCCAGGCACTGATCGACGCCCAGAGCCGGGGCGAAATCCCAGACGGGGAGATCGTGTTGGTTATATCCAATAACCCGAACGCCTACGCCCTCCAGAGGGCGAGAAACGCGGGCATCGAGATCGCCGTCTGCACAAAGCCCGATCTTGAAGCTAAAATATTGGAAACGCTAAAGGACCACAATATAGAGATGATCGTGCTGGCGGGCTTCATGGCGATACTCTCCAAATATTTTGTATCCCACTATCCCGAACGCATCATCAACATCCATCCGTCGCTGATCCCCTCCTTCTGTGGCGAAGGCTTTTACGGGCTGCACGTCCACGAAGCCGCGCTGAGCTACGGCGTGAAGGTCACCGGCGCGACGGTCCACTATGTCAATGAAATTCCCGACGGGGGACGCATTATCGCCCAGAAGGCCGTGGATATTCAGGAAGGCGACACCCCCGAGATTCTGCAAAAGCGGGTCATGGAGCAGGCGGAATGGATTCTCCTGCCCAGGGCGACGGAAATCGTATCGAAACGAATCAGATTGGAGAAGGTTCAATGAACACCATGGCACAGGCCGCCGGGGCGACCACCTATCCCGGCCGCGGCATCATCATCGGCAAATCCTCCGACGGCAAGCGGGCCGTCATGGCCTATTTCATCATGGGGCGCAGCGTGAACAGCCGCAACCGCGTCTTTGTGGAGGACCGGGGCGGCATTCGCACCGAGGCCTTTGACCCCTCCCAGATGGTGGACCCCAGTCTCATCATCTACTGGCCGGTCCGGGAGACTGAGAACCGCGTGATCGTCACCAACGGCGACCAGACCGACACCATCTACGACTTCATCCGCAACGACGCCTCCTTCATCAAGGCCCTGCGCACGCGGACCTTTGAGCCGGACGCGCCGAACTTCACCCCCCGCGTCAGCGCCATGGTGACCTTTGAGGACGGCGATTTCAGTCTGGACATGGGCATTCTCCGCGCCGGTGACGCGCTGGGCTCCTGCTGCCACCGGGTCTTCTGGGAGTATGAGAAGGTCGCGGCGGGCACGGGCTATTTCCTGCACACCTACCTCTCAGACGGCAATCCCATCCCGTCCTTCACCGGCGACCCGGAGGCCGTCTCCATCGGCAACGGCACCGCGAAGGCCATCGCAGACGAGCTCTGGAACGGCCTGAACGCCGACAACAAGGTTTCCCTTTGGGTCATGACCCGTGACCTGGAGACCGGCGAGAGCGACACCGCCATCATCAACCGCAATATTTAAGGAGGACTTATCATGGCCCATGAGATTCAGTTAAAGTACGGCTGCAACCCGAACCAGAAGCCCTCCCGCATCTTCATGGAGGACGGCGAGCTGCCTCTGGAGGTCGTGAACGGTCGTCCCGGCTACATCAACTTTCTGGACGCCCTGAACAGCTGGCAGCTGGTCAGCGAATTGAAGAAGGCCACCGGTATGCCTGCTGCGGCGTCCTTCAAGCACGTCAGCCCCGCTGGCGCGGCCATCGGCCTGCCGCTGAGCGATGTGCTGCGTAAAATCTACTTCGTCCCCGCCGACATGGAGCTGTCTCCCCTGGCCTGCGCCTACGCGAGGGCCCGCGGCGCGGACCGCATGTCCTCCTTCGGCGACTTCATCGCGCTGTCCGACGTGTGCGACCTGGCCACGGCGAAGCTCATACAGCACGAGGTCTCCGACGGCGTCATCGCCCCCGGCTATGACGACGACGCGCTGGAGGTGCTGAAGTCCAAGCGCAAGGGCGGCTACAACATCATCAAGATCGACCCCGCCTATGTGCCCGCCGAGATCGAGCGCAAGCAGGTCTACGGCATCACCTTCGAGCAGGGCCGGCAGTCGCTGCCCATCGACGAGGCCATGATCGCCAACGTGGTCACCGCCAACAAGGCGCTGACCGAGGCGCAGAAGCGCGATCTGCTGATCTCCCTCATCACGCTGAAATACACCCAGTCCAACTCCGTGTGCTACGTCAAGGACGGTCAAGCCATCGGCGTGGGCGCAGGCCAGCAGAGCCGCATCCACTGCACCCGCCTGGCGGGCGGCAAGGCCGACAACTGGCACCTGCGGCAGCATGAGAAGGTGCTAAACCTTCCCTTTAAGGACACCGTGGGCCGCCCTGAGCGGGACAACGCCATCGACGTGTACATCTCCGAGGACTGGCAGGACGTGCTGGACGACGGCAAGTGGCAGAATCTGTTCACCGTTCGCCCCGAGCCGCTGACCCGTGAGGAGAAGCGGGCTTATCTGGACACCGTCACCGGTGTGGCGCTGGGGTCCGATGCCTTCTTCCCGTTCCCGGACAACATCGAGCGGGCCAGGCGCAGCGGCGTCACCGTCATCGCCGAGCCCGGCGGCTCCATCCGTGACGACTTAGTCATCGAGAAGTGCAATGAGTACGGCATGGCCATGGCCTTCACGGGCATTCGGTTATTCCATCATTAAATACAAAGTTTGAAGTATCATGGTTCGACCTCTGGCCGGGGGATTATCCCGGCTGTGACGACGGAGGGGCGTCGGTGCGGTCGGTGACCGGGCGGAGGTCGGGCCATGAGGCTTCAATTCACATCATAAAGTCACTACCGGGCCTCGTGCCCGGTTTATTCGGGTAAAGGGAACGGTCCAATTGATAAAGGAGTATAAAAATCCATGAAAATTCTGGTTGTCGGCGGCGGCGGGCGGGAGCACGCTATCATCCGCAAGTTGAAGGAAAACCCGGAGGTCACTCAGATCGTGGCCCTGCCTGGCAACGCGGGCATTGGTCAGGACGCGGAGTGCGTCAGCATCAAGGCGACGGACATCGACGGCATTGTCAATTATGTGAAGGAAAATCCCGTGGACTTCGCCGTGGTCGCGCCGGATGATCCGCTGGCGCTGGGCTGCGTGGACCGTCTCCACGCGCTGGGCGTGCCCTGCTTCGGCCCGGACGCCAAGGCCGCCCGCATCGAGGCCAGCAAGGTGTTCGCCAAGGACCTGATGAAGAAGTATCACATCCCCACGGCGCGTTATGAGGTTTTCGGCGACGCGGAGAAGGCCCTCGAATATGTCAAAGCTTGCCCCCTGCCCACCGTGGTCAAGGCCGACGGTCTGGCGCTGGGCAAGGGCGTGGTCATCGCCATGACCCGCGAGGAGGCTCTGGAGGCCGTGAAGGCCGCCATGATCGACGGGGCTTTTGGCAAGTCCGGCAGCCGCATCGTGGTCGAGGAATTTTTGGAGGGGCCGGAGGTCTCCGTGCTGGCCTTCACCGACGGCCATGTGGTGAAGCCCATGGTGTCCTCCATGGATCACAAGCGGGCGGGCGACAACGACACCGGGCTGAACACCGGCGGCATGGGCACCATTGCGCCCAATCCCTGCTACACTCCCGAGGTGGCGAAGCGCTGCATGGAGGAAATCTTCCTGCCCACCATCGCCGCCATGAACGCCGAGGGCTGCCCCTTCAAGGGGTGCCTGTACTTCGGGCTGATGGTCACCAAGGACGGCCCGAAGGTCATCGAGTACAATTGCCGCTTCGGCGACCCGGAGACCCAGGTGGTGCTGCCTCTGCTGAAATCCGATCTGCTGACCATCATGCAGGCCGTGGAAAATGAGACCCTGGCCGACACCCCCGTGGAGTTCTCCGACGGTGCCGCCTGCTGCGTCATGCTGGCCTCCGGCGGCTATCCGGGCAAGTATGAAAAGGGCAAGGTCATCGACATGGGCAGGGCAAATGAGATGGCCCAGGTTTACCACAGCGGCACCGGCAGGAATGACAAGGGCGAGCTCGTCACCGCCGGCGGGCGCGTGCTGGGCGTCTCCTGCACCGCGGACACGCTGGAAAACGCCATTCAGAAGGCCTACACCGCCGCCGCTGAAATCCAATGGGACGGCATGATGCTCCGCCACGACATCGGGCGGCGGGCGCTCTCCATTTTGAACAAAGGAGAATGACACTTTATGGTCTATCGCGTATATGTTGAAAAAAAGCCCGGCTTCGACCACGAGGCCAGCGCACTCTACAGCGAGCTGAAATCCTTCCTCGGCATCGGCGGGCTGACCGGGGTTCGGATCTTGAACCGCTACGACGTGGAAAACCTGGACGCAGAGCTGTTTGAAAAGGCTGTGCCCAACGTGTTCTCCGAGCCGATGGTGGACACCGTGACCCGTGAGCTGCCCGAGTACACCGGCGTGATCTTCGCGGCGGAATACCTGCCCGGCCAGTTCGACCAGCGGGCGGATTCCGCGGCTCAGTGCATCCAGCTCCTGGAGCAGGTGGAGCGCCCGGACGTACGTACGGCGACGGTCTATATTTTGGAGGGTACTCTGTCTGAGCAGGATGTGGCCGCTGTAAAGCACCACGTCATCAACCCCGTGGAGCGCCGGGAGGCCTCCCTCTCCCCCGTCGAGACGCTGAAAACCGCCTTTGCCATCCCGGAGACCGTGGAGACCATGACGGGCTTCATCGGCTATTCCGAGGCTGAACTGAAGGACTTCATCAGGAAGTACGGCCTCGCCATGGACGCCGCCGACATCGCCTTCTGCCAGGAATACTTCAAATCCGAGCACCGCGACCCCACGCTGACCGAGATTCGCATGATCGACACCTATTGGAGCGATCACTGCCGCCACACCACCTTCCTGACGGAGCTGGGCAACGTGACCTTCGAGGATGCGGACGTGGAAGCGGCCTACAAGCGGTATTTGGCACTGCGCGATGAGCTGGGCCGCACCAAACCCATCTGCCTGATGGACATTGCCACCATCGGCGCGAAGGTGCTGAAGGCCCGTGGACTTTTGACCGATTTGGACGAATCCGAGGAGATCAACGCCTGCACCATCAGGATGGATGTGAATGTGCATGGTGAGAAGCAGAAGTGGCTGCTGCTGTTCAAGAACGAGACCCACAACCATCCCACCGAGATCGAGCCCTTCGGCGGCGCGGCGACCTGCATCGGCGGCGCCATCCGCGATCCGCTGTCCGGGCGCGGCTATGTGTATCAGGCTATGCGCGTCACCGGCGCGGCGGACCCCACCCGGCCTGTGGAGGCCACCATCAAGGGCAAGCTGCCCCAGCGCCAGCTCGTGACCACGGCGGCGGCGGGCTATTCGTCCTACGGCAACCAGATCGGCCTCGCCACAGGGCTGGTTGAGGAAATCTATCACGACGGTTACGCGGCCAAGCGCATGGAGATCGGCGCGGTGGTGGGCGCAGCCCCGGCGGACCAGGTGCGGCGGGAGGTGCCCGCTGCCGGCGACATCGTGATACTGCTGGGCGGCAGGACCGGGCGTGACGGCTGCGGCGGCGCGACGGGCTCTTCCAAGGCCCACACCGAGGCGTCGCTGGAGACCTGCGGCGCGGAGGTCCAGAAGGGCAACGCCCCCGAGGAGCGCAAGCTGCAAAGGCTGTTCCGCACTCCCGAGGCCGTCAGGATGATCAAGCGCTGCAACGACTTCGGCGCGGGCGGCGTGTCCGTGGCCATCGGCGAGCTGGCCGACGGGCTGGACATCGACCTGAACCAGGTGCCCCGCAAGTATGAAGGCCTGGACGGCACCGAGCTGGCCATCTCCGAATCCCAGGAGCGCATGGCCGTGGTGCTGGCCCCCGAGGACGTGGCGGCTTTCCGCAGGCTGGCCGATATGGAGAACCTGGAATCCACCGTGGTGGCCCATGTGACCGAGTCTCCCCGGCTGGTGATGCACTGGAACGGGCGCACCATCGTGGACGTGGCCCGCGAGTTCCTCAACTCCAACGGCGCGCCGAAGCACACCAACGTCTGTGTGAAGGCTCAGGACAAGGCGCAGGCAACCCTCCAGATGGACTTCACCGAGGGCATGAAGGCCGCTGTTTCCGACCTGAACACCTGCTCCCAGCGGGGCCTCGCCGAGCGGTTTGACTCCACCAATGGCGCGTCGTCCCTGCTGATGCCCTTCGGCGGCAGCCGTCAGCTCACCCCGGCCCAGGCCATGGCCTCCCGCGTGCCCGTGGAGGGCGGCGAGAGCGACACCGCCAGCGTGATGGCCTACGGCTTTGACCCCTGTGTCAGCGAGAAAAGTCCCTGGCGCGGCGCGTACCTGGCCGTGGTGGATTCCATCGCAAAATTGGTGGCGACTGGCAACGGCACTGAGAACGTGCACCTGACCTTCCAGGAGTACTTCGAGCGCATGAACAGCGAGACCGCCTGGGGCAAGCCCCTTTCCGCGCTGCTGGGCGCGCTGGAGGCGCAGATGGACTTTGGTTACGCTGCCATCGGCGGCAAGGACAGTATGTCCGGCTCCTTCGAGGACATCCATGTGCCGCCGACGCTGGTGTCCTTCGCCGTGGGCGTGTGCCCGGCTGATAATATCGTGTCCGGCGCGTTCAAGCGGGCCGGCTCGAAGATCGGCTATCTGAAGCCCGACTACCGGGAGAACGGCACCCCCGATCCCGTGAGCCAGAAGGCATTGTTTGACCGGGTAAATGCTGGCCTCCGGGACGGCTCCATACTCACCGCCTGGGCGGTTGGCAAGGGCGGCGCGGCCTCGGCGGCGTTCCGCATGGCTTTGGGCGAGGGCTTCGGCGTGACCTTCCGTGAGGGCGTCGACCTGTTCACCCCCGTCTACGGCAGCTTCCTGGTGGAGTACGCGGGCGACGGCCCGGATGTGATCGGCGAGACCACCGCGGCGCGTCAGTTCACCTGCGGCGGCGTCAGCATTTCCGCCGACGAGCTGGAGGCGCTGTACGAGGGCCGATTAAACGAGGTCTTCCCGGCCACCGTCAAAAAGAGCTACGAAAAGCCCCTGACATTTAATTATAGTGTGGAAAAGCGGGTCGCGCCGGCCGTCAAAGTGGCAAAGCCCCGTGTGCTGATCCCCGTGTTCCCCGGCACCAACTGCGAATACGACACCGCCCGGGCCTTCATCAAGGCTGGCGCAGAGCCGGAGGTCATGGTGATCCGCAATCTGTCGGCGAAGGCAGTCGCCGAGTCCGCTGAGGCTTTCGCCAACAAGATCGCGGGCAGCCAGATCGTGTTCATTCCCGGCGGCTTCTCTGGCGGCGACGAGCCGGACGGCTCCGGCAAGTTCATCGCGGCCTTCTTCCGGAATCCCGTCATCCGCGACAAGGTACACGAGCTGCTGAATCAGCGCGACGGCCTGATGGGCGGCATCTGCAACGGCTTCCAGGCGCTCATCAAGCTGGGCCTGGTGCCCTACGGCGAGATCAGGGAGGCGGACCAGTGCGTGGAGGCCACGCTGACCTTCAATGACATCGGCCGCCACCAGTCGCGGCTGGTCTCCACACGCATCGCCTCCAACAAGAGCCCCTGGCTGATGCACACGAAGACCGGCGAGGTGTACATGGCCCCCATTTCCCACGGCGAGGGCAAATTCATCGCCTCTGATGAATTCATCGCGGAGCTGGCGGCCAACGGTCAGATCGCCACGCAGTATTGCAACCTGAACGGCCAGCCCACCATGGACATACGGTTCAACCCCAACGGCTCCTGCGCCGCCATCGAGGGCATCACCTCCCCCGACGGTCGGGTCTTCGGCAAGATGGCCCATTCCGAGCGCGTGGGCTTCGACGTGGACCTCTACAAAAACGTCCCCGGCAACTACGACAACGGCATGTTCCGCGGCGCGGTGGACTACTACAAATAAAGCAGTATTCCTGTCAAAGCTGCAACATTTCGGCTTTGGAAACACGCTCTGACAAGACCATCGACCGGATACAGTACATTCAAAAACCCCTTCCTGAGCGACTGAACGCCTGGTCGCCTCAGGAGGGGGTCTCTCATTTCATCTGAATATCACATTATCCGCGAAGGTTCTTCAAATCTTCAGCACAGGGCAATCCATACGCGGCTTCCGCCTTTTCCACTGCCCTGATGATCGCCTCACTGACGACCTGGGCGGATAGCGCGCCGACCAGATCCTGGTCCGCCTCGATATTTCCCACCGATACGGCATAAATGCTGTCGCCATCGGCGGAGGTGTGGACGGGATTAATCGATCTCGCATACCCATCATGCGCCATTCCCGCGATCTTGCACAGCCGGGGCTTGTCAAAGGCCGCATTCGTGATGACGACAGCCAGCGTCGTGTTGCCCACGAATTTGTTTTCGACGATTTCGAGGGAATCCGTCATATAGTCCAGCGTGCTTCGCAGCGCTGTCTTGTCCTCCGTCAACAGTCCGGCGATCTGCCTGCCTGTCCTCCAGTCATACACATCGCCCAGGGCATTGAGGACCACGACCGCGCCGATTTGCAAATCGCCGATCTGAACCGCATAGCTGCCGATGCCCGTCTTCATCGCGCAATTCATACCCATGATCTTGCCCACGGATGCGCCGCATCCCGCGCCGTAGTTGCCATCCCGGTAGTTGGACGCTTCCAGCGTAAGTCGGGCCGCCTCATATCCCATCGCCGCATCAGGACGTATCTTCGCATCGCCAACGGACAGATCATAGATGTCTGACTGAGCGACCAGGGGCACCAGCGCATAGCCGGTATCATAACCGATGCCTTTCTCTTCTAAATATTCCATCACGCCATTGGCCGTTCCAAGTCCATAGGCACTGCCGCCCGACAGCACGATGGCGTGAATCGTCTGTGCCGCCATCAGAGGGTTGAGCAGTTGGCTCTCACGGGAAGCCGGACCGCCCCCGCGCACATCCAGGCCCGCGCGCATGCCCTTCTCGCAGATAAAGACGGTGCATCCTGTAGCGGCTTCCGCGTTTTCAATCTGTCCAATGCGGATGGATTGTATATCTGTAATAGGTATTTCCTTCATCTATATACCGCCCTCTTCCGCGATCGCTGTGATAGAAATCAGAAAACAAATGAGAATGAGGAGCTTCTTCATGTTCGCAGCCTCCTCTTTCAGTCGGTCTTCAGCATCGCGATCACATCAGTCACAGACTTTCCGGAGGCCGCGATGGCGCACATCAGTTCTTTCATCTGCTCCTCGTCGCGGAGGCTGATGAGCGTCTTTAGCTTCTCCTCGGCAGCGGCGAGTTCCTCCTTCAGCCTGGAGATGTGTTCTTCCGTAGCAGCGATCTGTTCGTCGATGGTCAGGGCAGGCTTATTCTTTGATCCTTTCGGTCTGGGCATAGTCTTCATTCCTTTCTCAGTGGCATCATGACCACTTAATGATTGTAATAAACCGTCGTATGTCCTTCTCCCTTTCAGACACATGCGTCTGAAGTATCATTGGTCTAACTTTTTTAGGCACGCAGAACATGTCCCGTCAGGATTCGCCGGGATAGATCTCGACGTTCCCGTAATTATCTGTCACAGTAAGCCCCATGCCCCAGGGGGCACCGCGATGAATGAAACATACGAGGGCCTGAAGGTAGTATACACGGAAGACGAATCGGTGTATACTAAAAG
>CACZXF010000010.1 GCA_902785105.1 uncultured Eubacteriales bacterium | reverse complement strand
TCGGCGGCACTTCATGGCGTCTCTTCTTTTGATGCAATCGTTGCTGCTTTTCGGGGTGAGGCTGATGGGGCATTATTCGGGGTGGACTGAACAGTTACGTCAATGCTATAAACCGTATTGTCATCGAAAACGCATAAAACGCCCCGATTCGCGCAAACTACGCACACATCATGAAGCAGTTTGAGCGTATCGGAGGCGTTTTTATGCGAGCGACGGGCATTGTAAGAAGGATAGATGAGTTGGGCAGGGTGGTCATACCAAAGGAAATCAGGCGCACTCTCCGCATCAGAGAGGGCGACCCGCTGGAAATATTTACTGATCACGACGGCGAAGTGGTTTTAAAAAAATATTCGCCCATCGGGGAGATTGCCGCCATCGCGAAGGATTACACGGATTCGCTGTACCGCACGCTGGGCCATGTGGCGCTGATCAGCGACCGGGATGCCATTGTATCCAGCTCCGGCGCGTCGAAGCGGGAATATGCCGAGAAACCGCTGAGTCAGGAGATGGATCACATGCTGGCGGGGCGTCAGCAGGCGGTGTTGAATCTTGTAAACGGGGCGAAGATGCTGCCGGTGACGGGGGATGACCGGGCGGAGATCTACACGGCCCAGGTCATCACGCCCATACTGGCCGACGGAGAGATCATCGGCGGATTGTTCCTCCTGAGCCGGGAAGCCGGCCAGCAGATGACGGCCATCGATCAGAAGGTCGCCGAAGCCACGGCCAATATCATTGGACGTCAGATGGAGCAGTGAGTGATGTTGTGATTCTAACAATTGTATGTTATAATGCCTCCCGTTGAGCAAGACTCCCGGGAGGTTTTTTTTATGGGAAACATTACCGTAGTGGGCTTTGGCTGGCGCGCGGGTCAGCTGACCTTCGAGGCCGCCGAGGCACTGACAGGCGGCGACCATGTGATACTGCACACGGACCACTGCAACTGCGCCGCATGGCTGCGGGAGAAGGGCGTAGCCTTTGAAACCCTGGACGGTCTGTATGAGGAAATCGAGGATTTCGATGCCCATGCTGAGACGGCAGCCCGGGCTGTGTTGGAGGCTTCCTGTGCGGGCGACGTGGTCTACGGCGTTTTTGACGTGCGGGATCGCAGCGTCGTAAAGCTGTCATCCCTCGCACCCCTGCGCGTGCTGGCGGGACCGCCAACGGAGGGGCCACTGCTGGCGCTGGCCAGCGGGGAGGCCCGATGCGTGGAGGCGTCGGACTGGGAGACCTTCCATCTGACGGCGCGGGAGAACTGCTTCGTCCGGGAGATCGACAGCCGGGAGCTGGCCTGCGAGGTGAAGCTCAGGCTGATGGAGGTCTACCCGGAGGAGAGCGAGATCTGGTTCCTGCCTGGCGGCGGCGGCCCCATTGCCATGCCGCTTTATACGCTGGACCGCGCAGAGGGCTTCGACCATCGTGCCTGCGCACTCGTTCCCGCCCAGCGAGACTTCATGAAGCTGGAGCGCTACGACGTGGAACACCTGAACGAGATATTGCGCCGGCTGTGTGCGCCGGACGGCTGTCCCTGGGACAAGGTGCAGACCCACGAGAGCCTGCGCCCCTGCATTTTGGAGGAAGCCTACGAGGTCATCGACGCCATCGACGAAGGCAGCCCCGAGCACCTTTATGATGAGTTGGGCGACATGCTCCTCCAGGTGGCGCTCCACGCGGAGATCGGGCGCAAGCACGGGGAATTCGACATCAGCGATGTCACTACCGCCATTTGCGAGAAGATGATCCATCGTCACACCCATATCTTTGGCGGAGATCATGCCAGTGACGCCGGCGAGGTGCTGGGTCTGTGGAGCAAAAACAAGATGGCGGAGCGGGGCCAGAAGACCCGGACCGAAGCCATGCGCGCCATCACTCGGACGCTGCCTGCCACATTGCGGGCTGCCAAGGCGCTCAAGCGGGCCGCGGAGGTCCGTGTGTGTGCCGAAAATACGGAAGAGACTCTGGAAACCTGTCGGCGGACGTTGGAAAAGGCCGGAGTAGGGGAGGCGGCTCTGGGCGACGCCCTGCTGGCGCTGTGCGACCTGGCGCGGCAGCAGAACATCGATCCGGAACTGGCCCTCGACGCCGCCGTCACACGCTTCATCGATCGATTTGACGTGGGCGAAAGGGATATGCTCTCCAGGGGACAGAGCTTTGAGAACCTGACCGCCGAAAGGTTGCGGGAATATTGGGCTTTGGTAAAATTGTGATTTATACCACGGATAAGCAGGAATTAAAGGGCCGCGGATTGAATATGTAATGCGTTGCGCTCAATGAAACCAGCTTATGAACATGGGAATTGTGCTCAATAGGCTTAAAATATTTGGAGGTGTTTTATCATGAACAAGACTACCCTGATCGCTAAGATCGCTGAAAAATCCGATCTGAACAAGAAGCAGGCTGAGGCCGCTCTGAATGCCTTTATTGATTCTGTCACCGAAGCGCTCCATGCCGGTGAGAAGGTCCAGATGATGGGCTTTGGCACCTTTGAGATCAAGGAGCGTGCCGCCCGCATGGGTCGCAACCCTGCCACGGGTGAACCCACCGAGATCGCTGCGAAGCGCATTCCCACCTTCAAGGCCGGCAAGGGCTTCAAGGATGAGTTTTAATCAGACGCCGGATTAGACCCGACGTTTGTTTCCGATGACAGGGCGGCTTCTGCGCGAGGCGGCCCTTGTATTTTTTATTGGAGGTTGTGCAATATGAGCAGAAAGGCCATCGAGGCGCGCAAGCCCGTGGAGCGGGTGGAACCCACCTCGATCAGATTAGACAAGTTTCTGAAGATTTCTCGCATCATCAAGCGGCGGAGCGTGGCCAACGACGCCTGCTCCACCGGCCATGTCACCGTCAACGGCAAGGAAGCCAAGCCGGGCACCGATGTGAAGGTAGGGGATATCTTGGGCATTCGCTTCGGCGAGAAGTATTCCGAGTATGAGATATTGTCCATCGCGGAGCATGCGGCCAAGCAGGACGCCGCCGACATGTACCGCGCACGGGGATGAACGCCTGGGCGGTGATCGTCGCGGCGGGCCGCGGCGAACGCTCCGGACTGAGTCAAAACAAGGTTTTCTTTGAATACGACGGCAGGAGCGTGCTGTCCCGCTGCCTGGATGCCTTTGCGGCTTCAGCGCAGGTGGGCGGCGCGGTGCTGGTCTTGTCAGAAAATGACCGTCCCGCATATGAAGAATTGTGTCGAAGAGAAGGGGCCTGCCCTCTGGTCAGGACCATCGTGAGCGGCGGTGCCACGCGGCGGGATTCCGTCTACAATGGACTCTGTGCCGTGCCAGCAGATGCGGAGGTCGTCGCCATTCACGATGCGGCGCGTCCCTTCGTCACTGGAGCAATCATCAAAGTTACGCTGGATGCCGCCCGTCAATATGGCAGCGGCGTCATATCCACCCCGGTCATCGACACTATAAAGCAGATACAGCCCGACGGAAAAGTGACTACAGTAGACCGCGAAACACTGCGGGCGGTGCAGACGCCCCAGAGCTTCGATTATCATAAAATCATGAACGCTCATCGGATGGCACAGGCGGACGGCCTGGCTGTCACAGACGACGCCATGCTATACGAGTACTATTACGGCAACCTTCGGCTGGTCACGGCAGAAGGCGCGGAGAGGAACCGAAAATTGACCACAAAGGCGGATTTTGAAGCGCTGGGCGGGGCGAAATTCCCTGAACTGCGCGTGGGCCAGGGCTATGACGCCCACCGGCTGAAGGAGGGCCGCAAGCTGATCCTCTGCGGCGTGGAGGTGCCCCATGACCGGGGTCTGGATGGCCATTCCGACGCGGATGTGGCTGTGCACGCCCTGATGGACGCCCTGCTGGGAGCCGTCGGTGGGGGAGATATCGGCAAACACTTCCCGGACAGCGACCCGGCGTACAAGGGCATATCGTCGATGAAATTACTGGATCACGTGATGGCGCTGCTTTGCAAACAGGGCTGGCGGGTCGTCAACGTCGACGTCACTATTGTCGCCCAGAAGCCGAAGCTGGCGCAATATATCCCCCAAATGCGAAAGAACATCGCGGACGCCCTGCAAACTGAGGCTGTCAATGTCAAGGCCACCACTACAGAGCATATGGGCTTCGAAGGCGAAGAAATTGGAATATCAGCCCAGGCAGTCTGCCTGTTGGGCAAATAGAGGAGAAAACCAATGATAGCGATTTTAGGCGCGATGAAGGCGGAAGTGGACAGTCTGATAAAAGAAATAGTGGATTTGAAGCAGGAAAAGGCGGGCGGATTCAACTTCGTGAGTGGTACAATCTGCGGGCATGAGGTAGTCGTTGCCCGATGCGGTGTGGGCAAGGTGAACGCCGCCGCCTGTACCCAGGCGCTGCTGACGGCCTACGCGCCGGAGGTGGTCATCAACACCGGCGTGGCGGGCAGCCTGTCCCCGGCGCTGGACATACTGGACGTGGCTGTGGCGACGGATGCCGTGCAGCACGACTACGACACCACCGGCCTCGGAGAGCCCGCCGGCGCGCTGTCCATCAACGGCGAATTGGTTACATATCTGCCCTGTGACGCGGACTGGCGCGAAAAGCTGCTGAATGCGGCCAGGCGGGTAGGCGTAAAAGCCATCCCCGCGCGCATCGCATCGGGCGATCAGTTTATTACACACCGCGAGGACAAACGGCGCATCGTCGAAGCCTTTGGCGCGTCTGTCTGCGAGATGGAAGGGGCGGCCATCGCCCAGGTGTGCTATCTCCATGACACCCCCTGCGCCATCATCCGTGTCATCTCCGATTCCACGGATGAGAACCATCATATGGAGTTTGCGACATTTATCGGCAGGGCTGTCGAATATTCCTTCAATATTTTAATGCAGTTGTTGAGAAATTGATGGCTGTAACCGTGAATTACCTGTTGCAAAATGGCTGAAAGCGTGCTATAATAGTCAAAGATGGTCAAAAGAAGGTGATGACATGGCTCAGCTTTCAGACAGCATCGAGCAGTTTATAAAGGAACTGATGAGCGAGGACGCCCACATCGAGCTACGGCGCAATGAGCTTGCCCAGCATTTCGGTTGCGCGCCCTCGCAGATCAACTATGTACTGGCCACGCGGTTCTCGGTGGACCACGGCTATATCATCGAGTCCCGGCGGGGCGGCGGCGGCTATGTGCGCATCGTGCGGATGCAGACCCGGGGGGAGCAGAATATGCTGGAAACGCTTCTCCAAAGGGTGGGCAATTCCGTCAACGAGGAGACCGCCAACGCCATCATATCGAATCTGTACGAGCGAAAGGTCGTTACGAAGAACGAGGCGCTGTTGATGAAGTCAGCAGTGTCGCGCAACGCGCTTGCGCTGCCCATCTCCGCCAAGGACGTGCTCCGAGCGGCGGTCTTTCGCAACATGCTGATGCAGGTATTCAAGAACAAAGAGGAGGAAGAGCGGGATGATGTGTGAGGATTGCGGGATCAGGCCCGCGAAATTTCATCTGACGACGATCATCAACGGCGACCGGGTGGAGCGCAACCTGTGCCCGACCTGCATGGCCAAGCACCAGAAGCAGCTGCCGGGCATCGACTTCTCCAACCTGGCGGGCATACTGAACAGCATCCTGGAGGGCCGCAATGAAGAGGAGCAGGCCCGGCAGGACGCCGAATACGAGGACTTGATCTGCGAGCAGTGCGGCATGACCTACCCGGAATTTCAGAAGGGCGGCATGCTGGGCTGCGCCAACTGCTACAACGCCTTCCGCACCCCGCTGACAGCTCTGTTGCAGCGGGTCCACGGCAATACACAGCACGCGGGCCGCGTCCCCGGCGGCGTCCACAGCGGAGTTTCCATCCGCATGAACATCGAGCGGCTGAAGCAGAAGCTCCAGCGAGCGGTGGCCGACGAGGAATACGAGCAGGCCGCCAAGCTCCGCGACGCCATACGCGCCTTGACCATTCAATTGGAGCGCCGTGAGGGCGACATCAAGGTGCAGCCCCAGGCGCGGCTCCACGCCGACGGCGGAGAGGGGGCGAATGGCGATGTATGAGTATGTCATGGCCCCTGAGCAGGACGTGGTGATCTCCAGCCGCGTCCGCCTGTCAAGAAACTATGAGGATCTGCCCTTCTCGCCCAAGCTCAGTCATGAGTATGCGGAGGAGGTCATCGAGCGTACGACAGAGGCGGTGTTCGGCACCGAAAATGGCGCGGCTTTCACCTTCCTGCGCATGGGGGATCTGGAGGAGGACGCACGCTCCCGGCTGGTGGAGCATCACCTCATCAGCTATGATTTGCTGAAATTCGTCAACCGATCCGCGGCGATGATCTCTTCGGCGGGTACGGTGACGGTGATGCTCAACGAGGAGGATCACATCCGCTTCCAGGGCCTGCTGCCGGGACTCCAATTGGAGCGTTCCGCCGAGATGGCCTTAAAGCTGGATGAAGCGGTGGGGGAGAAGTACCCCTTCGCCTTCGACCACCAGTGGGGCTTTCTCAACGCCAGCCCTGCCAACACCGGCACCGGCCTGCGGGCCAGCGTGATACTCCACCTCCCGGCCCTGTCCACGGCGGGCCAGATGGGCGCGGTGATGCAGACCGTCGCCAAGCTGGGTTTGACCGTCCGCGGCCTCTACGGCGACGGCAGCGAGGCCAGGGGCAATCTCTATCAGCTCTCCAATCAGGCCACACTGGGCCGCAGCGAGGAGGACGTGATCCGCTCCCTCTCTGCCGCCGCTGGACAGGTGGTGGAGCATGAGCGCTCCATGCGTGAGCAGGCTGAGAAGAAGGACATGCTGCAATTGCAGGACAGCCTGATGCGGAGCTGGGGCGAGCTGATGTACGCGAGATTGATGAACGTCGGCGAGTTCATGAAGCGCTATTCCGACATCCGCTACGCCGCCAGCATGGGCTATCTCCACGCCCCGCTGCCCGGCCTCGACGCTCTGATGATGGACGCCCAGCCCGGCTCCCTCGGCGTCCGCGCCGGGAAACTCATGAGTCCAAGGGAGTCTGAAATTCTCCGCGCCCAGTTCCTGCGGGAGGAGCTTCAGAAGCTGGTGTCAGAATAAGGGAGTTTCATTTGGCATTGTGATGTGTATATATAGTTGGCGGATAGATTAAACGAACGAACACGGCATTTGGAACTGTTATCCTGCCAATGGAGGACTTGAATGGCATATTTCGCGAAATTTACGGAACGCGGGCAGCGGGCGCTGCTGGCGGCACAGAAGGAGGCAGCCCAGCTTGGGCGCACCTATGTGGGCACAGAACACCTGTTGCTGGGCGTGCTAACGGAGCCCGGCGGCGCGGCGGGCGTCTTGAAGGGCATCACGCTGGACGCGGCCCGGGAGGAGATCGTCAAGATGCTGGGCCGCAGCGGCGAGAGCGTGCAGGGCAAGCAGATGGTCTACACGCCGCGCACCAAGAAGGTGCTGGAGCAGAGCATGAGGGAGGCGCGGGACCTCAAACAGAATTACGTCTCCACCGAGCACATCCTCCTCGCCCTGATGCGTGAGCGCGAAGGTGTTGCGGCGCATGTGTTGCTAAAGATGGGCCTGGACCTGTCCAAAGCGAGGGACGAGTTGCTGCGCATACTGACCGGCGCGGACGATCCCCAGGCAGCGGTCCACGAGGGCGAGAACGCCGACACTCCGACGCTGAACCAGTTCTCCCACGACCTGACCCAGGCGGCCAAGGCCGGGGAGCTGGACCCCGTGGTGGGCCGCGCCCAGGAGATCGAGCGCATTGTTCAGATATTATCCCGCCGCCGGAAGAACAACCCCGTGCTCATCGGCGAGCCCGGCGTGGGCAAGTCCGCCATCGTGGAGGGGCTGGCCCAGCTCATCGTCGAGGGCAATATCCCCGAAATTCTCCGGGGCAAGCGCGTAGTTTCACTGGACCTCGCCAGCATGCTGGCCGGTGCCAAGTATCGCGGCGAGTTTGAGGAGCGGCTGAAGAACGCCATCGGCGAGATCAAGAAGGCGGGCAACATCGTGCTGTTCATCGACGAGCTGCATACCATCGTCGGCGCAGGCGCTTCGGAAGGGGCCATTGACGCAGCGAACATCTTGAAGCCCGCGCTGGCCCGCGGCGAGCTCCAGTGCATCGGCGCGACCACCCTGAACGAGTATCACAAGCACATCGAAAAGGACTCCGCCCTGGAGCGCCGATTCCAGCCCGTGAACGTGGGCGAGCCGACCCGTGAGGAATCCATCGACATCCTTGAAGGTCTGCGGGACCGCTATGAGGCCCACCACCGGGTCAGCATCACCCGTGACGCCATCGTTGCGGCAGTGTACCTCTCCGACCGCTATATCTCCGACCGTTCCTTGCCGGACAAGGCCATCGACCTGATCGACGAGGCCGCGTCACGCGTCCGCATCAAGGCGTTCACCGCGCCGCCGGACATGAAGGAGCAGCAGAGCCGGCTGGACGCGCTGAACAAGGAGACGGAAGAGGCCGTGGCTCTGGAGGACTTCGAGAAGGCCGCCCACCTGCGCGACAAGAAGAAGGCGCTGCAAAACGAGATGAACGAGCGCCGCTCCGCCTGGGAGCACAGCCGCAACAGCAAGGTGGAGGTCGTGGGCGAGGAGGACGTGGCCCAGATCGTGGCCGCCTGGACGGGCATTCCGGTGGCGAAGCTCACCGAGGACGAATCCCGCCGTCTCATCAACCTGGAGGCCACGCTGCACGAGCGCGTGGTGGGGCAGGAGGAGGCCGTCAAATCCGTGGCGAGGGCCATCCGCCGTGCCCGGGCGGGTCTCAAGGACCCCAACCGGCCCATCGGTTCCTTCATCTTCCTGGGTCCCACCGGCGTGGGCAAGACCGAGCTGTGCAAGGCGCTTGCCGAGGCATTGTTTGGTGATGAAAACAGCATGATCCGCATCGACATGTCCGAGTACATGGAGAAGCACTCCGTCTCCCGCATGATCGGTTCCCCGCCAGGCTATGTGGGCTACGAGGAGGGCGGCCAGCTCACCGAAAAGGTGCGCCGCAAGCCCTATTCCGTGATACTGCTGGACGAGGTGGAGAAGGCCCATCCCGACGTGTTCAACGTCCTTCTGCAAATCATGGAGGACGGCCGCCTCACCGACGGCCAGGGCCGGGTGGTGGACTTCAAGAACACCGTCATCGTCATGACCAGCAACGCCGGGGCCCACACCCTCCGCAAGCAGCGCACCGTCGGCTTTGGCGGCGGCGATGATTCCGAGAAGACCTACGAAGCCATGAAGGAGAACATCATGGGCGAGGTGCGAAACATCTTCCGCCCCGAGTTCCTGAACCGCGTGGATGAGATCATCGTGTTCCACGCCCTGGAGCAGGCCGAAATCGACGCCATCGCAAAGCTGCTGCTCAACCAGGTCTGCAAGCGCCTGGAGGAGCGGGGCATTTCCCTGGATGTGGACGAGTCCGCCCTGGCCCTCATCGCCAAGGCCGGCTACGACCTGCAATACGGCGCGCGTCCCCTCCGCCGGGCCATACAGCGCATGGTGGAGGATGCCCTGTCCGAGGAGATCCTGCTGGGCAACATCCGCCTGGGCGACCACGTTCACGCCATTGCCGACGGCGACAGGCTGTCCTTCGAGCCCGCAGCAGTGCCGGAGCTGGTTTGAAGAAAACACAATCGCAGGGACTGTTTTTGCCCCTGCGGTTGCGTTTGTTATAGAAAGGGAGCGTCGGGCATATGGCCGGAAGAATAGTCCTGTTGGCATGGGCGCTTATGCTTTTCATGCTTGGCGCTGTGGCCGAAAGTGCAACGGAATCACAGGTCTACGTTGTAAAAGCGGAAGGGGTGACCGCGCTGGTCAACGAAGCCGGCGAATCCCTCCTTGAGGACGAGGGCATAGACGAAATCTTCGCCGTCAGGCCGGGCTTTTTATATGCGGCGGGCACACAGGGCGATTACGCGCTCTACGACGCCATAGGCAATCCGAAGGGAACATTGCGCTTTGCCATGATTGACGACGCGGGCGACGCGCTGATCTTTCGACAGGGCGACTATTACGGTGCATTGAATGAACAGGGTGAGATCATCCTTCCTGCCGAATGGTCGCAGCTTGTGTCCAATGACGAGGGCGGTTTTCTGGGACTGGCGGATGGAACAGCGTATCACATTGACGCGCAGGGGACGGCATCACCGATTCCTGTTGTTATAACAGGTGATTTGACGGAGTTTTCCGATGAAAGAATGGTATTCGTCGATGAATATGGCCGTTATGGATGTTTGGATGCTTCCGGGCATGAGGCAATAGCCGCTGATTTTGAGTGGATCGACGGCTTTCGGGAGGGTGTCGCCATTGCGGCGGCTGGTGGTGCGTACGGACTCATCGATAAATCCGGAGCCTGGCTTCTGGAGCCTCAATACAAATGGATGAAACGCGGGGAAGCGTTCATCGCGGCGCTGACTGAGGACGGTGGCCTCCGCGTTTTTTCCAACAGTGGGGATTTGCTGTATGAGGTTTTTGGGCGGGTGACGCAATCGTCTCTGATCGGGGAATATGTGGTCCTCTGGGATTATGAGTCGGCGCGGCTGTACAACGCGAAGGGTCGCTGCATCTATGAGGCCCCGGTGGAAACGCTTTTCTTCCCCGGCGTGGACGGTCAGGTGATTGCGTCGGCGGGAAGCTGGGACGCGCCGAGCCAGTGGCTGGTCAAACCCAGCGGCATCGCGGGTGAGGGCCGTTATCAGCGCGTCGCGCCGCTGCTGTCCGGGCGCTATGCTTTCCTGACCATGCAGGGTGTCGAGTACTACAGCGAAATACTGGACAGCCTGCAAATCTCATGGAATTACGACAGCGCCCGCTGGGGCCTGATGGACGGAAACGGCGCGGCGTTGCTGCCCGCCGAATACCTGGAAATAAGACCGCTTGGTACGGACCGATTGCTCCTGCGCAGGGAGGACGCTGTGATATTTGCGGACATCGACGGAAAGCCCCTGAGAACCTGGTCTGTCACCCCCACCAAAACCAGTTCCGAAGCAGTCTTACAAACGCCTGCTGCAGGCTGACCCTTTCCACATCAGCGGCGGCGATGAGATTGCATTGCGCGATCACGTCGCCGCCTGTTTTTATAGCGGCTGTGCCGAGGATGTCCCCGGCATGTACCGGCGCGTCCAGCGAATCCGGAAGAGTGACGATGATGTCCACCGCACTTCCGATGGGCACGGCGGCTTTCAACCCTTCTTCAACGTTCGCATTGACTGCCGCGTCTTCGCCGTTGATGACGGGAATGGCCCGCACTATCTCGCCTGCATTGTAGGCATTTTCCATGCGGAAGTGCTCAAAGCCGTAATCCAGCATCACCGTCGCCGTGTCAAACCAGGTGGGGCAGTTCAGTACGACGCCGATCAGCTCCAGGTCGTCCCGCTCCGCGGAAAAAACCAGGCAGCGCCCTGCCTTGTTGGTGAAGCCGGTCTTGCCGCCGGTGGCACCCTCGTAGGTGGTCAGCAGCTTGTTCTTATTTTCCAAAACCCTGCTGTATTCGTTGCCCACCCAGGGGATAATCTTGCGCTTTGTTCCTGTAATGGTCCGGAACTCCGGATTCTTCATGGCTTCCCGCATGATTCGCGCCAGGCCAAAGGCCGAGGTCTTGTGCCCGTCAGCATCCAGTCCGTGCGGATTTACAAAATGAGCGTCGGCGTTCAATTCCGCGGCGCGCTGGTTCATCATCTCCGCGAAGGCCGGGACGCTGCCCGCGATGTGCTCCGCCACAGCCACGGCGGCATCGTTGCCGCTTCGAAGCATCAATCCATAGAGCATATGTTCCATGGACAGCGTCTCCCCCTGGGACAGGTACAGCGAAGTCCCCGTCACCCCGGCGGCGTTCTTGCCTGCCGTGACCTCCTCGTCCAGCGCCGCGTTTTCCAGCGCCAGCAACGTGGTCATGACCTTTGTGGTAGAGGCCATGGGAAACTGCTCATTCTCATTCTGACCGAACAGCACCCGCCCGCTGGCCCCGTCGATCAGCACCGCTCCCTTCGCTGCCACCGTCAGCGCTTCAGAGGCTGACGCGGCTGGCAGCATCAGCGCAAAAGCGCACAGACAAATCAACATTCGCTTCATGTTCCGAGCCTCCGCATTCTGCAATTCCCTATAGTATAGGCGGCAAGGCTCAAAGACATGCAAAAGCAGGAACGTCCCAAAGTCATTCCTGCTCCTCCATATTTATCAGCGCGGCGCTGCAAGCGGCGCGATAGCTCACGGCGCGAATGGCGAAATCCATGGCGGGGGAAATATCGTTGTCTTCAGCACGTATATCCGCCATCGTCTGTGTGAAACGGCTGCAGAAGCTCTCATAGAGCGCCTCCACGGTCTGCCCCTCACTCAGCGTCAGCAGCGCCCGTATGTCCTCCATGCTGCAAACCTGCTTCAGGGGGACGATCATCGAAAGCAGCGCCACCTGCTCCCGACTGTACTTCTTGCCATCAGGCCGGGGAATCAGCTTTGCCTTCACGTAATTGTTGACCATAGAAGGAGAGATGAAGCTCTTGATATCCGGTCCGTACAATGGCTGGTAGGTTCGCCCTAACAACGTAACCACCTGATCCATATACAGACCGAGGTCTGGAATTTGTGACCAGGGTATGGGCGTAAATAAGGAACACATTCTAAGTCTCCTAAAAATCAAACTATAGTTGGTTTTGAATCCGGATCGACGCGCAACGGCTCTACCGACAGCGTATGTTGATGGGTGTAGATCACGAAACCGGGCTTGGCCCCGCCGGGCTTTTTGACATAGCGCCGCAGGGTGTAATCCACCGGAACGCGGGAGGAATTTCCGCCCTTGGAGTATGCTGCCGCCAGCCGGGCCGCATAGGCGATGGTGGCGTCGTCGGGCTCAGGATCGACGATGATGACGTGGGAGCCGGGCATGTCCTTGGCATGGAGCCACACCTCGTCAGGCTGTGCGGTGAAGGTCAGTTTATCGTTTTGCAGGTTGTTCTTACCCACCAGTATGATACGCCCGGATGGCGCGGTGAACCGCATGGGCATCGAGGGTGGGAGCTGTTTCATCAATTTCCGACTCCGGTTTGCTTTGACATAGCCGAACTTCTCCAGCTCCTGCCGAAGCTCGAACAACTCCGATTCGCCGCTGCACTTGGTCAGGTTGTCCAGCTGGCCTTCCAGATAATTCAACTCTGCCTCGGTCTTTTCGATTTGCTCCGCCGCCAGAGTCTGGGCGTTGCGGGCCTTTTGATAGAGCTTGAAGTAGCGCTGGCCGTTTTGGCCGGGGGACAGCTTCTCGTCCAGCTCTACGGTCAGCATGGGCATGCCGTCCTCATAATAATTGGGCAGTTCAACCGATTTCATGCCCTTCTTCGCCAAATGCAGGTTGGCCGTCAGCAACTCGCCCTTGAGCCGGTATTCCTCCATCCGCTGGCTGCCCAAGAGCGCCTCCCGCTGGAGGGCCAGCTTGCGTTCGCACCGCTCGATGTTCTTCTTGAGGGTGCGATGGATGGCGGCGCTTTTCTGGGCGATGCGCTCGTTCATGTCACGGGAGCGGTAGAAGGCGTCCATGGCCTCGGAGATAGTGGGATAGGGTTCGGCGGCCAGGTTTGCACGGCTGCGATACTCAAAGGCCACGATGTCCACGGGTGCGCCGTCCTCATCATACAACACTGCCGGAGAGATTCGCTCCGGAATGATTTGCAGGTTTTCCGCGACGCTCTCACAGCAGGCCTGGAGGTCGCATTCATCAGAGTGTGCATCCTCTGAACCAGTAGCGCGGAAGGCCAGCTCTCTTGCCGTCTGGGTAGACATGCCGCTGATGCACTGGGCGATGAGCTTGTGCAGCTTTCCGTTCATGCCGACCATGGCGCGATAGAGCGCGTCGGCCTCCACCTCATCGAAGGGAATCTTCCCGTGGGCGGGCGGCAGCTCGTACCGCAGACCAGGAAGCACCTCGCGGACCGATGAGATCTGATCGTTGACCCGTCGCGCGCTGTCGATGATCCGCCCGTCCTCGCCGACGAAGATCAGATTGGAGTGCTTGCCCATGAACTCGCAGATCAGCCTTTTGCGGGCAGGGTCGCCCAGCTCGTCGTGATGCTCGATTTCGATCTCCAGTATACGGTCCGCCAGCACCTGCCGTATGGCAGCGACCCGGCCACCGGTGATGTGTTTGCGCATCAGCATACACAGCGCCGGCGGCTCCAGAGGATTGTTCTTCTTGATTTGAGTCAGGTGGGCGCGGGCACAGTTGGCCGTGGCCGACAATAAAAGCTGCCGATTCACGCCCTCGTTGCGAATGGTCAATATGATCTCATCCCGCTCAGGCTGCACGATCTTCGATATGCGTCCCCCGGCCAGCGCCCGGTTCAGCTCCCGGGCCACCAGACCAAGCGTCAGTCCGTCCATTGGCATTTGATGGTTCCCCCATATTATAATTTAAACCATTATACCGTATTTCCCCCGATTGCGCAACCGCAATATCTGTGATAAAATAATAGGGAATTTTGGCATACCTTCCAGCGGCGGGGAATAGATTGAAAGCAAATCGAATGTCGCGAGGAGGGTTCCGAATGAATATCTCTCAGAATCAGCGCAAATTCTATTATCTGGCGCTGGTGCTGCTGCTGATCGCGGTGGCACTGGTGTGCGCCTGGACGCTTTGGCCCAGGCCGGCGGGTACGGATGTCAACGTCATGCCCACGCCGCGGGTGGAAGAAGAAATGCCGTCGCCAATGACGACCGCCGCACCCGTCGCCGCCCAGGGGACGAAAAAGACCTCCACCATCGTCTACTATCAGGACAACTATGGCTATCTGGTGCCCGTGATGTGCTCCGTGCCTCTGGCAGACGGTATCGCCAAGGCTACGCTGTCGATGATGGTCCAGTCCCCGGACAACGACATGCAGGCGGCGCGGCTGGGCCTTCGGACCATCCTGCCTGAAAATACCACCATTGATCTGGACATCGCCGGGGGACTGGCCCGGGTTGACCTGGGCAAGGAGGTGCTGAGTCTGCCCGACGCCGCCGCGGAAACCAACATGGTGGATGCTGTGGTTCAGACCCTGACAGAGTTCGACACTGTGGACAGGGTGGAATTTCTTATCGGCGGCCAGAAGCGGGAGAAGCTGACCCACGGCACCTCCGTGGAGGGCACCTTTACCCGGGGCGACATCAACGTGGAATCAGCAGAACCCACCTTGAGCCAGTCGGTAAAGCTGTACTTCCCGTCGGATTCCGGTTCCGTCATCGTGCCCGTCACCCGCATGGTTCAGGCAGGCGCGGACATCAACACCGCCGTGATGGAGCTGGCCAAGGGAGCATCCAACGACGGTATGCTGGAAAACGTGATTCCCGCCGGATGCGGCCTCATCGACGTAAAAGTAGAGGACGGCGTGGCTAAGCTCAACTTTACCGGCGAGTTTGTCAACCTCGTCCAGAATTCCGACGGCGGGCGCATGGCTCTCAAGGCGCTGGTGCTGACCTGCACCCAGTTCGAGGGTGTCGATTCCGTGGAAATCTATGTGGATGGTGAAAAATACGACGCCTCCGCCGGCGAACTCGGCGTCCCCAGCTTCATGAACGTGGCCGACAGCATCGTCTATGATTACATCCAGACCCAGTCCAACGCGCTTTTCGAAATGGACTGAAAACACAAAGGCATACATTATAGGAGGAATAATACATGCAAGTAATTGATCGCCAGCCGGACGAGCTGCGCATGGTGCGCATCGTGCCGGATTATACGGAGATGGCAGCAGGTTCGGCACTGATCTGCTGTGGGCGGACAAAGGTCATCTGCACCGCCTCGGTGCAGGAGGGCGTGCCGACTTTTTTGAGAGGGAAGGGGAAGGGCTGGCTGACGGCGGAATACGCCATGTTGCCTGGCTCCACACCCCAGCGCAAGGCCCGTGACGGCGTGAAGAAGGACGGGCGCGGCGTGGAGATCCAGCGGCTGATCGGACGTTCTCTCCGGGCCGCCTGCGACCTGACCCGACTGGGCGAACGCACGATCTACATCGACTGCGACGTGATTCAGGCTGACGGCGGTACCCGAACCGCCTCCATCACCGGGGCCTTCGTGGCGCTGTGCATCGCCGTGGACAAGCTGTTGCAGGAGGGTAAGATACAGGATTCACCCATCATCCGCCAGGTGGCGGCGGTGTCCGCCGGGGTGATCGACGACAGATGTACCCTCGATCTGGAATACGCCCAGGACAGCCGCGCTCAGGTGGACATGAACATCGTCATGACTCGCGACGGCAAGGGCAATCTGGGCTTCGTGGAGGTCCAGGGTACCGGCGAGGGCCGCTGCTATACCCGCGCCGAGCTGGATCAATTGCTGGCATTGGGGGAAAAGGGGTGTCTGGAGCTGATGGATGCCCAGACCGCCGCGCTGGGCGAGCGGGCCACCGTCATCTGCAAAAAGCCGAAGCTGGTGCTGGCCAGCAACAATTTCGGCAAGCTCCGTGAGCTGAAGGAGCTGCTGGGAGACCGCTTCGATGTGCGCTCCATGCGGGAATGCGGCATCGATCTGGACGTGGAGGAGAACGGCGAGACTTTCGAGGAGAACGCTCTCATCAAGGCCCACGCCCTGATGGCGCTGTGCCACTGCGCTACGCTGGCCGACGACTCCGGCCTGTGTGTGGATCAGTTGGGCGGGCGTCCCGGCGTCCACTCCGCCCGCTATTGCGGTGTCCACGGCGACGATGAAGCCAACAATCAGCTCCTGCTGAAGGAATTGTCCGACAAGCCCGCGCCGCACAAGGCCCACTACGGCGCGGCGGTGGCGCTGTGCCGTCCGGGACATGATGACATCGTGGTCTATGGCCGCTGTGACGGGCAGATCATCGACAAATATCGGGGCGAGGGCGGCTTCGGCTACGACCCGCTGTTCCTGTCCGACGATCTGGGCGTGACCTTTGCCGAGGCGTCGCCGGAGGACAAGAACGGCGTATCTCATCGGGCACGTGCCATACAAATGATACTGGATCGGCTGGAGGCGGAAAATGGTTAGGCTGGGTATCATCTCTGACAGTCACTCGGCTTCCTTCTGGACCGACCGCTTCATACAGCACGCCAATAAGCAGCGCTACGACGCCGTATTCCACCTGGGCGACGGCGAGGGCGAGACCCGCTCCATGAAGAAGAAGCTGCATATGCCGCTGATGTGCGTGGCGGGAAACTGCGACATGTTCTCCAAGCTGCCGGGGGAGCTGGTGACAGAATATGAGGGTGTGCGCCTCCTGGCAACCCATGGTCATAAATATGATGTGAAGTGGGGGCTGGATCAGCTTTCCTATCACGCCGAGGAGCAGGGGGCGAAGGTCGCCCTCTACGGCCATACCCACGTGCCCGACGCGGAATACTATGGTTCGGTCCTGATGCTCAATCCAGGCGCGCTGATGCGGGGACGCTATGCGGAGTTGATAATCGATGGGGGAAGGGCTGTGCCCTTTCTCAAAGAACTGGAATAGAAAGACATCTACAGGAGGACGCTATGGAACGCAGGGCATTTATCATACAGGCGGCGGGCTGCCGGGACGCGGTGAAGCAGGTGCTGACGGAAAAGTGTGAAGATATACAGAACGCGGCAAAGGCGTTGAAGGTGGGCAACTTCTCCGTGTGGAACATTGAAGACCTGTTTCTCTGCTATGGCGAGGACGAGGAAAACGGCGCGTCCGCGCTGGCGGAGAATCTGATGGAAGCGGCGGGGGAGGGCGCGGCGCTGCTCTGCGCGCCGGGCACCATGCGGTTGATGTATCACGACATCGGCATCGTCCGGGAGGACAAATCGCTGATACGCCATCGCGTATTCTCCACCAAACTCAAGCTCGGCTGTGAGGAAGAGTACAAGCGCCGCCACGACAGGCTGATCGAGGCCCGGGGTGATGCCGTGTCAGAAGGTCCGGACAGCAACTTCACCATCTGGTATGGCGCGGGCTACATCTTTGGCTACTGCGAAAAGGTGAAGTCCTTCGACCACGAGCCAACAGAGGCGGAGAAAGCCGCCGACATCGCCTGGGAGACCCGCCAGCTCGAGATCATGGACTGGCTGACCGACGACGTGGACTGGATCACCGGACAGAGGCACGAACATATCCAGCGGATAATTTAGATAGTTTATATAAGGATATGTGCGAATAATTGGCGCATGCACACATAAAACGGCGACGGAACTTGCGAAAACCTTTTCCGAAAATGCCCATTTTCGGTCATGGAACGATAACACGACCCTCGTATAATGTCCTGTTGGAAAAAAGAGAATGAGGGGAGTTATCATCATGACACTGTTGTTATCCGCTGGAATCGCCGTAATTATCGGCCTGCTGATGACCCGCGTGGCCAAGCCGCTGGGACTGCCGTCGGTAACGGCCTACCTGGTGACGGGTGTGCTGATCGGCCCCTACTGCCTGGGCCGGCTGGGCATCGGAGGCCTGGGCTTTGTGAGTATGGAGGCCGTAGAGGCGCTCAAGCTGATCTCCCAGGTGGCGCTGGGCTTCATCGCCTTCGCCATCGGCAATGAGTTCCGGCTGTCCAGCCTGAAAAAGACCGGTCGGCAGGCCACCGTGGTCGGCATCGTGCAGGGTCTGATGGCGGCGGCCTTCGTGGACGCGGCGCTGATCGGGCTGCACTTCATACTGGGTGAGGACAAGCTGTCCATCGCCTCCGCCATCACGCTGGGCGCCATCGCCACGGCCACCGCCCCGGCGGCTACGCTGATGGTCGTGCGCCAGTACAAGGCCAAGGGCAAGCTGACGGACATCCTCTTGCCCGTCGTCGCCCTGGACGACGCCGTGGGCCTGGTGGTGTTCGCCGTGTCCTTCGGCATTGCCAAGGCCATGGTCAGCGGCAGCTTCGACATCATCTCCATCGTGGTCAATCCGTTGGTGGAGATCGTGATGTCCCTGGCATTTGGCGCGGCCATGGGCTGGGTGCTGACCCAGCTCGAAAAGTTGTTCAACTCCAACTCCAACCGCTTGTCCCTGACCATCGGTTTCGTGCTGCTGACGGTGGCCATCTCCATGGCGTCCTTCGAGGTGGGGCCGGTGCATGTGGGCTTCTCCTCGCTGCTGGTGTGCATGATGCTGGGCACGGTGTTCTGCAATCTGTGCCCGCTGTCCGACGACCTGATGCAGAAGGAAGAGAAGTGGACCGCGCCGCTGTACGTGCTGTTCTTCGTGGTCTCCGGCGCGGAGCTGGAGCTGGGCGTGTTCAGCGACCTGGCTGTGGTGGGCATCGGCGTGGTGTACATACTCTTCCGTTCCCTGGGCAAGTATGTCGGCGCCTATGGAAGCTGCAAGGCTGTGGGCTGCGATGAAAAGGTGACAAAGTACCTGGGCATCACCCTGCTGCCCCAGGCCGGCGTGGCGCTGGGCATGTGCGTCACCGCCACACAGCTCGGTGCGGAAGGCGCGATCATCCGCAACATCATACTGTTCTCCGTGCTGGTCTATGAGCTGGTGGGCCCGGCGCTTACCAAGAACGCCCTGATGAAGTCCGGCGACATCCAGCCCAAGAGCGAGGAAGTTGTCAACCGCCGTCAGAACAAGCTCAAGAAGGCCAAGCAGATGCGGGAAAGCCTGGCGTCGTAATGCAAAACCTACCCCACTTGCGGCAGAAGTCCGCAAATGGGGTATATCTATATTTACGGAATGAGATTAAAGCATGAATAAGATACTTCGGGAATGGGAGATCATCGTCGCCGGGTTATTTGTGTTTGCCTTTGGAGTGCACCTGACGATATTCGCCAACATCGGGCTGGCCCCATGGGACTGCCTGGGCATGGGCATATCCTATCACACGCCCCTGAATTATGGGTTGTCGATGACGCTCATGAGCATTGTCATTCTCATTATCGACCTGGCGCTGAAGGAGCGCATCGGCTTCGGCACCATCATCGACGCGCTGCTGACCGGCAATTTCACCCAAGCGTTCAACAGCATAAACCCGCTTGCGGAAAACCATTCTCTCCCGCTGGGCATCGTCATCATGCTCGCAGGCTTCGTGTTCATGGCGCTGGGGATGCGCGTCTACATGAGCGCGGGACAGTGCTGCGGCCCCAGGGATTCGCTGCTGGTGGGCGTGGGGAAGCGATTGCCAAGGGTGCCCATCGGCGCCGTGGAAATCGGGCTATGGGCGGTGGTACTGGTGTTCGGCTGGCTGCTCGGCGGTCCCGTCGGCATCGGGACGATCATCAGCACCTTCGGCGCAGGCATCGTGATGCAGCTCGTCTACAATCTGCTCCATTTCGACCCCCGCGACGTTCGCCACAGGGATGTGATTGAAGTGGTAAGGGAATTGAAACATGAATCGACAATATGATGAAATGCTAACGGCTGCCGTCTCACGCCTGAAAGCGGTTGACATCGCTGCCACCTGTAAAAGGGCCGGTATTGATTATTCAGACGGACAGATTGTGCTGGATTCCTTTGGAGCACGTATAATGCTTGATACCACAACCTGGATGGTTGAGCCCCCAATCGACATGTGGCTGCATCTACCCCTGCTCCAATACTTGGAAGCGGTGGATGATGCCCTGCCCGGCGACAGGTGGATCGGTATGGCTGAACTCGCGGAGGGCGGCCTGGTCCGCGGCGCCAGCTTTGACCGGGAGGTGGATTCGGTCCTCGCCCAGAAGTTTTGCGATGCGGAGCCGGGGAAAATCATAATGGCCTGCGAAAAGCTCGGGGGAAAGATCGTTCCCGGCCGCGGCGACTTGTCCGCCATATTCCACTTCGCCCCGCATTTTCCGCTGCTTCTGAACCTGTGGTATGCGGATGATGAATTTCCCGCTTCGGGCAAGGTGCTAATCAACGACGCGGTGAAGCATCACCTGGGCACAGAGGTCATCGGCACATTGGTGGCATTCCTGATCCATATGATAGGAAAAGAATTAAAGTGACAAATTGCACCAAACCAAAATGGAGAAGCTCTATGCGAACTTCTCCGTTTCTTTGCTTATATCTTAAAAACAGTCAGACCCTGCCCATCAATCCAGCTTCGCATCCTTCAATATATCGCAGAAATCGAAGGTGGCAAAGTAATCCCGGACGGTCTCGGCACGGCGAATCATGTCGAAGCTGCCGTCGGGATGGAGCAGGATCTCAGCGGATTTGAGCTTGCCGTTGTAGTTGTAGCCCATGGAATAGCCGTGGGCGCCGGTATCGTGGATGACGATGAGGTCGCCGTCGTGAATCTCCGGCAGAGCGCGGTCCACGGCGAACTTGTCGTTATTCTCACAGAGGGAGCCCACCACGTCATACATGTGGTCGCACAGCGCGTCCTCCTTGCCGACGACGGTGATGTGGTGATAGGCGTCGTACATGGCGGGGCGCATCAGATTCACCGCGCAGGCGTCCAGGCCGATGTACTCCTTGTAGATATGCTTCTTGTGAATCGCCTTCGCCACCAGACAGCCGTGGGGGCCGGTCATAAACCGACCGAGTTCTGTGGACAAATGAACGTCGCCCAGCCGTGCGGAGGTCATCACATCGAAGGATTCCTCGATGGAGCGGCCGATCTTCATGATGTCCGGCATCTCTTGGTCGGGCTGGTAGGGTATGCCCACGCCGCCGGAAAGGTTGATCATGAATATCTTTGCACCCAGCTTCTGATGCAGCTCTATGGCCAACTCGAAGAGAATCATGGCGTTGGCGGGATAGTAGTTGTTGTCAGCCGCGTTGGAGGCCAAAAGCGCGTGGAGGCCGAATTCCCTCACGCCCAGCTGCTGCAAATGCTGCACCGCGTGGACGATCTGCTGCTTCGTCATGCCGAACTTGGAGCCGGAGGGTTGGCCCATGTAGACGGAGCCGATCAACAGCTCTCCGCCGGGATTGTAGCGCAGGCAGATGCGCTCGGGTATGCCGCCGTGCTTCTTCAGGAAGTCGATGTGGGTGATGTCGTCCAGATTGATGATGGCGTTCAGCTTTCGGGCATACTCAAAGTCCTCTGCCGGAGTTTCGTTGGAGGAAAACATGATGTCGTCGCCGGAAAAGCCCAGCGCTTCGGCCATCTTCAGCTCCGCCATGGAGGCGCAGTCCAGGCCGCAGCCCTCTTCCTTCAATAATTTTAAGATGAAAGGATTGGGGCACGCCTTCACCGCGAAATACTCGCGAAAGCCGCTGTTCCACGAAAAGGCCCTGTTCAGATCGCGGGCGGTCTTTCGGATCCCCGCTTCGTTATACAGATGAAAGGGCGTGGGGTATACGGAGGTGATCTCCCGCAGCTTTTCCTCGGAAACAAAGGGCATCTTTTGCATAATTATTCACTCCTGTCCGCATATCCACTATATTATTCGTTTTTATATTTTCCGTCAAGCGTATTTCGGTTGCGTTTCATGAAATGATGAATTGTTTAACATTTTGAAGTTGAAGAAAAGGCGGATTCGTGATACAGTATTATAGAATTATTGTCAATATTCGCTTGTACTGGAGGAATCCATGTTGTCCCTTTCCGACCGTATCGAAGCGCTGTTCATGTCCGTGCAGAAACCTGTGCGCTACATGGGCGGCGAGTATAACGCCGTGATGAAGCGCCCGGAGGACGTCTCCGTGCGCTACGCCTTTCTGTTTCCGGACACCTACGAGGTGGGCATGTCCCATCTGGGCATGAAGATACTCTATCACGCCATCAACGCCCGCGACGACGCCTGGTGTGAGCGGGTATTTTCCCCGTGGGTGGACATGGCCGACCTGATGCGGCAGAACGACATCCCGCTGTTCACGCTGGAATCCCGCACACCGGTGAAGCAATACGACCTGCTGGGTGTGACCCTCCAATACGAGATGAGCTTTACCAATATACTGGAGGCGCTGGACCTGGCGGGGATCCCCCTTCGGAGGGAGGACCGGACGGATGACGACCCCTTCGTCATCTGCGGCGGCCCCTGCGCCTTCAATCCGGAGCCCTTGGTGCCCTTCGTTGACCTCTTCGCCATCGGAGACGGCGAGGTGGAGACCATGCAGACCATCGACGTCTATAAGGCATGGAAGGCGTCGGGCAAGCCAAGGGAAGAATACTTAAAGATGTGCGCGTCCATCCCCGGCATCTATGTGCCCTCGCTGTACGATGTGAGCTACAACGATGACGGTACCATTCAGGCCGTCACACCCAAGCCCGACAGCGGCGCGCCAGCCGTGGTCATGAAGGCCATGCTGCCGAAGCTGGACGAGGTCAGCTATCCCGAGCGGATCATCGTGCCTTACGGCGAGATCGTCCACAACCGCATCATGCTGGAGATCTTCCGGGGCTGCACCCGGGGCTGTCGCTTCTGCCAGGCGGGCATGATCTACCGCCCGGTGCGGGAGCGGGGCCTGGAACATTTGATGGAGATGGCGGAAAAGCTGGTGTCCTCCACCGGCTACGACGAGGTCTCCCTGATGAGCCTGTCCTCCGGCGACTATTCCTGCCTGCCGGAGCTGGCGCGCCAGATGGTTCAGAAATTCGCCGCCCGTCGGGTCCGCATCGCGCTGCCCTCCCAGCGCATTGATAACGTACTGACTGACACTTTGAAGGAAACTCAGAAGGTCAAAAAGACCGCGCTGACCCTGGCTCCGGAGGCGGGGACGCAGAGGCTCCGGGACGTCATCAACAAGGGCGTCACGGAGGAAGATTTGATGCGCTCGGTGACGGACGCCTTCGGCCAGGGCTGGTCGGCGGTGAAGCTCTACTTCATGCTGGGCCTGCCCACCGAGACTGACGAGGATGTGCTGGGTATCGCCGACTTGGCGGAGAAGGTGCGCCGCTGCTATTTCTCCATCCCCAAGGAGCGCCGCGCGCCGGGGCTGAGGATCACCGTCTCCGCATCGGTGTTCGTGCCTAAGAACGACACGCCCTTCCAGTGGGCCCCGCAGTTGGATTACGACACCGTGGTCCACCGTCAGCAGCTTCTGAAACAGGCATTGTCCAAGGTCAAGGGCGTGGATTTCAAGTATCACGCGCCTGATTTGAGCTATATTGAGGCTGTCTTTGCCCGTGGCGACCGACGACTGGGCGAAGCGCTGGAGTACGCCTGGCGGCTTGGCTGCCGCTTCGACGGCTGGAGCGACCAGTTCTGCTATGACCTGTGGCTCAAAGCGTTTGAAGATTGCGGCCTTGATCCCGATTTCTACGCCACACGGCCACGCTCGGAGGACGAGGTCTTCCCCTGGGACCACCTCGACTGCGGCGTGACAAAAGCCTACATGCTCCGCGAGTGGCACAAGGCCCAGCGGGCGGAATGCACCCAGGACTGCCGCAAGGGCTGCACCGGCTGCGGCATGAAGCGTTATGAGGGGGCGTGCGTATGAGAGCACTGATTCGTTTCGGCAAGCAGCCGCGCCTGCGCTTCATCTCCCATCTGGATTTGCAGCGCTTCTTTCAACGGGCCGTGAACCGCACGGGCCTGCCCATCGCCTGGTCACAGGGATTCAATCCCCATCCGGTGATGTCCTTCGGCTCGGCGCTGGCTCTGGGCTGGACCTCGGAATATGAGGTCATCGACATCAAGCTGGCCGCACCCATGGGCCGGGGCCGGGTGGAGGCGGCGGTGAGGGCCGCGTTGCCCGAGGATCTGCCCGTGCTTGAGGTGCGCATGATCGACGACAGACACCCTGCGCCCATGTCTCAGGTACGGATGTCGGATTACGCCATCACAATTGAGAATGGCGACGCCGTACTGGCACAGATTCCCGCCTTTCTGGCCCGTGATTCGGTGATGGCGATGCGCAAGACCAAATCCGGCGAACGAGAGATCGACATACGTCCGCTGGCCATCGACGTTCATCAAACAGACTGCGGTCTGTTCTGTCGCCTGATGCTCACCGAAAAGGATACGCTGAAGCCGGACCTGTTTCTTAAAACCCTGTCGGACATGGCTGGCGTGGAAGTACCCGAGGCGAAGATCCACCGCCTGATGCTGTTGGGTGAGGACGCGAGCGGCGCGGTTCAGCCGCTGATGGTGCTATGAAGCGGACACTGTTACTGGAATCGCTGCGGGGCGAAACCCGGCTGGCAGTCATCGAGGACAACCGCCTCTGTGAGCTGTACGTTGAACGCCCAGGCGGGGACGACGTCACCGGCTCTATCTATCTGGGTCGTGTGGAAAACGTAATCCCCGGCATGAACGCTGCCTTTGTGGACATCGGTCAGGAAAAGAACGGCTTTTTAAGCGCCAATGACATACAAATAACCGACCGGAGTCTGTCTGATAAACTCAGTGATCTTCGCATTGAAAAGCTGGCCCGCCCCGGCAGCGAAATGCTTGTGCAGGTCATCAAGGCACAATCTGGCCAGAAGGGCCACCGTTTGTCCTGCCACATTACACTGCCAGGGCAGTTGATGGTGCTTTTGACGGATGTGGAATACATCGGTGTCTCAAAGAAAATCACCGATCCCGCCGGACGCCGCCGCTTGCGGGACGTTGCAAAAGCCTTGACAGAAGGAAGCGGCATGGGCGTCATCATCCGCACAGCGTCGGGAAACGCCTCACAGGAAGCCTTAAAAATGGAATGGGCCGCTCTGACAGCTCAATGGCAGACGATTCAGCGACAGGCCGAACATAGCATCGCGCCGAAGCAGATCTTTTCCAACACATCGCTCACTCTGCGCTGCGTTCGGGATATGCTGGACAATAGCGTGGAATCGGTCTGGGCGGATGGTCAATCCCTGTATGATAAATTGATTTCACTGGCAGGGGAAACCGGCCGGATTCGGCTTCATGACAGCCCGACGCCGCTTTTCGACCTCTATCGCGTGGATGCCCAGCTGGACAAAGCTCTGCGCAAATACGTCTGGCTCAAGAGCGGCGGTTCCCTCGTCATCGAGCAGACCGAGGCCATGACCGTCATAGACGTCAACACTGGCAAATTCACCGGCAGGAAGGATTTGGAGGATACGATCTTCCGCCTGAACTGCGAGGCGGCGGAGGAATTGGTCCGTCAAATTCGGCTGCGGGATATCGGCGGCATCATCATCGTCGATTTTATCGACATGAAGGATGCCGAGAACAACGAAAAGCTGCTCGATCTCCTTCGAATGCTTGCAAAAACAGACCGAAGTCGACTGACTGTGGTGGGCATGACCGGTCTGGGGCTTATAGAGCTGACCCGCAAGAAGGAGCGCAAGCCCCTGTCCCAGCAGCTTTTGCATATCTGCTCAAACTGCGGCGGGGACGGCATGACGCCCTCCCACGAGACCACCGCCCGGCGGATCATCCATGAGATATGGCGAAGGCAGCGCGGGGGCGAGGACAACCCGCTAATGGTCACGGCCTGTCCCGAGGTGACGGGCTGGCTCAGGACCATCGGCAGTCCCGGCGGCACGGTGTACGCCGACCCAGATACAAAAATGAAACCCGGTGAATATGACATCTCCCCGGCGGATGAAAGCCGTCCGCGCGGGACGAGGATTTGAGGAAACGAGGTATTTTCCATGAAAGAGAGGCCGATCGTGCCCGAGCGCGAAATGGAGCGCCAGCGGGAATTCATGAAGCTGGTGGAGGCGATGGACGTTCGTCCTCATAAGTATCATATCGTCTCCATGGGCTGCCAGATGAACGAGAGGGACTCGGAATCCATTGCCGGTATGCTGGAGCAGATGGGCATGACTCAGGCCCCCAGCCGGGAGGAAGCCGACCTGATCCTCTACAACACCTGCTGCGTTCGTGAAAACGCGGAGAATAAAGCGCTGGGCAATGTGATCTGGCTGAAGGAGCTGAAGAAGGTCAAGCCTGACCTGATGATATGTGTGGGCGGCTGCATGACCCAGGAAAAGGGCATGGCTGCGATGATGAAAAAACGTTATCCCTTCATCGACCTGGTCTACGGCACCCACAACATGTATAAGCTGCCGGAATACATCTGGCGGGTGCTGACGGAGCGCCGACCCGTCATCGAGGTCATGGACATCGACGGCGAGGTGGTGGAGGGTCTGCCGGAGAAGCGCAAGTCCCAGTTCATGGGATTTGTGAACATCATGTATGGTTGCGATAACTTCTGCACCTACTGCATCGTGCCCCATGTCCGGGGCAGGGAGCGCTCCCGCACGCCGGAGGCCATCCTTGAGGAGTGCGTGCGCCTGCAGGATCAGGGCGTCCAGGAGATCATGCTGCTGGGTCAGAACGTCAATTCCTATCGAGGCGGCGGCGCGGAATTCGCGGAGCTGCTGCGGCGCGTAGACCGGCTGGGCATCCCCAGAATACGCTTCATGACCAGCCACCCGAAGGACCTGTCGGATGAGCTGATTGCAGCCTTTGGCGAACTTGAACACCTGATGCCCCAGCTCCACCTGCCGGTGCAGGCGGGCAGCGATGAGGTTTTAAGGCGGATGAACCGGCGCTATACCCATGAGCACTACCTGTCACTGGTTGAAAAACTTCGGAAAACCTGCCCGGATATCGGCCTGACCAGCGACATCATCGTCGGCTTCCCCGGCGAGACGCTGGAGCAGTTCGAGGAAACCATGGACCTGGTCCGCCAGGTGCGCTTCGACGCCGCCTACACCTTTATATTCTCTCCCCGTCAGGGCACCCGCGCGGCGGAGCTGCCCGACGACACGCCGGAGAGCGTCAAGAGCGAGCGCATCCAACGGCTGATCGAGCTGCAGCAGGCCATCACCTTTGAAACGCTGTCGGCGCAGGTGGGGAAGAGAGAGCAGGTGCTGGTGGAGGCTGCCTCCACCCGTGACGCGAGCCAGATCGGCGGCAAGACACCCCGGGGCCACATGGTCAACTTCCCCGGCGACCCGTCGCTGATCGGCAAATTTGTGGATGTGGAAATCACCTCCGCCGGGCGAAACACTCTGCGGGGCAGAATCATCGGAGGTTAATTGATATGGATATGGTATTTCAGAAGACCCGCGAGCTGGGCGAGGCCCTTTTGCAGAGCGAGGCATACTTGAACATGAAGGCCGCCGAGGACAAGGCCATGGCCAACGCCGACGCCGCCCAGACCATGGCGGATTTCATCGAGAAGCGGGGTGCGCTCCATGAGCTGATGCACTCCGACAATCCCGATCCCGTGGCCATGAAGCGCCTTTCTGACGAGATGGACGCGCTTCAGGACCGGATGCAGATGATCGACGACGTGGTGGCCCTCACTGACGCCCGCAACGCCTTCAACAGCCTCATAGGCCAGATCAACCAGGTGCTCCAGTTCATCGTCACCGGCCGCATGGACGAGGCGGGCTGCGAGGGCGACTGCTCCTCCTGCAGCGGCTGCCATTAAAAAGTAATACGCATACAGATGAAACACGCGAGGTGAGACACATGCCCCTGACGCCGATGATGCAGCAATACATGGAAATCAAGGAGAAGAACCCGGACTGCATATTGTTTTTCCGGCTGGGCGACTTCTATGAGATGTTCTTTGAGGACGCGAAGCTGGTTTCGCGGGAGCTGGAGCTGACGCTGACGGGCAAGGACTGCGGTCTTTCTGAGCGCGCCCCCATGTGCGGCGTGCCCTACCACGCGGTGGATAACTATCTGCAAAAGCTCATCGAGAAGGGCTACAAGGTTGCCATCTGTGAACAGATGACGGACCCCGCCCTCTCCAAAGGACTGGTGGAGCGGGAGATCATCCGCATCGTGTCCCCCGGCACGGTCATCGAGACCAACATGCTGGAGGAGGGCAGGCCCAACTACATCGCCGCACTGTGTCTGCGGAAGAATCAGGCTGGCGTGGCCTTCTGCGACGTATCTACCGGCGAGTTTTATCTTTATCAGGTGCAGGATATTCAGGCCAAACTGACGGACGAGCTGGCCCGCCTGAACCCAAGTGAGATAGTGGTCAACGATAAGGAGGCTCTATTAAACTTTGAACCGGAGCGCGGACGGCAGGCGGAAGCTCTGGGCCCAGATCGTTTTGCCTATGCTTTTGCCGCGAAGGTCATGTCCGCTCACTTCGGCAAATCCATACAGGAGCTGGGCTTCGACGGACAGAAGCTGGCGGTCTGCGCTGCTGGCGCGCTGCTGGCCTATCTGACGGAGACCCAGAAGAACGCCTTGCAGCACATCGTCGCCGCTCGTGCCTATGATGCTGAGCGCCGATTGGCGCTGGATCGCGTGGCACTCAAGAACCTCGAGCTGACCGAGACCGTCCGCGGTAAGGGGCGGCGGGGGAGTCTCTTATGGATTCTGGACAAGACCCGCACCTCCATGGGCAGTCGCCTACTCCGGGCGTGGATCGAGCGCCCCCTGCGGGAGAAGACCGACATTGAGGCGCGGCTGGATGCCGTGGCGCAATTGCAGCGCGACCCCATAACTGCCGGGGAACTGCGGGATGTGTTCGACGAGGTCTACGACGTGGAACGCTTGCTGAGCCGCATCGCCTACGATGCCGTCAACGCAAGAGAATGTTTGTCTCTGGCACGCACGCTCCAATGCATCCCCCGCATTAAGGAACTGGCAGGAATCTTTGAGGCCCAGCTCATACGGGACACATTAAACCGCCTCGATCCCATGCCAATCTTGCAGGACGAGCTTTTCGACGCCATTGACCCGGAGGCTCCGCTCTCCGTGAAGGATGGCGGCATCATCCGCCGGGGTTACAACGCGGAGCTGGACGAGCTGAAGGACATCTCCGAAAACGGCAAGGGCTACATCGCCCAGATCGAGACGCGCGAGCGGGAAAAGACCGGCATCAAAAATCTGAAGGTGGGTTACAACCGGGTATTCGGCTATTACATCGAGGTCACGAAGTCCTTTCTCGGACAGGTGCCCTATGATTATGTCCGCAAGCAGACCCTGGCCAATGCGGAGCGCTACATTACCGATGAGTTAAAGACGCTGGAGGGTCGAATCTTAGGGGCTCAGGAAAACGCCATCAAGCTGGAATACGAGCTGTTCACCGCCATCCGCGAAAAGCTGAAGGCGGCGCTGCCGGGGCTCCAGGAGACCGTCAACGCCCTAAAGACGCTGGACGTGCTGCTGTCCCTGAGCCAGGCGGCTTCGGATTACGGCTACACCCGCCCGGCCATCAATGACGAAGGGCGCTACGCCATCGTCAATGGCCGTCACCCCGTGGTGGAGGAATCCATCGGCCGGGAGCGCTTCGTGCCCAACGACACGGCGCTGAATGCGGACGAGCGAGTCATGATCATCACCGGCCCCAACATGGCGGGCAAATCCACCTATATGCGGCAGGTGGCGCTGATCGTGCTGATGGCCCACATGGGCTCCTTTGTGCCCGCGGAATCGGCGGACATCGCGCTGACGGACCGTATATTCACCCGCATCGGCGCCTCTGATGACCTCTACGGCGGCCAGTCCACCTTCATGGTGGAGATGGCCGAGATGGCGACGATACTGAAATTCGCCACGCCTCAGAGCCTGCTGATACTGGACGAGGTGGGGCGGGGGACTTCCACCTTCGACGGCCTGTCCATCGCCTGGGCGGCGGTGGAGTACATCGCCTCGGAGAAATGCGGCGCACGGACGCTGTTCGCCACCCACTATCACGAGCTGTCCGAGCTGGAGGGACAGCTCCCCGGCGTGGTCAACTTCCGCATCACCGCGCGGGAGCAGGGCGAGGACGTCATATTCCTCCGGAAGATCGTGCGCGGCGGCGCGGACAAGAGCTTCGGCGTCTCTGTGGCGCGGCTGGCGGGGCTGCCCAAGTCGCTGATTGCCCGTGCCCGTCAGATTATGGCGAAGTTGGAGGTGGACGACCAGCAGCGCGGCAACCTCGGCCAGAACATATTAAAGGAGCACAAGACCAGGGACCGCCAGCTCGGCCTGATGGATTTCCAGCCCATGGAGCTGGCCCAGGAGATCGCAGCCCTGGACGTGGTCAGCATGACACCCCTGGACGCGCTGAACAAGCTCTACGAGCTGAATGAAAAGGCAAAGCGAATATGATGGATCGAACGATACCGTGGATCAATCTCTTTATGCGGTTGGATTCGCTGGAGGATGCTCCGGTCTATCCTCTGCCGGAGCGCTATAGATGGCGATTCTATGTCCCCGGTGATATCGCCAACTGGGCGCGCATTGAAACCTCAGCGGGGGAATTTGAGCGGGAAGCGGATGCGTCCGTCAAGTTCAGGCGCTATTTCCCGGAGGATGAACCGCTCAAAGAGCGCATGTTATTTTTGACCGACATTGATGTGCCCTTTGCCACGGCGACGGCGTGGTTTGACGATGCGGACCCTGCTGTAGGCGTTCTTCATTGGGTATCGGTGGATGCTGACCATCAGGGGCAGGGTTTGAGCTGCCCGCTGGTTTCGCTTGCGCTTCAGCACATGCGCAGTCTCGGCCATCGCCGCGCGATATTAAAGACCCAGACGGCGAGCTGGGTAGCCATAAAAGTATACCATAAATTCGGCTTTCGGCCGATGCTTCGCGACCCCTCCGAGCGGGAGGGATGGCGGCTGGTTTCTCAAAAGACGGGATTGGATTTGGAGGTGTAATGATGCCCATTCGCGTACTGGACGCCGCAACGGTGGGACGCATCGCCGCCGGCGAGGTGGTGGAGCGGCCCAGCTCCGTGGTGAAGGAGCTGATGGAGAATTCCATCGACGCCGGGGCCACGGCCATCACCGTGGAGATCCGGGGCGGCGGCATCGACTACCTCCGGGTGACGGACAACGGCTGCGGCATCGAGCCGGGCCAGGTGCGCATCGCCTTTGAAAATCACGCCACTTCCAAGCTCCAGACTGCCGACCAGCTGGATGACATCCGCACACTGGGCTTTCGCGGCGAGGCGCTGCCCTCCATCGCGTCGGTCTCCCATGTTGAGATGACCACCCGGGCGAAGGGGCAGGACACCGGTGTCCGGCTGAACATCGACGGCGGCAAGGACATCCGGGTCCAGGAGATCGGCTGCCCGGAGGGCACCACCTTCATAATGAAGGACCTGTTCTACAATATCCCCGTGCGCCGTGCCTTCCTCAAAAAGCCCAATTACGAGGGCGGGCTGGTGGCGGACACCGTGGCGCGAATGCTGATGGGCAATCCGAAGGTTTCCGTGCGGTTTATCAGCAACGGTCAGACCGTCTACCACAGCTTCGGCGACGGCAATTTGCAGCACGCCGTGTTCGCAGTGTACGGCAAAGCCGCCGCGTCCCAGATGGTGCCGCTGGATGCCGCCGAGGGCGGGACGCGCATATATGGCCTGATCGGCGTAGGGGAGCTGGCCAAGTCCACACGGGCCCATCAGGCTTTTTTTATCAACGGGCGTGCCGTCCGCTGCGCGTCGCTGACTAAGGCGCTGGAGGAGGTCTGCCGCACGCGGGTGACCATCGGCCTCTATCCCATGTGCGCGTTGAATGTGGTGCTCCCGCCCTCCAGTGTCAACGTCAACGTCCACCCCAACAAACTGGAGGTACGCTTCAAGGACGAGGCCGCCATGCGTCAGACCGCCCAGAGGCTGATGGAGACCGCCTTCGCGGGGGAAAAAGTGCTGCAATTGGAGCCGGAGAGGCTGGCCCCGAAGACCATCGAGCGCGTGGCCGAGGTTCGTCAGATCCAGCCCGAAGCGCCGGTACCCACAGAGGATTACAGGGCCGCCATTGATCGTGAGATGGAGAAGCACAAGGGGACAGGCAGCACCGCTTTGCGGGAGAGCCTGCCCTGGACGCCACGCCCCACGACCCCGCCGCCAAGGCCGATTCCCGTGCCGCCTCCCGCCACGCCTCAGCCACCCGTGCAGACACCCATGCCCGCATTTGTCCGTCCGGTTCATCGGGAGGAGGTTGCGCAGGTTACGTTGGTCGAAGCTGTTCCAGAGGTTAAGGAGAGCAAAGTCCCAGATTATCGCGTCATCGGCGTGCTGATGAACACCTATATTCTCGTTGAGGCTAACGACGCGCTGGTGATGATCGACCAGCACGCCGCCCACGAGCGCCTGAACTACGAGCGGTTCATGAAGCAGGTGGAGGCGGGGGAGGCGTCCCAGCAGCTATTGACACCCATGGTGCTCCATTTGACCGCCCGTGAGATGGCGCTGGTCAGCGAAAATTTGGAAATGTTCCGGGAGGCGGGCTACGATGTGGAGCCCTTCGGCGAGCGGGACATACAAGTGCGCTCCGTGCCGGTGATTCTGGGCCGAGCCGACATGAAGCCCGCCTTTATGGACGCGCTGGGCGCCCTGGATAAGGTCAAAACCGCCGCCGTGGACCTGCGACGGGCCGAGATCATGCAGATGTCCTGCAAATCCGCCGTCAAGGGCGGCGACCCGCTGAGCGATTCTGAGGTGGAGACCCTCATCAGGCAGATGTTGGAAACCGGCGCACCGCCCACCTGCCCCCACGGGCGGCCCGTCATGAAATCCATTTCAAAGCGGGAAATGGAGAAGATGTTCAAGCGGATTCAGTAAGGAGAGGGTGTTTACATGCCAATGGTCAAGCCGCTTTTGCCCGTGGTGGCCGGTCCGACAGCCTCGGGAAAGACCGCCTGCGCGGTGTCGCTGTGCAGGCTGGCGGGGGGCGAGGTGGTCTCCGCGGACTCCATGCAGGTCTATAGGGGCATGGAGGTGCTTTCCGCGGTGCCGGACGAGCATGAGCGGGGCGGCATACCCCACCACATGATGGGCATGGTCGATCCCGCCGAGCGCTACACCGCCGACGTCTACCGCGCGGATGCCAAAGCTTGCATCGCGGAGATCGAAGAGCGCGGCAAGCTGCCGGTACTGTGCGGCGGCACGGGGCTGTACATCAACGCTGTCACCCGCCCTATGAGCTTCTCCCAGCAGTCCGACGAGGCTATGCACGCCGAGCTGATGGCTATGGGCGAGACTCCGGAGGGTCGGCACAAACTCCACGATATGTTGAAGGCCGTGGACCCGGACAGCGCCGCGCGGCTCCATGAAAACGACGTGCGCCGGGTGTCCCGCGCCATCGAAATCTACCGATTGACCGGCCTCACCCAGACCGAGCAGATTCGCCGAGACAAAGAGCGCCCCGGCGACTATCGTGAGGTCATCTTCGCGCCGGACTGGCCGAGGGATGAATTGTACAGCCGCATCAATCGGCGTGTGGATGAAATGCTGGAGCGCGGTTTGGTCGATGAGGTTCGCCGCCTGATGGCAGACGAAAACAGTCATCCCACCGCCGTGCAGGCCATCGGCTACAAGGAGATCGCCGCCGCCCTGAGGGGAGAGGTGTCCATGGAAAAGGCAATCTATTGGATGAAGCAGGCCACCCGCAATTTCGCCAAGCGCCAGCTCACATGGTTCAAGCATGACGAACGGGTGATATGGCTGCCCGCTGTGGGCCGCAGCGCGGAATTCCTCGCAGAAGAAATGTATGAAAGAATCAGGGACGAGGTCAAATGAGCCTCGTCCCTGATTTGTCATTCGGGCCGCGTCAGATTGCGGACCCACTTGTAGCTGTTGACACGGATAAAAGCGGGCACGCATTTGAAGATCTGGTCGGAATTGAGTATGAAGGTGACTATCACCGGCGACAAGTGCCATACGAAAGCGGCCAGTAATGCCAGGGGTATCACAATGCCCACCTGTGAGACGATGTCCAGTATGAATATGAACCGCGTATCGCCGCCGCCCCGGATGATGCCGGCGTTGACAGGCATTTGGTAGGACATGGTGAACATGGTGATGGTCTGAATGATGATAAACGCCCGCGCCATCTGACGGGTCTCATCGGAGATGTTGTAAACTGCCAGCAGGTTGAAGCCGATAGCGGCAAACAGCCCCGCCAATACCAAGCCGATACCGAGGAAAAGCACCTGCAAAGTGCGGGTGTACTCCTTAACCTTGTCGAGGTTCCCCGCACCCACGGTCTTGCCGATGATGACCGACGCCGCCGAGGACGCGCCGACGGAGGTCACCTTCAGCAGCAGGAAAAGCGTGTTGCTGATGGACTGGGCGGCGATGGCGGACTTGTCCATGTGACCGAGTATCATGGTCTGCACCGCGTTGCCAACGCCCCAGATCACTGCCGCGCCGATGATGGGCGCACTGACCCGGATGTAGTCGCCCAGCATCGTGCTGTCCAATCTGAGAAAATCGGCAGGCAAGAGGCGCAGCTTCTTCTCTCGTGTGAACAGGTATACACCCACGATGATACATTCGACGATGCGGGCGGTCAGCGTGCCGATGGCCGCGCCGCGCACGCCCATCTCGGGAAAGCCCAGGTTGCCGGTAATGAGCAGATAGTTGATGGACACGTTGACCAGCAGCGATACCACCGATACCCTCAGAGCGATCTTTACCGTCTCCGCGATGCGCATGGCCCCCAGCATCACCGTAGTCATGCCGAAGAACACATAGGACCACCGCATGATTCTGAGATACTGCACACCCTGCTCCGCGATGGCGGCGTTGTCTGTAAACAGCGCCAGCGCCCCGTAAGGCACGACGGACACCGCCACAAACAGCGCCAGCGTGATGCCGATGATGATCCACATGCCGATGGCCGCCAACTTCTTTATTTCTCCCGTTCGGCCCTGGCCCCAGTACTGGCTGCCCAACACGATCATACCGTTGGAGACGCCATAGACGATCTGCTGCAATACAAATTGGATCTGATTCACCGCTGCCACGCCGGACAGCGCCGCCTCGGAATAGGCCCCCAGCATCAGATTGTCGATCAGATTGACCGACAGTATCACCGCCTGCTCCACCATCAGCGCGACGGCCAGGGCGATGAAGGATTTATAGAAGAAATGATCTTTAGTAAGCATGGTTTGATACCATTTGGACGAAAAACGGGAGTCGCCCGTTCAGGCGGCTCCCGGTTTTGTCACGCCTCGGCGGGCATGTCGATCTTTATCTTGAGGATTTCCAACTGATCCGGGCGCACGTCGGCGGGGGTCTCCATCATCAGGCAGTTGGCGCTGTTGGCCTTGGGGAAGGCGATGATGTCCCGCAGGCTGTCGGAATCGGTCAGCAGCATCACCAGACGGTCGATGCCGAAGGCCAGACCGCCGTGGGGCGGCGCGCCGTACTTGAAGGCGTCCAGCAGGAAGCCGAAGCGGTGCTGGGCCTCTTCCTGGCTCAGGCCGATCATATCGAACATCTGGGCCTGCATGTCGGAGCGGTGGATGCGGATGGAGCCGCTGGCCAGCTCGATGCCGTTCATCACCAGGTCATAGGCCCGGGAGCGCACCTGCTCCTTGTCGGTGTCCAGATACTTGTTGTCCTCGGCGTACCAGCTCGTGAAGGGATGGTGGGCGGCGACCCAGCGCTCCTCCTCCTCAGAGTACTCGAACAGCGGGAACTCGGTGACCCAGAACAGGTTGTACTTGCTGTGGTCGATCATGTCCTGCCGGCGGGCGATCTCGCAGCGAAGCGCGCCCAGCGCCTGCCAGACCACGTTCTTCTTGTCCGCGCCGAAGAAGATGATGTCGCCGGGCTCGGCGTTCATCTCAAGGCGCACGGTCTCGATCAGCTCGTCGGACATGAACTTGTTGAAGCTGGACTTCACGTTGCCATCGGCGGTGAAGGTCATGTAGGGCAGGCCCTTGGCCCGGTAGGTCTTGACGTACTCGGCCAGGCTGTCGATCTGCTTGCGGGTGAGGGTAGCCAGGCCCTTGGCGTTGATGGCTTCCACACGGCCGCCCGCCTCGATGGCGGAATCGAACACCACGAAGCCCGTCTTGCCCAGCTTGTCCGTCAGGTTCACCAGCTCCATGCCGAAGCGAGTGTCCGGCTTGTCGCTGCCGAAGCGCTCCATAGCCTCGCGCCAGGGCATCCGGGGCAGGGGAAGCTTCAGCTCGATGCCCTTGATCTCCTTGAAGATGCGGGCGAACACCTTTTCGACGGTGGCGTAGATGTCCTCCTCGTCGATGAAGCTCATCTCGATGTCGCACTGGGTGAACTCCGGCTGGCGGTCGGCGCGGTTGTCCTCGTCGCGGAAGCAGCGGGCGATCTGGTAATACTTGTCAAAGCCGGCCAGCATCAGGAGCTGCTTGTAGATCTGCGGACTCTGGGGCAGGGCGTAGAACGTGCCGGGATGCAGGCGGGAGGGTACCAGGAAGTCGCGGGCTCCTTCAGGGGTGGACTTGGAGAGGATGGGCGTCTCCACCTCGGTGAAGCCCAAATCATCCAGCTCGTAGCGGATGCAGTTGACCACCTTGCTGCGCAGGCGGAGCTTCTCCTGCATGGAGGGGCGGCGCAGGTCAAGATAGCGGTACTTCAGGCGCACCAGCTCGTTCTCGTCGGCCTTGTCGTCGATGTAGATGGGCGGGGTCTCGGACTTGTTCAGCAACACGGCGTCCTTCACGAACACCTCGATGGTGCCGGTGGCCAGGTCCTTATTGATGGCGCCCGCATCGCGCAAACGTACCTCGCCGGACACGGTCAGCACATACTCCGAGCGCAGGGAGCGGCCCAGGGCGAAGATCTCATCGCCGCAGACGTCCGCATCGAACACCAACTGCACCAGACCCTCCCGGTCCCGCAGCCATACGAACACCACGCCGCCCAGATCGCGGGTGCGCTGCACCCAGCCCGACAGGTGGACGGTCTCATTGACGTTGGACTCGTTCAACAGTCCGCAATAGTGGTCCCTTTTGTGAGAAAGCATTTTGTTTTCCTCCTGCAATTATGAGTTTGCGAACATCTCCACGACCTGCTCCATGGGCAGCTCCTGTTCGGTGCTGTTGACCATGTCGCGAAGCTTGACGGTGCCCCGCTGCAGCTCGTCGGAGGCGATGACGATGACGTTTTTGACGCCCAGCTTGTTGGCATACTTGAACTGGGCCTTCATGCTCCGGGCAGCATGGTCCAGGTCGGCCTTAACGCCCTGGCCGCGCAGCTCATTCACCAGCTTCACGCCGGCCATGCGGGCCTCGTCGCCCAGCGTGACCACGAAGGCGTCCAGGTAATCCGGGGCTTTCGGCGCGGTGCCGCGCATGTCCTGCACCATCAGCATCCGCTCGATGCCCATGCCCCAGCCGATGCCGGGCGTGGCGGGGCCGCCCAGCTCCTCCACCAGGCCGTCGTAGCGCCCGCCGCCGCAGACGGTCAGCTCGCCGCCGTCCGGGGTGTCGGTGATGATCTCAAAGACGGTCTTGGTGTAGTAGTCCAGCCCGCGGACGATCCGGGGGTCGATGGCGTATTGCAGGTTCATGGCCCCGAGATAGCCCTTCAGCTTCTCAAAGTGGCTGGCGCAATCTTCGCACAGATTGTCCAGCATGGCAGGGGCGTCCGTCAGCTTCGGGGCGTCCTCCTTGCAGTCGAGTATGCGCATGGGGTTGCGCTCGAAGCGTTCCTGACAGGTCTTGCACAGCGTCGGCAGCTTAGGCAGCAGGTAGTCGCGCAGCTTTTCAAGATACGCCTTGCGGCAGTTGGGGCAGCCGATGGAGTTGATGTTCAGCTTCAGCCCCTCGATGCCGTTGGCTTTTAATATGTCCATGGCCAGCTTGATGATCTCCGCGTCCACGCTGGCGTCCTTCGCGCCGAAAACCTCCACGCCGTTCTGGTGGAACTGGCGCAGCCGTCCGGACTGGGGCTTTTCATACCGGAAACAGGGACAGGCGGAATAGTACAGCTTCGCGGGCAGCGCGTCGGCGTACATGTGACTCTCGATGAAAGCGCGGACCGCCCCCGCCGTGCCCTCGGGTTTTAAGGTGATGGAGCGGTTGCCCTTGTCCTCGAAGGTGTACATCTCCTTCTGCACCACATCCGTGGTATCGCCCACGCCGCGCTGGAACAGCTCGGTGTGCTCAAATATGGGGGTGCGAATCTCCCGATAGCCCGCCAGTGCGCAGGCTTTGCGCATACTGCGCTCGATGGACTGCCACCGGTGGGAATCCTGGGGCAGCATGTCAAGGGTGCCCTTGGGGGCCTGTGTCAGCATATTCTGTCTCCCTTCATGGTGTAATACATAAAAAACGCCTCCGTCCCAATCGTAGGGGCGAAGGTTCCGCGGTGCCACCCTGCTTTGAAGCCATCTGGCTTCCTCTCAGTTTCCGTTATCGCCGGAATACGCCGCGGGGCGGATGCTCCGGGAATGTCTTTCACCGCCTGCCGCGCGGAACGCTTGCAGCCGGGGCGTCCCTCTCTATAGCGCTTTCAACGGTTACTCTTTCCCATCAACGCACAGCTTGTATTCAATGTTGAAAAGTAACTGTTCAGTCCACCCCGAATAATGCCCCATCAGCCTCACCCCGAAAAGCAGCAACGATTGCATCAAAAGAAGAGACGCCATGAAGTGCCGCC
>CACZXF010000009.1:74378-80249 GCA_902785105.1 uncultured Eubacteriales bacterium | reverse complement strand
AGAAACGCAACATAGGGCTTTGGGGGCTCGGATCTATGGCCCCCAAAGACCGGTGCCTATGCGCGGCAGCTATAGGGTGTGGGCACAGCCCACCAAATCTCTGTTTACAGAGCCCACCCTTCAAATGATGATCCCCTCCAAATGGTCCAGCTCGTGCTGTATGATCTGGGCGAACCAGCCGGAATAGCGCTGGCGGTGCTTCTTCCACGTATCGTCCCGGTACTCGATCTCGATGTTCTGGTACCGGGTCGTCTTGCGCGTGCCGTCCAGCGACAGGCAGCCCTCTTCGGCTTCATAGGGCGAATCCTTCTGGAGCAGCACCGGATTGTACATCACCACGTCCCCGAGGCCCATGTTCACAATGATGACGCGCTTCTTCACGCCGATCATGTTCGCGGCCATGCCAACGCAGCGATCCCGGTTGGCCTGCAATGTATCCCGGAGGTCCCGGCCGATGGAAATATCGCCCTGGGCCGCCGGGTCCGACTTCTGTCCAAGAAAAAACATGTCTCTTACGATGGAACGAATCATGTAATCACCTCTCCCATACAACATTATAACATAAAAACTTTCCCTGTAAACGATTCAGTTTACACTGGTAAGTATGGAGAATGGAGTCAGTCGGCAAACAAATGCACTTTTCATTTTCTGTCAGCTCGATAAATCTCCGGTTATTCAATCTCCGTATATAGCCATATTATATCGCAAAATACAACAATATTATGATTGCTTTGTTAATCCGTGAATGTTAAAATAAAATAGAAATTTTATACCTATGGTTTTATCCGGAAAGGATGCTTCATGGATAAACGAAGAACTCGGAAGAATAACAGCGCGGGGACGCGCTTTACGGCGCTGCTGGCGGGAATTTGTGTGCTGGCACTGATCGCGGGCTGGATGCTGGATCGCGGCAGTCTGGCGACGCTGGGGGCGGAGAGCTCTGCGGCGCTGGCCGCGCTGCGCATCAGCGAAGTGCAGAACCACAATGTTTTGACCTTGAAGGACGAGACCGGCGAAGCGCTGCCCTGGATAGAGCTTGAAAACACAGGGGACGAGCCCCTTTCCCTCCACGGCGTCTGCCTGACCCGTGACACGAAGGTCAACAAGACGCTGGTCTTTCCGGACATCGCGCTGGAGGCCGGCGGCTTCCTGCTGGTCTACGCGGATGGCATGACCAACGCTCTGTCGGCGGGACGGCTTCACGCGCCCTTCCGCCTTCCCAAGTCCGGCAGCACGGCGCTTTATCTCTACGATCCCTCGGGCAACACCATCGATTCGGTGCTGGTGCCCGCCATGGCCGCCGACGAATCCTACGCGGTCAATGATGCCGGCGTCTGGACCGTCACCGATCGGCCCACCCCCGGCGCGGACAGCGCCGCGGTCATCGAGGACGCGGGGGAGCAGACCGGCGAGGTGGGCTTCAGCGAGGTCATGACCGCCAACCCCGGCGTCTTCCCGGACGCGGAGGGTCAGTATCACGATTATATCGAGCTGCGCAACCTCACCGGCCATCCGGTGAAGCTGAAAAACTACGGCCTGACGGATAACGCCGCCAAGCCGGACAAGTTCCGTTTTCCCGATATGACCCTGCCCGCGGACGGCTATCTCACGATTCACTGCTCCGGCGGCGAGGATAAGACCGACCTTGCCCACCTCCACGCGGCTTTCAAGCTGTCCGAGGGGGAGACGTTGCGGCTGACCCAGCCCGACGGGACGCTCATCGCCACGCTGACGCTGCCCGCGATGAGGGCCGGCCAGGTCTATTCATGGACCGGGACCGACGGCTGGACCACCTCTGTCCCGCCCACGCCCAATATGGAGAACACCGCCGAATCCACCATAGCGCTGGATAATCAGAGTGCGGCGCGGCGGCGGGGGAATGTGTACATCAGCGAGGTCATGGCCCTGCCGGTGGATGAAAAGGCCGACTGGGTGGAACTGTGCAACGACACCGGCATGGAGGTCGATCTGAGCGGCTGCGGCCTGTCCGACCAGCCCGGCAAGCCCCGCCGCTGGCAGTTCCCGGAGGGGACGCGCCTCAATGCCGGGGAGCGCCTGGCCGTGTTCCTCACCGGCAGCGGCGCGGCGGCCACGGGCCAGCTCTCCGCGCCCTTCGCGCTGACCGGCGCGGGCGGCGAGGCGGTCTGCCTCTGCGACCGGGCGGGCAACATGATGGACACCCTCTATCTTCCCGCCCAGTATAACGGCATCTCCTATGGCCGCGACGAGGCCGGGAACTGCGGCTACTTTGAGACCGCCACGCCCCTCAAGTCCAACGGCTCCGCGCTGCTGCCCCCAGCCCCACGCGCGGAATACTCCCTGCCCGGCGGGCTGCACCACAGCGGCGAGGCGTACTCCGTGACCCTGACCGCTCCGGCGGGCGGGCGCATCTACTACACGCTGGACTGCTCCGACCCGGACATGTCCAAGACGCCCTACACCGCGCCCATCGAGGTCAGCGGCACCACCATACTGCGCACGCGCGTCTACATGGACGGCCATCTGCCCTCCATCATGGACACCCAGAGCTATCTCTACGACGTCAACGCCGCCGCGGAAGCCCCCTATGTGGTCTCTCTGGTCTCCGACCCCACGGGCCTGTACAGCGAAGAGACGGGCATCATGGTCCCCGGCCCTAACGCCGAGGAAAAGTTCCCCTACGGCGACTACAATCGCGGCGCGAACTTCTGGATGGAGTGGGAGCGCGAGGCCCACGTGGAGGTGTTCACCGGCGTGGGGGAGACCGCCATCTCCCAGGAATGCGGCATCAAGCTCCACGGGCGCAACACCCGGGCCTATGAACTGAAGTGCTTCAAGGTGATGGCCAAGCCCTGCTACGGGGCCAGCCGTTTCCGCTATCCCATCTTCCATGAGCGGCCCTGGGACGAATATGAGGCGTTCATCCTCCGCTACAGCGGCCAGGACTACAAGTCCGCCTTCATGCGGGACGTGGTGATGACCAATCAGGCGTCGAACACCAGCGTGATGTACATGGAATCCGAGGAATGCATCTGCTATCTCAACGGCAAGTACTACAGCACCATGTACATCCGGGAGAACATCAGCCCCTTCTCCCTGGCTCGCCGGGAGGGCTGGACCGGACAGGAGGCTTCGCTGGACCTGGTCAAGAGCGGCTTAGAGGAAAAGCAGGGCTCCAACGCCTCCTATGCCGCCCTGAAGGAATATCTCAAGACCCACGACAATACCACCCAGGAGACCTACGAATACATTGACAAAGAGGTGGACATCGACAACTTTATCGAGTTCATCACCATGCAGATCGTCTATGGCCCGCCGGACACCGTCAACGTCAAGCGCTACCGCAATCCCGACGCCGACGGCAAGTGGCGCTGGGTGATCTACGACCTGGACCGCGCCCTTCGCGGCGAAAGAGAGAGCACCGACGGCTTTGAACTGATGGCCCAGGGTACCAATGCCCAGCTCTTCAAGGCGTTCATGGCGAATCCCACCCTGAGGGACCGGTTCCTGGACTACCTCAACCAGGCCATGTCCACCTTCCTGTCCAGCCAGAGCCTCGCCGACGCCGCCAACGCCCAGCTTGCCCGCACAAAGCCCCTGCTCGGCGACTACCTCCAGATGATGGAGCTCACCGAAAGGAAGTACCGCGAATCCTTCAACAACCTGCTCCTGAATATCAGGCTCCGTCCCGCCCTGGTCCTCAAGCACTGCGCCAAGTACCTCCACATGACCGAGGACGAGATTCGCGCCCGCTTCCCGGAGACCCTTGCGGCGATCGAGGCGTACAAACAGTAAATAATTGAAAATGTACAGTGCCGCTGTGTATATTGATCGGACTCAATTTTCCGTTTTCAATTTGCGACCCGAACGAAAGGACATTCCATGCGCGTACTATTGGTGGAAGATGAAAAAAGCCTGTCCGGGGCGGTCTGCCGGCTGCTGGGGCGGGAGAATATCGTGGCGGACGCGGTCTATACCGGCCTGGAGGGGCTGGACTACGCGCTGTCGGGCGGCTATGACGCCATTATATTAGACGTGATGCTGCCCGGCATGGACGGCTTCACGATATTAGAACGTATCCGCGCCGAGGGCGTCAAAACCCCGGTGATGATGCTGACCGCCCGGGGTGACTTGCAGGACCGGGTCCGGGGTTTACAGGGCGGCGCGGACTACTATCTGCCCAAGCCCTTTCAGATGGAGGAGCTGGTGGCCTGCCTCCGCGCTATTACCCGGAGGGGTGACGGCGCGCCGGTGATGGAACTGCGCTACGGCGGCATATCCCTGTCGGAAAAGGACGCGAAGCTCTCCTGCGACGCCACCGGTCAGTCCGTGAAGCTGGGCGCGAAGGAGTACCAGCTCATGGAGCTGTTCCTCAGAAATCCGGGTCAGATATTGCCCAAGGAGACGCTGATCGAGCGGGTCTGGGGCTATGAGAGCGATGCGGAGTACAACAACTTAGAGGTCTACATCTCCTTCCTGCGCAAGAAGCTGGCCTTCGTCGGTGCAAACGTGAAGCTCAAGGCCACGCGGGGGATGGGCTACTCATTGGAGGAAGCCACATGATCGCCCGGTTGCGCTGGCGGCTGACCGCGCTGGTCATCGGCGTGCTGTTTCTGGTGACGGCGGGCATCATCTTCTCTATTAGCTGGGGCAACTACCGGGCGGTGGAGCAGCGGGCCATGTCCGCATTGGGCACGCTTGCCGGCAACCGTGGTGCCCGCCCCGAGTTTCCAATGGAAGGGGAAAACCCGCCCATGCAGCCCCCGGAGCCCCGGGACGACTTCATGGCGAACCTGGTCAGCTTCTACACCGTCTATCTGAACGACGACGGCACGGTCTCCCGCTGGGAGAGCGACCGCGCCGGCCTCTACACCGATGAGCAGGTGAACACCCTGGCAGCGGCGGCGCTGGCCACGGGCAAGGAGACGGGAAAGGTCATGTCCACCCAGTATTTCAGATTGCTGGAGCAGGATGACCAGCGGAGACTCATCGTACTCGACGCGCGCCTTGAACACATGGCCGCCCAGAGCGTCACCCGCACCACAGCGCTGGTGGCGGGGCTGGCCTGCGCCATACTGTCCGCAGGGGCGTTTTTTCTCATAAAACGCATGGTTCGTCCCGTGCAGGAGGCTTTCGACCGGCAGAAGCAGTTCGTCTGGGACGCCAGCCACGAATTCAAGACCCCCTTGGCCGTGATCTCCGCCAACGCCGAGGTGCTGGCCGGGGAGATCGGGGAGAACGAATACCTGGGCTACATCCAGTCCGAGGTCAGACGCACGGACAAGCTGGTTCAAAACCTGCTGACCCTCGCCCGCATGGACAAGGGCACCGTCTCCGCGCAGATGGAGCGCTTCGACCTCTCCAACGCCCTGCTGGGCGTGGCCCTGCCCTTTGAAAGCACCGTCTTCGAGGCGGGCAGGACCCTCGAAACGGACATCCCCGACGGCGTATTCATCCACGGCGACCGGGAGATGCTTCAGCAGCTCGCGGTGATACTGCTGTCCAACGCCCTGAAATACTCCGGTGAGGGCGGCATCATCCGCCTGTCCCTTATACAGAAGGGCCGGGGCTGCCAGTTCAGCGTCTACAATACCGGCCAGGGCATCGCCCCGGAGAACTTAGAGAAGATATTCGACCGCTTCTACCGGGAGGACCTCTCCCACAACAACGAGATCGCCGGCAACGGCCTCGGCCTCGCCATCGCCCGCAGCATCGTGGACGCCCACAAGGGCCGCATCCACGCCGAGAGCGAATACGGAAAGAGCGCAACGTTTGTCGTCAGCCTGCCGGGATAAATTGGAATTTGTCGGAGAGACGGGGGTTCACCTCATCCGGCGCTTCGGTGCCGCGCCTCAAATCTTCGATTTGAGCCGTGGCAGTCTGGCCTTTGGC